>CAIYYA010000193.1 GCA_903930255.1 uncultured beta proteobacterium
CACGCCTGCAGCAAAAACAAACTCAGACAAGTCGGCGCTGTACACGCTGGGCAGGGGCTGGCCCACCAGCGCCAGCACGTCTTCAATGCCGTTGACAGCCAGCGTGGTCTGGTCGGCTTTTTCAGAGCTGAAGCAGATGCCTTTCATCTGGTGCCCCAGCATGGCGCGCAGTTTGTCTTTGGCGGTGACCACAGCGACCGACATACCGGCATCGGCCAGTGCCGCCAACAGGGTGGGTGCGCGTAGCCACTTGGGGTCGTTCATCATGACCTCGGTGCCGCTGGCTGTGTCATACAGGTAGTTGCCGCAAATGCCGTGCACGCTGGGTGGCACGCCAGTCACGATTGACAGGTTGTTGGGGTTGGTAAAGCTGGGCACCACGCAGTCGGCCACCAGCGCTGTGCCATTGGCCAGTGTGTTTTGGAGCCAAGGCATCTGGCCGCAGGCCACGGCTTGCGCCAGGTAGTCGGGCTCGCAGCCGTCGACACACACCACCACGGTAGGGTGCTTGGGCAGGGCATAGCGGCGACCATTGACGGTGAGCACGCAGGGTGTTGACGAGTTCATGGGGTGGTCTATCACTTTCAATAAGAGAGATTCAAGGTGCAGCAACTTCGCACAGGCATTGGTCCAGAATGTCCAGCGCCTGCGCCATCTGCTCGCGGGTGGTGATCAGGGGTGGGGTCAGGGTGAGCACATTGCCCATGGTGGTTTTGAATGACAGGCCACGCGACAAGGCGGCATACAGCACGGCTTCGGCCGGGTCTGCGGCGGGCGTTTTGGCCGCACGGTCGCTCACCAGCTCAATGCCGATCAGCAGCCCGCGCCCGCGAACATCGCCAATCAACGGGTGGCGGTCTTTCATCTCAAGCAGCCGCTCCAATGCATAAGCCCCTACGTTTGCTGCGTTTTGCACCAACTGCTCACGCTCAATCACGTCCAAAGTTGCGAGCGCAGCTGCAGCCGTCACCGGATTTTTTTCATGCGTGTAGTGACCCAAGGCGTAGGCTCCGGCCACATCCAGCTCAGCGCGTGCTAGGCACGCGGCAATCGGCAGCACACCGCCACCCAAGGCCTTGCCCAGCACCATGATGTCGGGTTTGGCAGCATCGTGCTCAGCGGCAAAAAAGCGCCCGGTCTTGCCCAGTCCGGTGGGAATCTCGTCAAAAATCAACAGCGTGCCATGGTCGTTGCAGGCTTGGCGCACCGCCGCCCAATAACCCGGTGGCGGAATGAAGGGTACTGCGCGTGCGGGTTCTGCAATCACAGCGGCCACATCGCCTTCACGCGCCAGCACATAGCGCACCATGTTGGCACAGGCTAACTTGCAACTGGCGATGTCTGGCTGTCCGTGGGAATCAACCGCGTGTCCATAAGCGCAGCGGTAACAGCCAAACGGGGCCACGTGTTCGGTGCCCGGCAGCAGCGGACCTACGGCACGCCCACTACGAAATAGCGATTCACCACCCACGCTGGACGCTCCCAGTCCAGCACCATGGAACGAATCCCAGAAGCTCAATGTCTTAAAGCGACCGGTGGCGATACGTGCCAGCTTGATGGCGACTTCTACTGCATCGGAGCCACCGGTGGTAAACAGCACCTTGCCGGGTGTACCAGTCAGGTTTTCAAAGCGTGTGCTGAGCGCTTCGGCCAGTTCCACAGCCCGGTCGTTGGCAAAGCGCCGGGGCGCAAAGCTCAGAGCATCGAGTTGTTTTTTGATGGCTGCAATCACCTGTGGATGGGCGTAACCCACGTGGTGAACGTTGTTGCCATGAAAATCCATGTAGCGCCGCCCCGCTGTGTCTTCGATCCAGATGCCTTGGGCTTTGGCAATGCCGTTCAAGCAGGGCGTGGACACCGATTGGTGCAAAAACGCGGTGCTGTCGCGTGCTAGCAGCGCTCGGGTGCTAAGGTCTAGCGTGTCGTTTTGCCACTGCTTGCGTCGCACGGAATGGTTGACATCACCTTCGCTTTGAGAGGGCCCGGCGACGCTGCAGGTCGACGCTGTCTGGACTGGCTGTGGATTGCTTTCTTTCACTTGACTGGTTCTCGAAATAGGTCAAATTAGTATGTGTGCCAGATATGGCATTGGTGTGACAGTCATTCACGCTGCTCCGCACGGGTGAGAGTGCGCTGTTTGCTGGCTTGAACATGCTTGGCCATGAGTTGGCCGGCGACCTCTGCAACGCCTGAAGTAATGGCCTTGAAAATGTCTCGGTGGCTTTGTGCCGACAAAGGCAGTGCATCGAAATCACCCAGATTGAGCCGTCGAAAAAGTGACAGCTCCTTGATCAACTTGCGATAAATGGCCAGCAACCTGCGGTTGCCGGTCATCTCCACCAAGCGTTCATGAAAATTCAGATTCAGCTGGTGATAGGTGTCTGCGTTTTGATCGGCCACCGCTTGCGTCATTTCGTTCAGTAGCGTGGTGATTTCTTGTTGTTGCGCTTCGGTCAATTGCTTGGCCAGTTGCCTGCCAACCATTTCCTCCATGGCGGCTCGCAGGTCGAAAATTTCTGCCGCCTCAGCGAGCGATATATCACGGACAAATACGCCACGATTCTTTTCGGTGCGCACCAGTCCGGCTTCATCAAGCATTCTGAAGGCTTCGCGAATAGGGCCACGCGACACACCCAGTTTCTCCGCCAGCGTGGCTTCATTCAGCTTTGCGCCAGGGGCATGTTCGCCAGAAAGGATGGCTTGCTCAATGGCTTGCTGAACTACGCTGGCGAGCGAATTGGTTTGTAAAAGAGCGATGGTGGGGTGGACTAAAGCATGCATAGGCACCGATTGAAGCACATATTCAGATTGTTAACAATTTACAAAAAACAATTAACAAATTGTTTCGATTTCATCGTTTTGTCACATTGGGCGCGGATGATGCGGGCTTTACCACTCAAGGATTCCGTATGCGTTTATCTAAAGTCGCCAAACTTCTTGCAGTCTCGGGTCTGATGACGCTTGCGGGCATTGCATCAGCCGAAAAAACCCAGTTGATGGTTTACACCGCGCTCGAGACCGATCAGCTCAAAGCCTATCAAGAAGGCTTTAACGCGGTCAATCCCGATATCGAGATCAAGTGGGTGCGTGATTCAACGGGTGTGATCACCGCCAAGTTGCTGGCTGAAAAGGCCAATCCGCAGGCGGATGCTGTGATGGGTGTGGCTGCGAGTAGTCTGGCACTTTTGGACAAGCAGGGCATGTTGATCCCCTATGCGCCACTGAACATCGATGCCATCATGAGCCAGTACCGCGACAAAAAAACGCCCCCAGCCTGGTTTGGCATGGACGTCTGGGGCGCCACCGTGTGCTTTAACACGATAGAAGCCCAGAAAAAGAACATACCCAAGCCCGAAAGTTGGCAAGACCTGACCAAACCCGTCTACAAAGGGCAAGTGGTGATGCCAAATCCGGCCTCCAGCGGAACTGGCTATTTTGATGTTGTCGCCTGGCTGACGCTGTTTGGCGATCAAGCCGGCAAGGGTGGCGGCTGGAAATACATGGATGGTCTGCACGCCAACATTGCGCAATACACCCATTCGGGCTCCAAGCCTTGCAATATGGCCGCCAGTGGCGAGTATGTGGTGGGTATTTCGTTTGAATACCGCGGCAACACCAACAAAGCCAAGGGCGCACCGATTGACCTGATCTTCCCTAAAGAAGGTTTGGGCTGGGACCTGGAAGCTTTTGCAATCCATAAAGGCACCAAAAAATTGGCAGCCGCCAAAAAACTCGCAGACTGGGCTTCCAGCAAAGATGCCATGTTGCTTTATGGTAAAAACTTTGCCATCACCGCTCAACCTGGTGTGGCGGCACCGCTGGCCAATGTGCCTAAGGATTACGAGCAACGGCTGGTCAAACTCGACTTTAACTATGCTGCCGAACAGCGCGAACGCATTCTGACCGAATGGAAAGTCCGCTATGACGGCAAGACTGAAAAACGCTGATTGACCAAACCGTGAGCGACAGCCCATTTCTGAAGCTGAGTCAGATCCGCAAGGACTTTGGCAATTTCAATGCCCTAAGAGACATTGATCTCGCCATTCAGAAGGGCGAGTTCGTTTGTTTTTTGGGGCCTTCAGGCTGTGGCAAAACCACCTTGCTGCGCATCGTGGCGGGGTTGGAAACACAAACTTCAGGTCAGATTTTTCAGGCTGAGCGTGATATATCCCGGCTGCCGCCGGCTTTACGCGACTACGGTATCGTTTTCCAAAGTTACGCCCTGTTTCCTAACTTGAGCGTGTTTGATAACGTAGCTTACGGGTTGGTCAACCGCAAGGTCAAGCACTCAGAAGTGTGCCAACGGGTCACCGATCTGGTGAAACTGGTCGGCCTGCCAGGCAGCGAATCCAAATATCCAGGGCAACTCTCTGGCGGGCAACAGCAACGTATCGCGCTGGCACGGGCTCTAGCCACATCGCCCAGCCTGCTGCTCTTAGACGAACCGCTATCAGCCCTTGACGCGCTGGAGCGGCTACGCCTGCGCCAAGAAATCCGCAGTTTGCAGCAGACTTTGGGTGTCACCACCATCATGGTGACACACGATCAGGAAGAAGCACTCAGCATAGCCGACCGGATTGTGGTGATGAATCATGGTGTGATTGAGCAAATTGGCACACCCATGGAAATCTACCGTGAACCGACCACTGCTTTTGTGGCCGACTTTGTTGGCAAGGTTAATGTGTTACCAGCCAATCGAGTGAACGGCAACCTGCTATTGGGCCGGCTCAGTCTCCCGGGTTTTAGTCCCAACAATGGCCCGGTGAAAGCCTATCTGCGTCCCGAGGACGTGCTGGCTCAGTCGATCGCGCCAGGCGATGCGCATGTGTTCGATGCGACGATCGAAAAAATCGACTTTCTGGGTGCGTATTGCCATGTACAAGTGGGTTCGTGGTCGCTGGTGTCGCACAAATTGACGGTGTACCTGCCGCTCAATTTTCTGACTGAACGATCCTTGCAAGTTGGTTCAAGTCTGCCGCTCAAGTTGCTGCCCGATCGCATCAAGGTGTTTTGATGTCTGCTGTGAATGCCGCTCCGTTTAGCAGGTTGGATCATCACTGGATTGAGCGTCTAGCACACGTCCTGCTTGCGTTAGCAGCTATCATTTTGATATATTTTGTGGCGCTGCCTCTGGGCTCCATCCTGCTCCAGGCACTGCAGTCCGCGAATGGTGAATTTGTTGGTCTGGAGAATTTTCTTGCTTACGCCCAAACGCCAGCCTTGCTCGATAGTCTATGGAACAGTCTTTGGGTGTCTGCTCTGGTGACGCTGATTGTGTTGCCCCTGGCGTTCACTTTTGCTTATGCCCTGACCCGTTCCTGCATGCCATTCAAGGCCTTTTTTCGTGGTATCACCTTGGTGCCGCTATTGGCACCCTCGCTGCTAGCGGCCATTTCCTTGATCTACTGGTTTGGCAATCAGGGCGTGCTCAAGGCTTGGCTTCAAAGCATGGGGTTTGATGAAATTTATGGCGCTCCGGGCATTGTGTTGGCCGAATGCATTGCCGTTTTCCCTCACACATTGATGATATTGGTCACGGCCCTTTCCATGTCAGATGCACGTCTCTTCGATGCCGCAGATGCCATGGGTACAAGCGCTTGGCGCAAATTTTTTACCATCACCCTGCCAGGTGCCAAATACGGCCTGATCTCTGCTGCCTTGGTGACTTTTACCCTGGTCATCACCGACTTTGGTATTCCGAAAGTGATCGGTGGCAACTTCAACGTGTTGGCTACCGATGTGTTCAAGTTGGTGATTGGCCAACAGGATTTCGCCCGGGGCGCTGTTGTCGCCATTTTGCTGCTGGCACCAGCTGTGCTCACGTTTGCGGTGGACAACTATGTGAATCGCCGCCAAACAGCGATGCTGACGGCTCGCGCCATTCCCTATACGGCAAAACCTGCACGGTTCTTTGACGGGCTGATGACCCTGTTTTGCAGCACGATTGCCTTGCTGATGTTGGCCATGTTGGGTATGGCTGTGTTCGCCTCTTTGGCCACTTTCTGGCCGTACAACCTGACGCCTAGTCTGCGGCAATACACGGTGGTTTTGCTAGATGCTGAAGTTGGTGCGGCATTTTTTAACAGTCTCAAAATGGCCGGCGCTACCGCTTTGTTCGGCACCGCACTGGTGTTTATCAGTGCTTACTTACTGGAAAAAACCAAAGGTCTGGACAGTATGCGTTCATTGGTGCGGCTTCTTGCCGTTGTGCCTATGGCCGTGCCGGGCTTGGTGCTGGGTCTGGGATATATATTTTTCTTTAATGCGCCGTCCAACCCATTGAATGGGCTGTATCACAGCTTGACGCTGCTAACCATTTGCACGATTGTGCATTTCTACACCACCGGTTACCTCACCGCTGTAACCGCACTTAAAGCGCTTGACAGCGAATTTGAGGCTGTCAGCGCATCGCTCAAAGTGCCGTTTTACAAGACCTTCTGGCGCGTCACTTTGCCAGTGTGCTCGCCAGCACTGGTGGACATGGCTCGCTACTTTTTCATCAATGCGATGACCACCATTTCAGCGGTTGTGTTTTTGTATTCGCCTGAAACCAAAGTCGCTTCGATCGCAATTTTGAATTTGGACGAGGCCGGAGAAATGGGCGCCGCTGCCGCCATGGCCGTGCTGATTGGCTTAGCCAGCACGGTTGCCAGCCTGTGCTTCATGGTATTGGCTTGGTTGATACATCAACGTACCCAGGCTTGGCGAAAAAAATAGTAAGCCATTAAGCATAAGTTAGATACGTTAAAACGCAAATTTATATTTTGAGCCGAAGTTGTCAAGTATGTCATCTACATCCGCCTCCAAGGTTTTACTGTCGCGGCATTTCGCAGACATCCATGTGTATTTCATCAAATG
>CAIYYA010000194.1 GCA_903930255.1 uncultured beta proteobacterium
ACCGTACCTTTGTTGTGAGTTGGCGCAACCCCGACGCCTCGATGGCTAAAAAAACCTGGGACGACTACATCGAGCACGCTGTGACCAAAGCTATTTCTGTCACACAAGAAGTCACGGGCGCAAAAACCATCAACACCTTGGGTTTCTGCGTCGGCGGCACCATGCTCGGCTGCGCCTTGGCGGTGCTCGCCGCACGGGGTGAAAAGCCGGCAGCCAGCGCCACCTTCCTGACCTCGATGCTTGATTTCGCCGATACCGGTGTGCTCGATGTGTTCATCGACGAAGGTTTTGTGAAATACCGCGAGCAGGAAATGGGCAAGGGCGGTTTGATGAAGGGCAGCGATCTGGCCAGCACCTTCAGTTTTCTGCGCCCCAACGATCTGGTGTGGAACTATGTGGTGGGCAACTACCTCAAAGGCGAAACCCCACCCCCCTTTGACTTGCTCTATTGGAACAGCGACTCCACCAATCTGCCGGGGCCGTGTTATGCCTGGTATCTGCGCAACACCTACCTTGAAAATAATTTGACCAAGCCCGGCGTTGCCACGGTTTGCGGTGAAAAAATTGACTTCAATCTGGTCGATATTCCGGTTTACATCTATGGTTCGCGCGAAGATCACATCGTGCCGATTGGCGGCGCCTATGCTTCCACACAATATTTGCCTGGCAAAAAACGTTTTGTCATGGGCGCGTCTGGCCACATTGCCGGTGTGATCAACCCACCCGCCAAGAAAAAACGCAGCCACTGGACGCGTGATGACGGCAAGTTCCCCAAAGCGCAAGAGCAATGGCTTAGCGGTGCCACTGAGCACGCTGGCAGCTGGTGGACCGATTGGTCGAACTGGCTGGCATCTCAGGCGGGCAAAGAAGTTGCAGCCCCCAAGACTTACGGCAAAGGCAAGCACAAGGTGATTGAGGCTGCGCCGGGTCGCTATGTCAAAGCCAAGGCATAGACGAGTTAGGAGTCATTAGTTGGTAGTCAAACTAATAACTACCAACTAAAAACTAAACACTAAAACGGGTACAACTTGGGGCTTGCCCTAACTACCCAGTGCAGATTTTGCAGTCACAATGTCAGTTGTGCAGCGGACCAGGCGGTGACTGCCAATTTTTTTCAAACTTGAATTATTTACAAAGAGGAGATTTTCATGAGTCAAAAAGTAGCCTACGTCACCGGTGGTATGGGTGGCATCGGAACCGCCATTTGCCAGCGTTTAAGCAAAGAAGGCTTCAAAGTGATCGCTGGATGCGGTCCAACACGCGACTACGCCAAGTGGCTGGCCGAACAAGCGGCCCTGGGCTTCACTTTTTATGCCTCGGCTGGCAATGTGGGCGATTGGGATTCCACCGTTGAAGCGTTCAGCAAAGCCAAGGCCGAGCACGGCTCGATCGACTTGCTGGTAAATAACGCTGGCATCACGCGTGACCGTATGTTTTTAAAAATGACACGCGACGACTGGGACGCAGTGATCGAAACCAACCTCAATTCCATGTTCAACGTGACCAAGCAAGTGGTCGGCGACATGGTCGAAAAAGGCTGGGGTCGCATTATCAACATTTCGTCGGTGAATGGTGTCAAGGGTCAAGCGGGCCAAACCAATTACTCGGCTGCCAAAGCCGGTATGCACGGCTTTAGCATGGCGCTGGCGCAAGAGTTGGCAACCAAAGGCGTAACGGTCAACACCGTGAGCCCAGGCTACATCGGCACCGACATGGTCAAAGCCATCCGCCAGGAAGTGCTCGACAAGATCATTGGCACGGTGCCCGTCAAACGCCTGGGTGAACCCAGCGAAATTGCCTCCATCATCGCCTGGCTCGCGTCAGATGAAGGCGGCTATGCCACCGGTGCCGAGTTCTCGGTGAACGGCGGCTTGCACATGGGTTAAGCTCTGCTGAAGCCAACAAAAAAACCGCTTAGTGCGGTTTTTTTGTTGAGCAAATGGAGTCGATTGAAATACCAAACAGGCAAAAAAATGATGCGGAAAAAACCAACACTCCAGCCTATGCACGCTATGCCAAAACGAAGTTGCGTCAGCACACTGATTGCGTTGGGTTTGTTCATGCCCAATAGTTGGCTGAGTGCACAAACATTGGGTGTCAATACCCAGGGCGTGACGGGCGGTTTGGTGATTCCGTATGCGGATGTTTTGTCACAAGGCTCTGTGGCCGTGACAACCGGCAACTATCGGGAACCCCAGTTGGGCAAGCCCTCGGTGGTTCAGCAAAACTCAAGTTTTGGTGTTGGTTTGTTGCCTGGTGTTGAATTTTTTGGTCGCTTTGCGGAATACACCCAGTCCAACTCCGGAGTGCTCAACGGCATTCGTGATATTTCTGCCAATCTCAAAGTTCAACTCCCGAGCTTTGGCGCAGGTTTTCCCAAGATTGCGCTGGGTATGAATGATGTGAATGGAGGCGCCGTATATTTCAAGTCAACCTACGCTGTGGCTAGCGATCAATACGGGCCTTTCAAGGTTGCGCTCGGATATGCACAGGGTCAAACCCGGGTGGTGGGTGGTGCACCTACATTTGACGGATTTTTTCGTGGTGTGAATGTCAAGTTGACCGACAACGGATTGTCTGGTTTGGCTGAGTTAGAAGGTGCCCAAAAGCACATAGGTTTGCGCTGGACCACTGGGCCGTTGGCGCCTCTGGCGAATTCGAAAATCATTGGTCAAGTGCAGCGTTCATATGGCGACTATGCTGGCATTGGCTTGTCTGCGCCTGCCAATAGTTTGGCTGTGTCATTGGTTGTGCCGATTGGGGAAAACGATCGCAGCCAGGCCAAGTTTCAACCGAACGCCAAACAGGCATTGCCTGCGCTGGATGCAGCCTTGCAACAGATGCAGCAGTCGGGTATGCAGCCCACAGCCCACGATCGTCTGGAAGTCTTGAAAAATGCTCTCATTGATGCTGGTTTGGAGCGCGTGCGCGTTGGCTTGCACGGCTCTGTACTGGTGGTTGAATACGAAAACCATCGATATGCTCACAATGAAGTGGATGCTTTGGGTGTGCTGTTTGGGTTGGCTGCCGAGTTAGCACCCAAAGAAGCCAAGCGAATCAACGCTGTCACATTCAAAGAGGGGTTACGTCTTTACGAGACGGGTGTTGGTCTGGATGTGTACCGTGTATTTTTACGCGATGGTGAGGCAAAATCAGTCAACGATACCTTGAGCTGGGAGCGGGTACCTACAGATGTGGCGACCAGCACAGAGTGGGTTGATGCAAAAGAAAGTTCTAGTTCGGTTGTGCGTTTTGAAATTAAACCTGATTTTAATTACACGCTGGGCACTGAGGTTGGTGCTTTCGATTACAGCTTGGCAGCCAACATCAAAATTACTGCTCCGCTTTGGAGCGGAGCCCAATTGTTTTCAAACTATATCGTGCCGATTAGCAATTCAAACAACATGAGTGACGGTGCGGTGTTTGGAATTTATCGCCAACGCAGTGGTTCACGTGCATTAGGGTTACAGCAGTCTTTCTGGGTGGGCAGTCATGTCTTGAATCAAGTCTCCCTCGGGCGTTTCCATTACGACGTAGTCGGGGTTCAGGCGGAGTCAACGATATTTGTACCAAGTACTGATGATGTGATTCGACTTCAGGGTTCCGGCTACGAGCGTGCACCTGGTGGATTGGCTGGCCAAGATAGAGCTTTTTCTGCCAGCTATCGTCATGCATTCAGTCCTTTAACATCGATCGAGTTGGGTGCGCAACGCTACAGCGATGGTAGTCAGGGGCCTTCTATCGATTTGACTCGATGGTTTGGTGACATGAGCGTTCAGGTGTTTTACCGAAAAGGCGGAAACAACCAGTTTGCAGGCTTGCAGTTAAGTTTGCCATTGACCCCACGCCAGGGCATGACGCCGAAAAGTGTATTTTTTGGCGGAGCTGGACAATACTCGCAAGGCTTTCGCACACGTTTGACAACTGCAGCTTCACCTGCCAACAACGTCATACCAGGTGCTGTAACCAGTCTTAAATTTGAATCAAGTTTGGATCAAGAATTGTTGAATTCGGGTCGAATCAGCCGCGCTTATATCAGATCTCAACTAGGGCGAATGCGCAACGCTTTTTATGTTTTTCGAGAAACCAGTTAGCATCATGATGAATTCACATGTTATTATTTTAGTGTGTGTGGTCAATCGTCTAATTCTGCGGGGAACTTTATGAATCATTTCAAACTTGTCAAATCAAATCCTGTCAAATTTACTTTGGGGGTCGTTTTTCTTGCTGCACTTGCTGCTTGTGGCGGCAATACTGTTGTATCAACTATGGCTCCAACCACGTCTGGTCTCTTGGTAAACAATTATGTTTATGGAGCAGTCGTTACTCTTGATTCGAATGATGATGGCGTTTGTTCAAGCACTGAGCCACAAGTTGTGACTAGTCTGACGGGTTCGTACTCATTTCCGGGCTTGGGTGACCATATGGTTTGCTCAAGCGGTGGTTATAACGTCGCAACCCAGCTTCCTTTCACTGGTATCTTAAAGGCTCCTACTCGATCAAAGGTTATGACCCCATTGACAACACTCGTGGTTGCAAGCCTTCCTGCTAATACACCAAGTCCAACTGCTGCTCAAATCGCCACTGCGACCAGTAATGTTGAGACGAAATTAAGTCTTCCTGCCGGTTCAACCGCTCTCGATCCAGTGGCCAGCATTGCAACCAGTCCAAAAATTGAACAGACCAATGCGGCTGTTCAAGCGATGTTGTCGACCGCCTCAAGGAGTGTGGCTGCTTTGGCTGGTGTTGCTGCCCCGACTGCTGCCTCTACTTCAGCTCAAAAAGCCACTTATGAAGCAGCCGTTAACGCAGTTTTTAGCAATGCTGTGAAAGCCGTTGCCGATACATTAAAGGCCTCTAATGTCAATGTTGATTTGACAAGTGCAGCAGCTTCGACTGCGAATACGACTTTTGTGCAAAATTCTATCGTAGCTGCGGTGACAGAAGTTAAGATAACTGTAGCCTCTAACTCAGGTACCAATACTCTATCGGCTGCGCTGAATGCTGCTGCACCAACTGCAGCTGCAACCATTGCTAATACTTCATCTGTCAATGCTGCTGCTACGGTTGCAAAAAATATTTCCACTGTGGTTCAAAGTGTTGCGCAGACAGTGGTAACTTCAGATTTGGCTGCTACGAAAGCTGCCATGACAGCGGCGGCATTATTAGCACAATCAAATACAACGATTGTTAGCTTTGTTGAAACCATCAAGGCAAAAGCGCCTGAACTGTTCGTTGCCACTGCAACAGCTGCACCAACGCAGATGGCCGCTTTGGCAGAAGCGATTTTGCCCAGCGCATCGGTTGTGGCAAACGTGGCTACTACTGTGAATGCTGGGACAGCAACAACGGCTTTGACAGCTGCTGCAACTGCAGCTCAGACAGTCGTGGTAAATGCAACCGCAATTACCGAAATCGCTGCTGTGGTTGCTGCACCCCCTGCAGCTCCAGTTCAGGTTGTTTTGACCACGGTTACTCTTCCAACCGTAGCGCCACTGCCACCACCACAAACGATATCCCTTACCGGTGGAGCCGGGGTTTGATTTGAATTGATTGACTCAACTAAAAACCCGCCTTTGGCGGGTTTTTAGTTGGCACTATAGAAACAGGCATTTTTTGCTATTCCTGTTGTTACAGGAAGATATTTTTATTATGTAGCTCAGGTCAGCGATATGGATAGTCTCGGTCTCTCGTACACTATTCGTCATGGCACATTACAACGCTCCATTTGAAATCCATGTTCATGGTCAAGTCAGCTTGCGCACCGATGTGAGCTTTGCTCAACTGCAAGACGCGCTTAAGCCGGTTTGGAAATACGCGGGTGCACGCTCACTCAGCGATGCGTCGAATTCTTTTTACGAAGATGAACCCGGCATCAGCTTCGATGCACAAGATCACGTGTTGCAAATGTGTTGGACGGTTGAAGGTAACGATGATTTTCGGCAGGTTCTCGACGAGATGTGCATGAACCTGAACGAGCTTTCCAGCGCTGGTGCCGCCATTGAAATCACCTTTTACGACACCCAGTTTGATGACGATGACGAAGAGCCCGACTCCGAGGTGGAATCGCGTGACGACTTTGTCATGTTATTTGTAGGGCCAGACCCGGCAGCGATCATGCAGGTGCAGCGCGATTTGCTGGTGCAGGACGTGATCACCCTGATGGAGCGCCACTTTGATGCCGCTGAGTTGGGTGGTGTGGTGTCTGAAGTTGACAATCTGTTCAATCAGCGCTTCAACGACCTGGTCAGCTCGCTCGAGTTAGGCAAACCGCCGCGTGGCATGGGGGGGGGCTCGAGTGGCTCTGGGCATGGTTCTGGCCGCAAGCCAAGGCATTTGCACTAATCATTTATTCGCTTTATGCGCAAACGCATTGGTGTCAACCAGTTGGTGCTAGGCATGCACCTGAAAGAGTTTTGTGGCTCGTGGATGGAGCATCCGTTTTGGCGCACCGGCTTTGTGCTCACAGACCCCAAAGATTTGGAAGCCATACTGGCCAGCAGCATCAAAGAGGTGTGGATTGATATCTCATTGGGGCTAGATATTGCGGTCGGGCAGCATTCGATTTCTGAAGAAGAGTCAGAGCATGCCATTAATGCAGCGCTCGATGAAGCGCAAACAGCACCAGCCCCGCTGTTTGATCTGCCCCCTTTGCCGCGTCATATCACCCCGGTTTCAGCTGCTAAAGAGCTTGAGCGAGCGTCACGCATTTGCCAAGCTTCCAAGGCCGCCATGGTCTCCATGTTTGAAGAGGTTCGCATGGGCAACGCCGTTGACACGGGTGGTGCCAAAGAATTGGTTGAAGAAATCTCTGATTCTGTGTCGAGAAACCCTGGCGCCATCATCAGCCTGGCACGCTTAAAAACGGCTGACGACTACACCTACATGCATTCGGTTGCGGTGTGTGCCATGATGGTCGCCCTGGCCAAACAACTGGGTCTGGATGAAGCACAAACGCGCTCATGTGGCTTGGCGGGCTTGCTCCACGACATGGGCAAGGTCGCGATACCGCTTGAGGTGTTGAACAAGCCCGGCAAGTTGACTGAGGCTGAGTTTGGCATTGTCAAAGCGCATCCGTATGAAGGTTTCAAAATTTTGCGGCTCAGTGCCGATATGGATCCGGTTGCGCTCGATGTGGTGCTGCACCATCACGAAAAAGTCGATGGTTCAGGGTATCCAAAAAAACTCAAAGCTGATGAAATCAGCCTTTATTCGAAAATGGGCTCAGTGTGTGATGTCTATGATGCAATTACGTCGAACCGACCCTATAAACCCGGTTGGGATCCCGCTGAGTCGATGCGCAAAATGGCCGAGTGGAGTAGTGGCCATTTTGACCCACGCGTGCTGCAGGCTTTTGTAAAAAGCGTTGGGATTTACCCGGTGGGTTCGCTGGTGCGTTTGACTTCTGGGCGCATCGGTGTGGTGGTTGAACAATCGGCCAGATCTTTGACCATGCCGATCGTGAAAGCGTTTTATTCGATCAAATCCGGCATGCGTTTTACACCGGTGCTGGTGGATTTGTCGCAGTCGAAGGTGGCAGAAAAAATCCAGCAACGTGAAGACCCTGCCAACTGGAATTTTCCTGATCTGAATGCCCTATGGTCAAGCGTGCCGCTTAATAACCACGGTTAACTGGCGTTTCCACAGCGCCGCCAGGCCGGCCATATTTGCCGAGTTCCATTTTGGCGATGGCGTTGCGGTGCACTTCGTCTGGGCCGTCTGCAAAGCGCAGAGTACGCGCGCAGGTGTAGGCGTAGGCCAAAGGAAAGTCTTCGCACATGCCTGCACCGCCATGTGCCTGGATGGCCCAATCAATGACTTCGCAGGCCATCGTGGGAGCCACCACTTTGATCATGGCGATTTCGTTTTTGGCAAATTTATTACCAGCTACATCCATCATCCAGGCCGCCTTGAGCGTAAGCAGGCGTGCCATGTCGATTTTGCACCGAGCTTCGGCTATGCGTTCTTGCGTCACGGTTTGTGTGGCAATGGTCTTGCCAAAAGCAACTCGGCTGGCAGTGCGCTTGCACATCAGTTCAAGCGCTCGTTCGGCTAGGCCAATCAGGCGCATGCAATGGTGAATGCGTCCTGGGCCAAGGCGTCCCTGGGCGATCTCAAAACCACGACCTTCACCGAGCAAAATATTTGACACCGGCACGCGTACGTTGTTGAATTGCACCTCCATGTGGCCGTGCGGGGCATCGTCGTAACCCATCACACTGAGTGGTCGCAGCACCGTTACGCCGGGTGTGTTGGCAGGCACCAACACCATGCTTTGTTGGGCATGGCGCGCTGCAGTGGGGTCGGTTTTGCCCATCACGATGTAAATGGCACAACGTGGGTCACCGGCACCACTCGTCCACCACTTTTGGCCATTGATGATGTAGTCTTCGTCTTCGCGCTCGATCAGGGTTTCGATGTTGGTGGCATCGCTCGATGCAACAGCAGGCTCTGTCATGGCAAAAGCCGAGCGCATGCGCCCTTCGAGCAAGGGCTTGAGCCAGCGTGTTTTGTGTGCCTGCGTGCCATAGCGGGCGATGGTTTCCATGTTGCCGGTGTCGGGAGCCGAGCAGTTGAAGACTTCGCTGGCCCAAGGCACGCGCCCCATGATTTCTGCCAGCGGGGCATATTCCTGGTTGGTCAGACCCGCACCGCTGTAGCCTGAGGCTTGAGCGCTGTCAACGGGTAAAAAAAGATTCCATAGCTCGTGTTCTTGTGCTTTAAGTTTTAGCTTTTCAATCACTTGCAGGGGTGTCCAGCGCTTGCCTAGCGCCGTGTTCGCTGCAACTTCTGCCAGATGCTCTGGCTCGCCTGGATAAATAAACTCATCCATAAAGCGCAGCAGTTTGCTTTGCAATTCTTTGGTTTTGGGTGAGTAGTCAAAGTCCATGATGTGCTTTCTAGATGAGTTGTTAGTTATTAGTTATTAGTCGGTAGTTGGTAGTTGGTAGTTGGTAGTTGGTAGTTGGTAGTTCAACTAATCACTATCAACTCAAAACTATTGACTAATTTGCGCAAACGACCAGGCCAGCTCAGCCAGCGGTCTTGCGCCGGCAGCAGCTTGTTTGGCTTGTGCACTGGCTGCAGTTCCTGCTTCAATGCGCTTGCCAATGCCTTGCAAAATGGCCGCCATGCGAAACAGGTTGTAGGCCAAATAAAAATTCCATTCGTGCAGGAGTTCCTGCGGGGTTGTCAAGCCGGTGTGTTGACAATATTGTGCAATGTAGTCAGCCTCACTGGGTATGCCCAGCGTAGGCAGATCAAGCCCCTTGATGCCGCGAAACACACCTTCAGGAATATGCCAGGCCATGCAGTGGTAGCTCAGATCGGCCAAGGGATGCCCCAGGGTTGAGAGTTCCCAGTCGAGCACGGCAATGATTTTGGGCTCGGTCGGATGAAACATCAGGTTGTCGAGCCGGTAGTCGCCATGCACAATGCTAACTCTGGCCGCATCGCGTGCCATGGCCGGAATATGTGCCGGTAGCCAAGCCATGAGCCAATCCATCTGGGGAATTGGTTGGGTTATGGATGCCACATATTGTTTGCTCCAACGTCCAATTTGCCGCTCAAAATAATTGCCCGGTTTACCGTAGGTGCTCAGACCGCGCGCAGCAAAATCAACTTTGTGTAGTGCACCCAATACACGGTTCATTTCAAGGTAAATGGCCGTGCGTTGATCGGGTTGCATGTCGGGCAAAGATTGCTCCCACCAGATGCGCCCCTGCATGAACTCCATGATGTAAAAAGAGCGCCCGATGACAGATTCGTCTTCACACAGGCACAGCATTCGTGGCACGGGGACATCAGAGCCCGCCAGTGCATCCATGAGCACAAATTCGCGCTCGATGGCGTGAGCCGATGGAAGAAGCTTCGCTACGGGGCCGGGTTTGCAGCGCATGACATAGCTTTGTCCCGGCGTTATCAACTTAAAGGTTGGGTTGGATTGACCTCCCTTGAACGCTTCAATGTGTACGGGTCCAGAAAATCCTGCTAGATGTTGTTCTAGCCATTCACCCAATAGCCCAGCGTTAAAAGCCTGATCTGGAGGCACTGCACGTGTGCCATTGAAATCGTCGAAATTACTCATATGCGGCCATGTTATCGGCGCACCTGCAAAGCGCCAGGGTTGACGATGTTGGTGGGGCGACCCTTGATGAAATTCACCACGTTGTCGAATGCGGCTCCAAAATACATTTCATAGCTATCTTGCTCCACATAGCCAATGTGCGGTGTGCAAATACAATTTTCCAGACGCAGTAAGGCGTGGCCTTGCAAAATGGGTTCACTTTCAAATACATCGACAGCAGCCATGCCCGGACGGCCACGATTAAGTCCGCTGATAAGAGCGTTTTGTTCAATTACTTCAGCGCGTGAGGTGTTGACGATGAGTGCCGTTGGTTTCATGCGAGAGAGGTCTTCCAGCCGCACGACGCTGTGTGTTTCATCGTTCAGGCGCAGGTGCAGGGTCAAAACGTCAGATGTTTCAAACAATTCATCTCGGCTTGCTGCTACTTCGAAGCCATCGAGTGTGGCGCGTTCGCGACTGGGTGCTCGCCCCCACACTAGCACCCGCATACCGAACGCTTTGCCATAACCCGCTACCAACTGGCCAATGCGGCCATAGCCCCAAATGCCAAGTGTTCGGCCTTGAAGAATGGTGCCGAGTCCAAAATTCACAGGCATGGCACTTGATTTGAGTCCGGATTGCTGCCATGCACCATGCTTCAGGTTGCCAATGTATTGCGGTAAACGACGTGACGCGGCCATGATGAGAGCCCAGGTTAGCTCTGCCGGTGCAATGGGTGAGCCTGTGCCCTCGGCAACCGCAATACCGCGCTCGGTGCAGGCGTTCACATCAATGTGTGCTCCAACACGCCCGGTTTGAACAATGAGCTTGAGCTTTGGAAGCTTTTCAACCAAGGCTCGTGAAATAGGGCTTCTTTCACGGTTAAGCACCACCACATCGGCGTCTTTTAGTCTGATCAGTAACTGACCAAGCCCCTTCACCGTGTTGGTGTGCACTTTAGCTTGAAAAGCTTCTAGTTTGACCGCGCACGCTAATTTGCGTACGACATCCTGGTAATCGTCCAAAATCACAATGTTCATGAACTCGATTGTGCCTTGGTGCTGCGCTTTTCATGCCCCGTTAACCTGAATATCTTGAATTATTCGTGCTGGAGGTGCGTTAGGCTGTTTCGAAAGCGGCCAATCGATCTAGCTCGGCACACACATCGGCCATGCGACCTGTGATACGAATTCGTCCCATTTGCGATGGTTTTTGACCTGCCTCGAGCACACGTAGCACTCGCAATGGTTTTTGTGGTGAGCTTGTGCGCAGCGCACCTATAGCATGGCTGGCTGGCACTCGTCTGAGCCGGTTCGCACCCGATGTGGCAAAGTGGTTGGTGCGCTGCACCACAGGTTGGTGCGGTTGTATGTAACGGCGTGTCAGGTCAGCTTGGGAGATCCAGCACCAGAGCACTTTGAGGGGGGTGAACAGCGCAATCGTGGGTGGAGTTTGGAAAAGTGCATTCATGATGGATGGATGTGCTAAACGAGTTGACGAAAGATCGCGTGGAGTAACTGGGTTTACATCAGCATGGTGTTGCGAATGAGGCCAACCGCGAGCCCCTCGATCTCAAAGGGCTCTCCGGCTTGCACCACGATGGGCTGGTAGTCGGGGTTTTCTGGCAGGAGTTCGATGGTGTTTTGATAGCGCATGAAACGCTTGACAGTAACGTCGTCACCCAGGCGCGCTACCACGATCTGACCATTTCTGGCGTCTTTGGCAGATTGCACTGCCAGCAGGTCGCCGTCCATAATGCCGGCGTCGCGCATGGACATGCCGCGCACTTTGAGCAGGTAGTCGGGGCGGTGTGCAAACAAACTGTTTTCAACGTGATAGGTTCGATCGACATGTTCCTGCGCCAAAATTGGTGAACCGGCTGCCACCCGCCCGATCAGTGGCAAAGCGAGTTGGGTCAGGTTGGTGATGGTTTCGCTGAAAGCCTGTTTCTGTAAAGCCAGTTGGTTGCGCCAGTTGTCGCCTTTGAGGCGAATCCCGCGAGAGGTGCCGCTAACGAGTTCGATAGCCCCTTTGCGTGCCAAGGCTTGCAAGTGATCTTCTGCGGCATTGGCAGACTTGAAGCCAAGCTCCGTGGCAATTTCAGCGCGCGTGGGCGGTGCACCGGTGCGTGTGATGGCACTCTGGATAAGATCGAGAATCTGTTGTTGGCGATCGGTCAGTTTGGGTCTGATAAACATGATGTCTCCGGGTTTTGAAAAGTTGATCAACGGTGCTAACTAGTGTACTGGTTTCTTATCCAGTAACTGTATTTTTAACCAGTTTTAATAGGACTGCAAGTGATATTTGAAGAAAGCGCACAAAAAATTGTGGTTTTAGGCACCGGTGGCACGATTGCTGGTAGTTCAGCACGGGTTGAAGATCCGATTGGCTACACAGCAGGGCAGATTGACATCGCTGAACTTCTGCGCAATTTACCGGGCATGCCTGAGCGTCTGGGTAGCGTTCAATTGGTGACTGAGCAAGTGGCTCAGCTGGATAGCAAAGATATGGAATTTGCCATTTGGCTACAACTTGCCGAGCGCGTTCAATACCATCTAAAGCAGGTCGACGTGCGGGCGGTGCTCATCACACATGGCACAGACACACTGGAGGAGACCGCTTATTTTTTGCATGCCGTGCTGCCACCCGAATTACAGTGTTGTAAACCTGTTGTTTTGACTTGTGCCATGCGCCCGGCATCGTCGCTCGAGAGCGATGGTCCACAAAATTTGCGCGATGCCATCAGCGTCGCCCTTACGTCGGGGGTTCTTGGCGTGGTGGTGCTTTGTGCTGGCACACTGCACAGTGCACTGGATGTGCAAAAAATGCACACTTACCGTCTGGATGCCTTTGCTTCAGGTGATGCAGGTGCCTTGGGTTACGTTGAAAATGGTCTTTTGCGTTTGGTTAAAAATTGGCCGCTAGAGCAGGCTGGGTATGCATCATCAGCTATTGAATCAATAGCTGATGATGGTTCTTGGCCGCGTGTTGAAATCGTCATGAACCATGTGGGCGGCAGTGCAGCGGTAGTGGATGCTTTGCTGCAACCCTTGCCAGGTTATGCCCCCATGCAAGGTTTGGTGGTGGCGGCCACGGGCAACGGCAGCTTGCACATGGCATTGGAGGCAGCCTTGAGCCGAGCCAGTCAAGCCGGGGTCAAGGTGCTGCGCAGCAGTCGATGTGCCCTGGGGCGTGTGATTTCAGGGGGCAACGACGAATTCGAGCATGCCAACGGGCTGACTCCAGTGAAAGCCCGCGTGGCACTGATGCTTAAACTCTTGGCTCGAGATTAGTCAGCCAGTGCCGCGAAAGCACGTGCGGTGATTTCATCTACGCTGCCGGTGCCGCTGATTGCACGGTATTTGGGTGCTGCTGCTGGCTCTGCCGCGGCCCAGTTTGCGTAATAAGTGACCAGGGGGCGGGTTTGGGCGCTGTAAACGTCCAGACGCTTTTTAACGGTTTCTTCTTTGTCGTCGTCGCGTTGCACCAGCGGCTCGCCGCTAACATCATCGACACCGGCCACTTTGGGCGGGTTGAATTTAACGTGGTAGGTGCGTCCGGATGCCGGGTGTGAGCGCCGACCGCTCATGCGCTCGATGATGGCTTCAAACGGCACGTCGATTTCAAGCACATAGTCGAGTTTGACACCGGCTGCTTTCATGGCGTCGGCTTGTGGCAGGGTGCGTGGAAAGCCGTCGAACAAGAAACCTGCAGCGCAATCAGCCTGCAGGATGCGCTCTTTTACCAAGTTGATGATCAGGTCGTCGCTTACCAGTCCACCGGCGTCCATCACCTGTTTGGCTTGCAAACCCAAGGGTGTGCCGGCCTTGACTGCAGCACGCAGCATGTCGCCAGTGGAGATTTGCGGAATGTTGTACTTCTGGCAGATAAACGTGGCTTGAGTGCCTTTTCCAGCGCCAGGAGCGCCCAACAAAATAAGTTTCATGCTTGTCCTTGGGTACAGTTTGTAGATTGAATTGATGGCGTGAGAATATCACGCATGGGCTGCTCACTGGCTTACAGGTTTTCCCTCGGTTGCAATGAGCAACCTAACCCGTTCCAGGTCTTCAGGTGTGTCGACACCCGGGCCGGGTGCGTGTTCGCTCACATGCACGGCAATGCGGTAACCATGCCATAGGGCACGCAGTTGTTCCAGTGATTCTGTGCGCTCCAGCGGCGCTTGCGTCAGCTTGGGAAACTCACGCAAAAACCCAGCTCGATAGGCATAAATGCCAACGTGTCGCAGCGGCGCGGGGTTCGGCAGAGAGTTGTGTGGATCGCGCGGATACGGGATCGGTGCTCGGCTGAAATAAAGCGCCATTGCTTGGGCATCGAGCACCACCTTGACCACGTTGGGGTTGTGGAAATCTGCTATTGAATGAATAGTGTGTGCTGCAGTGCTCATGGAGGCCAGCGGTGTTTTTTGCAACAGATCAGCAACTTCGCGCACCAGTTGGGGGTCGATCAGCGGTTCATCACCTTGCACATTCACCACAATGGCATCGTCTGGCAACGCCAGCACATCGCAGGCCTCGGCCAGACGATCACTGCCAGAGATGTGATCGGTGCGCGTCAGCACGGCCTGCACAGCATGCAACTGGCAAGCTGCCATGATTTGCGGGCTATCAGCCGCTACCACCACTCGCTCCAGGCCGCTGGCGTTTGACAATGCGGCCATGCGTTGCGCGACTCGCACCACCATGGGTATGCCAGCAATGTCTGCCAGGGGTTTGTTGGGCAAGCGAGTCGACGCTAAACGCGCCGGAATCAGAACGGTGAACCCCATATGCTTTGTCTCACAATCCGAGTTCGTCGTCGCTCAGGGTGCGTGCTTCGGTTTCTAGCAAGATCGGAATTCCCTCACGCACCGGGTAGGCCAGGCGTGCGCTGCGCGAGATCAGTTCTTGCGTTTCGCGTTGAAATTCCAAAGACCCTTTGGTAACGGGGCAAACCAGTAATTCGAGAAGTCGTGTGTCCATGGCGTGATGATAGCGTCAGTGCTGCAGTAAGGAATGCAGGCGTGCGTCGAAAGCCTGCCAAAACTCTGCTTCTGGCGCAAAGTTTAGTGGTATTGCCAGCGCATCAGGGGCAACAGCCCACAGTTTGACAGCATCTTTTTCGGTGCAAATCAGCCTGTAGTGCTTGTAATCATTGCGTGAGAAGCTCTCAAAATCATAGTGATCAGGCAGGCTAAAGGTTGTCGCAAGTACAACCCCTCGTTTGCGCAACATGGCAAAAAAAGCCTCGGGCTGGGCAATGCCCGCCAGCGCTGCCAGGGGTTTTTCGGCACTGGCATGGATCAAGTCGCTCAAGGGAACGTGAAGGCCATCTTTGCGCAAAGCATAGTCGGCCAGTGCTCGGCTGGCTGTGAATCCAGCAAAAGCTGGTTGCTGACCGGTGTGCAACAGCAGATCAATTGAGCGTGGCCAGGCTTCGCGCAAGGGACCCGCAGGAAGAAAAAAACCGTTTCCCACGCCACGGTCGTCAAAAACACCAATTTCCAAGTCACGTTGCAAGGCCAAATGCTGCAGACCATCGTCGCAAACGATAACTTGGGTTTTTGGACAGAGTGCTAGAAGGGTGTGCCCCGCTTGCACACGGTCGCGCCCAACCACCACCGGTGCGCCGGTGCGCCGGGCCATTAACAGCGGTTCGTCGCCCACGTCGGCGACCGGACTGTCGGGCGTAACCTGAAGACAGGTTTGGCTAACCCGACCATAGCCCCTTGAGAGAATGCCAACTGCCAGACCTTGCGCTTGCAAGTGCTGCACCAGTGCCATCACCACGGGTGTTTTGCCGGCACCACCGACAACCACGTTGCCCACCACCAGCACGGGCACGGGAAGCCGCGAGCTGGCCAACCAGTTATGCTGGTAGGCCATGCGCCGCAGGTGCACCAGCGTGCCATAAAGCACGGATACTGGCCAAAGCAGATAAGCCAGCAGACCACGACTCAGCCAGGCCTGGGTCAAAACGCGCTGCAGCATGGATGAGTCACCAAGGGCAAGGTTTCAGGGCGTTGCGCCGGATGCCTGGCTGGCAAATGTGATCTGGTTCAAGCCGGCGCGGCGTGCGGCCTCCATCACACTGACCACGGCCTGGTGACGCGTTGCGGCGTCGGCATGGATGATCAACACCGAATCTTTACCCGCTTTAGCACTGGCTTGCAGTGCTTGGGCAATTTCTTGGATGCTGCGCCCTGCTATAGGCTGCTTGTTGATGCTGTAAGCGCCTTCACTACTGATCGAAATCAGCACCTCTTTGGGGTAATCACGCTGTGCATCAACATCAGCTACCGGCAACTGGATTTGCAGCTCGGTGAATTTGCTGTAAGTCGTGGAAAGCATCAAAAAAATCAAAATCACCAGCAGCACGTCGATGAACGGGATCAGGTTGATCTCGGGCTCTTCTTTGGGGCGGGGACGAAAGTTCATGGGCGTTTATTTGCGCAAACTGATCAAATGGCGCAACAGTCGTTCGGCAGCCAGCTCCAGGTTGAGCAAATACTCATCCACTTGGGCCCGAAAATAACGCCAGAAAATCAGCGACGGAATCGCCACGATCAAGCCGAATGCGGTGTTGTAGAGTGCCACTGAAATGCCGTGCGCCAATTGCGCCGGGTTGTTACCGGTGCTGACACCCGGCGCTTGCGAGCCAAAAATTTCGATCATGCCCACCACGGTGCCAAACAAACCCATCAGCGGTGCAGCCGAAGCAATGGTTGCCAGTGCGCTTAGATGGCGCTCGAGCCGGTGCGCCACCATGCGGCCGGTGTATTCCATGCTGGAACGCAGTTCTTCTTCGCTACAACGGGGGTTGCTATTGATGGTGCGCAAGCCACTGCCCAGCACCTCACCCAAGGCCGAGCTTTTGATGAGCTGGTTGATGACATCTGGACCGGGCACACTGGTGCGTGTGACACTGAGCACTTCATTGAGCAACTTGGGCGGTGCTACTTTGGCGGTTTTCAGGTTGATGAAGCGGTCAATCACCAAAGCCAAGGCCAATACCGAGCAGGCTACCAAAGGCCAGATCGGCCAGCCCGCCGCTTGAAGGATAGAAAACAAATTTGAACTCCACAAAGGAAAGAAATGGCCACGTGATTATGGCGCAGCCATTGCGTTCAACCTGAAGCGAACCAGAATCAGCTTCAGGCTTTGAGTTGGTAGTTGGTTAACCCAAAACGTAATAACTTGGGGGGGTGAAATTTGCGCAGATTGAGTGCAGGATTTTTTTGCCTAGAGGCAACCCAGTTGTCAATGTACGCAAACCGTCTGAGGGCAAAGGGCGCGAGCGACGACTCACGAAAGCAGAGTTCAAGCTTCTTGAGACTGAAATCAAGAATTCTAGAAACAAGCTGCTGTATCCGGCTTTGCAGTTCGCGGTTGAAACCGCGGCACGGAAAATGAAATTTTGTCGTTGACTTGGGAGCATGTGAACCTTGAACGCAAGTTTGCGCTCATGAAAGAAACCAAAAATGGTGAGGCCAGGGCTGCACCTTTGTCTTCAAAAGCGATTGAAGTGTTGAACGCAAAAAATCGCTTGGTCGCCTTGGCCGTTGGGTCATAGTCCAGTGATGTGGAGTAGATGTCGGTGATATTCTGATAAAACTTCCGCTCAGAAAGCCGGATCTCCCGGACCTTTTCCAGTTGGCGCTCGAAAAAATCAACGCCCAAGATGCTGCTGCCATGTTTGAGCCGGTCCACATCCATGGCCCAGCCCTGAATCGTGTAATTCTTGACGATCTGGTTGGCCCACTTGCGGAATTGCACTGCACGTTCATTTTCGATTTTGAAGCCAACGGCGATGATGGTTTGCAGGCTGTAATGCTTGATCTGATAGTTCTTGCAATTGGCGGCAGTGGTTAAGTACTGCCTAATAACTGCCGCCTCGTCGAGTTCGTTATCGGCAAAAATTCGCTTCAGGTGCTGGTTGATGGCGGGCACAGACACATCGTAGACCGTGGCCATCATCTTCTGTGTCAGCCAAATATTCTCGTCTTCATAACGCATCTCCACGCTGATTTCTGCACTACCAGTCGCGGCGACTGCGACAAAGGTCATGTACTCCGCCGCTGATGAGCGGACAAGTGAAACATCAGATATTTGTGTAGCCTGCTGAGGCTTGTTCTTGCTCATCTGCGCGTCCTTCAAGCCACCGTATCCGCCGTCTTTGGCCATCACCTTAATTGGATTAATGGTTTTCAGGCAAAAGAAAAAGCCCGGAGATTTTCCGGGCTTTCTATGTATGGTGGCGGACGGTTGACTATCTCGGTCCCTAATTTCTGAGCCAAATAGCAATTGAGAGTAATGCTGCGGGTCATTGCGTATTTGGATCAAATCTACGTGATCGAAGATGCAATTCGGTACCCCATCGCCCGGTAACCACGCTGCCGTTTATCCCACATTTTCAGCAGCGCCGGGTGACCGGTATCCACGAAATCAACAATGCGTACATCGGTCTTGGTGGCGTGCTCACGGTGCAGTCGGCCAGCGTA
>CAIYYA010000195.1 GCA_903930255.1 uncultured beta proteobacterium
AGAAAAATAGAACGTGAAAAAAAGCTCCAAGCAGAAGCTAGAAAAAACACGCTTATTCGTGAATTCGTACTTCTTGGAAGCGACCCGCTGTCTTTCAAAAATTCTGCTGGACAGACCCTGGATCAATGGCTAACACTGGCTGAGGATAGGGTGCTTTTTGGATTACCCGGTAATATTCAGCCGTCGGCTTAAAGTGGTAGTGATTGCTGCGGGTTGCGCATGAAAGTGAATCGAACCGCTTTGACTTTGCGTCCAGCTTTTATTGCTTCCCACTGGATCAGCCATCCATCTTTTTCGGTGAGTTCTTTAACGGCAGGTTCGATCATTTTCCGGCGCAGCGCCGCAAAGTCTGATTTTTGTTTTTCTGTGGCATCCATTGACGCTGCGAAATCCTCAATCGTGTATTCAGCTTTACCGGTTGATTTGAATCGCATCAGCAATTCAAGCAACCGCCACGAGTAGACAGACCGTAATGCGCTGGCTTGCTGCAGCTGGTACGTGGTGAACTGTTTTTTAAGCCCGGTCAAATGCGGTAGCAATTTAGGCCACCATGCCAACTCGACCCAGCCTTCGCCGGTTTGGTACTTCGCTTCCCCCACCCAACGCATTTGAACTTTTGTCGGTGGTAGTGGCTTGCCGTTGCGCTTGTGCGCAGGCTCGTAGAAAGTAATTGAGCGGTTGTAGAGGGTTTTGGCTGCTGCCTGGAGTTGCTCATAGGCCGTGGCGGTGTCCACCCCGAATTCCTTGGCGAAGTCAACCGCAGCAATGCGTGTTGTCGGTACCTCTCCAGGCTTAAGGACTTGGCACCCCTTGGTTGGCTGTCATCTGCATCATGAAAAATCTAAGTCAAGTTTCTCACTAATTGGTTGTTTTACTAGTCTGACGGTTGCGCTCGATCTCTTGCAGAACCAACCGGACTTCGTCCCGTGCACCTTTAAAGGCGCCAAACAGTGGCGCAAAATACAGGCGAACGCTGTTGCGAAATATGCGACGAAAGTAAAGATTCATGGAGGTCATTATGATCAAAATCCGCCGTCAATTGGCCAGCTTTTTTCCGCCTATCTTCGGCATTGCAGCTGAGGTACGCGCGTTTCTCCAGTACGAGCGCACACGACTCCGAAACAAGCGGCCATGTAGTGCAATACCCATGAACCTGTACCTGTTGGGTGAGTTCAAAGTCGGATTCAAAACTGGTATGGCCATGCACGTTGCACCGTTTCGTTGGGCGCTCGTCGGAGTCAGGAATGAGCTTCGCAGGTCGGCGCATGATGTCCAGGCTGGCAGCACCCGGTGAGGCGTGACCCATTTAACATGGATGGGGACCAGCTGGCCAGGCGCTGGCTGGAGTGCATCGTTTGGAGATCGGCCTTGGTTGTTGTGGTTGGCCCGGTCATCCTGGGCGTAATTTGGGCGCTAGCAGGGTCCGTTGAGCCTACTTGGCTACCGAACCATGTGCCCGTCGCGTATGGGTTTCTGGCGGTCGTTTCTGCGGCGTTTGGGTTGTTGTTCTGGATCGATTCACCAGCAAGGCTGCGCAAAAGACTACTGAGCTCCCTGTTGGGGCATCAGCGCTGAGTGATCTTGCACCGGTTAAATGCAGTCAAGGTCCGCAGCAAGGACGAGTTTATTGCGGCTGAGTCGAACGGCAGATCCGCAGGCACACACGAAAAGAACTGTTTTTGGTGTGGTGATCAGGTACTAGATCCGGTTAAGGCAGACTTTTGGCGAATGGACATTGGCGCTGCCTACGATTGCAAGTTCATTTGCAAGCACTGTGAGTATGACCCTGCGGTAAGTCACATTCAATTTTGCTTCGTTCCCTTTAAGCAATGGTCGTTTTTAACGGCATCCGTGCCGGATTCTTTAAAAACTAAAATTTGTCAGGACGTCAAGCGTTGACACTCAGATTCAAGGACAGGCACCATGGCGATTTCACAGATGGCACTCATTCAATCCCTTGGAGATGCCATGTCGTGGTTTGAGCGCGAGGTCGCATGGGGAGTCCCCGCCACTGAATTGCGCCACCTGTGCGGACGCATTGGAGAACTGTTCGTGGCCGTTATCACCAACGGACGAATGGCGACCGAGGTCAACCAGAAGGGCTACGACGTCGTCAGCTCGGCCAGCGAACGCATCTCGGTCAAGACCACCGCCACCGTGGGCTCGGCTAGCCAAGTGATGTTCAACGCCAAGACGCTTGGCATGGTGGATCGCATCATCATCCTGCGGCTTAACACGGAAGAGCGGGAAATCGAAACCTTGCTGGATGCCCCCATTGCCAAGGCCATGGAGTTGATGGGTCCTGAGGTGGGAGGGAAGCGAGCCATTCCGTTGAGCAAGCTCGTCGTCAAGCTTTCCAAGCTTGGAGCCACCAAGACGGTTTCAGAGGTTCGCCATGGCGGCTATACGGTACGCGAATTGGAAAACGGAAGCATTGAAGCAGAGGTGAATGGAAAGTCCGTGGTCCCTGTGAAGCCAGTCCTGCGGGAACTGGCCGCCGAACTCAACATTGGGTTGGTCAACGGCAGCGGCAATCCCCACAACACTCGGCAACTCGGTGGTCTGATTATGAAAAGCATTCAAGAATGTTGGCGCGCGTCCAATATTCCTCAGGTGTGCGCGCCGAGCGAATACTCAGGGAGTGCAGCCAGTCTTGAATTACTGACCTGTGAATAAGTTTATCCCACGCATAGTTTTCAATACAACTTCGTATTCATTCACAGCCAGCGTGGGAAGCCGCGCAGGGCGTAGCCCGAAGCGGATTTCCACGCTGAGCAGTTGTCAGAATGGCACCTCCTGATCTGAGCCCTTGGGTCGCTTGGTTTGCTCTCTTGCTTTGATGCGGGACTTCGCAGTGGCCGTGCTGTGGCGGAACCGATAGGACTCGTTTCCGGTCTCCACGATATGGCAGTGGTGCGTGAGCCGATCCAGCAAAGCGGTGGTCATCTTTGCGTCGCCAAACACAC
>CAIYYA010000196.1 GCA_903930255.1 uncultured beta proteobacterium
AACGCCTTGCATTTTTGATACACGACGGCTTCAATCAGGGCAAGGAGGAAGTTCCCGCCATAGAGGACAAGCGCCTGTTGATAGTCGAGTCCGAGTTTGCCAATGTGTTGCACCAGTCCAAGCGGGACGGAAACACCTTGTCGAGTGCTCTGCGCGACAGTTGGGACGGCACCAGTATCAAGCCAGCCACCAAAACAGCGCGTATGTGTGAGCATGACCAACTTCCGTGAGGGTGTCTTGGTCTGAATTGGTCAAATTATGTGATGTGCAGGTGGCCTGCTCCATCACGAATACTGATCAAATTTGCTGACTGGCAACGCCTGATGGCGCAGTGGGATATCTGTCAAACGCAGTGATTTCGGGGTTTTGGTTTCCGGGAATTTTTTAAATCAGGCCCCTGCCAGGGCCGCCGGCAGGCCCCCCTGGTGGCAACGCTTACCAAAATGGTAGCCAGCCCAACGACATCTCGAATGTCGACTTTGGGATAACGCTGGTGCTCAAGGGGCAAAAAAATCTCCCACAACGACTTTGAACAAGAGGTCTTTGTGGGAGAGTCTCTTTCGACCAAGATTGAGACCATCAAAGTGTGCCATAGCTTGCTTCATAACCCCAAGTTCTTTTCCCTGCTGCTGCAAATCGACACCGACTTGGCGGACCAAATGCACGCCTGCCGGTGTGCGTGCGGTGGTGTGCTGCACCGGGCCAACTACCCTCGCAAGCCCAAGGCGTGCCCCAAAGAGGTTCTTGGCAACTTTAGATCGCGCTGGAGCTTTTGCTGCAACCTGTGCCGCAAGCGTTCAACACCGATGTCGGTACGATTTTTGGGCAGGCGCGTGTACGTTGCATTGGCCGTGGTGGTGGTGAGTGTCAAGCGCAACAAGACCAATGCAGCAACAACCCAAGCGAGTGAGGCAATCGGGGTGCCCGAGCGCACCATTACACGTTGGCGCCAATGGTGGCTGCACACCTTCTGCGCCACCCCACTTTGGCAGGCCCAGAGTGGGCGCTTCATGCCAAGCGTTGAACTCAGCGAATTACCCCAGAGCCTGATGGCACGTTTCACAGGTAACGCGCATGAGGCGATGGGCAATTTATTGAGGTTTCTCAGCCCCTTGAGTGTGCGAATCTGATCACACTGGTT
This sequence comes from uncultured beta proteobacterium, assembly GCA_903930255.1. Lineage (GTDB taxonomy): Bacteria > Pseudomonadota > Gammaproteobacteria > Burkholderiales > Burkholderiaceae_C > Rhodoferax. Next base: position 1,142 of record CAIYYA010000196.1, read on the forward strand.
GATGCCCGCGCAACACCCGCAGAGAATGCCAATAGCCAAAACAGCCCATCATTCGTAATCTCACCTCCACAAGCAATACCGCCGGTATCGCAATATTTGGAGTGTGATTTGATCCCCGTAAAAGACCCGAACCCGCGCGATCGATGGGCGCGCCTGCGCTTCGTCATCATTGGCCCCTTGCTGGCGGCCCCACCTCCTGCAGGTCAGTTGCACAGCGCTTTGGGCGCACTTGCTGCAAAAACCTGGCGCCACCCCACATCGGGACTCGACACCACGTTTGGCCTGTCCTCCCTGGAGCGCTGGTACTACGCGGCGCGCAAGGCAGCCGACCCGGTGGCCACCTTGAAGAACCGCTTGCGTGGGCGTATTCGCCACTTCCCCAGTCTGTCGCAAGCCGTCATTGACACCCTGACCCAGCAATACCGCGAGCATGCGGGTTGGACAGCACAACTGCACTTTGACAACCTATGCGCCGCCTTCAAAGGCAGCCCAACCACCGTGGCGTCTTACCCCACGGTGCGCCGCTACCTCAAAGCGCAGGGCATGTTTCGTCAAGCCCGTCCCAAACGTGTCACAGCCGGGGCACTGGCTGCGAGGGACCGTTTGGAGCGTCTGGAGGTGCGCAGTTTTGAAGTTGACCACGTCAATGCCCTTTGGCACCTTGATTTCCACCACGGCTCGCGCAAAGTGCTGACCCGCTCGGGGCAGTGGGTGATGCCGATGATCATGTGCGTGATCGACGACCGCTCCCGTCTGGTGTGCCACCTGCAGTGGTATCTCGATGAGACGGCGCAGAGCCTGATCCACTGTTTGTGCCAGGCCCTGATGAAACGCGGCCTGCCACGTGCTTTGATGACCGACAACGGCGCCGCCATGCTGGCTGAGGAAACCACCACCGGTCTGGCCGCTTTGGGCATCGTGCATCAAACGACGCTACCGTATTCACCGTATCAAAACGCCAAACAGGAATCCTTCTGGGGGCGTATTGAAGGGCGGCTGATGGCCATGCTCGAAGGCGATTCGGGCCTCACGCTCGATGCCTTGAATCTGGCCACGCAGGCTTGGGTCGAGCAGGAGTACCACCGCACCCACCATTCTGAGATCAATGCCACGCCCATTGCGCACTATCTTGCCGGACCGAATGTGGCGCGACCTTGTCCGGGCAGTGCCGTGCTGACAAGCAGCTTCTGCGTTGAGGTGGCGCGTCGGCAAAGGCGCTCCGATGGCACAGCGAGTCTGGCTGGCAAGCGCTTTGAGATACCGGCAAGGTACCGCCACCTGGAGCACGTTAACTTGCGTTATGCCCGCTGGGATTTATCAAGGGTTGATTTGGTCGATGGCAGAACGGGGGCCACCCTGTGTGCAGTCAAGC
>CAIYYA010000197.1 GCA_903930255.1 uncultured beta proteobacterium
GCCAAATCAACTGCGCAAGCTTGCGTATTGGGCTCTGTTCCAAAACGAGTGCTGGCACCGCTAAAAATCTTAGATTGTGTTTGTAGCTGTGCGTGGGTCTCAAGACCAATTACGACTTCCCATTGCATCATGCCACCTCGCTTGCTTGACGTTGATGCCAATCGGTGGCCTTCTGATATTGATGGGCCACTTGCAATAAACGTGCTTCAGAAAAATAATTGCCAATCAGTTGCATGCCAATCGGCAAATGATTGGCATTGAACCCACAAGGCGCACTCATTGCTGGCAAGCCTGCTAGATTGGTTGATAGCGTGTAAATATCTTCTAAATACATTTGCACGGGATCTTTTGATTTTTCGCCGAGGCGCCAAGCAACATCAGGTGCAACAGGCCCTAGAATGACATCACACTCTTTGAATGCTGTCTGAAAATCGGATGCAATAATGCGCCGAATTTTTTGTGCCTGTAAATAGTAAGCGTCGTAGTAGCCGTGACAAAGAACGTAAGTGCCAATCAAAATGCGACGCCTGACCTCTGCACCAAAACCTTCAGTTCGGGATTTTTGATACATATCGCCCAAGTCTTTGTACTCGCTTGCACGATAGCCATAACGCACTCCATCGAAACGACTTAAGTTACTAGAAGCCTCTGCAGGAGCCAAAACGTAATACACAGGAATGGATAGTTTTGTTTTAGGCAAACTAACTTCAACTAATTTAGCGCCTAAGCTTTCTAAAGTTTTTGCAGCGTTGTTGACAGAATTAGCAACATCAATAGCTAAGCCCTCTGCAAAGAATTCCTTAGGCAAGCCAACGCGCAATCCCTCTAACGGTTTCGAAGTGTTGGTGCTGCCTTCTTGCCATGCTTGATTGAGATAACGACCGTAGTCCTCACCAGAATCTGCGAGCGATGTGGAATCGCGTGGATCATGCGAAGACATTGCCGAAAGCAGCAATGCACAGTCTTCGGCGGTTTTGCCCATAGGGCCAGCCTGGTCTAAGGATGAGGCGTAGGCAATCATGCCGTAGCGAGAAACACGCCCATAAGTAGGTTTTATTCCAGTTGAACCACAAAATGCAGCTGGTTGACGGATCGACCCGCCCGTATCGGTTCCTGTTGCAATCGGGGCCAAACCTGCAGCAACCGCAGCAGCTGATCCGCCGGAGGATCCGCCGGCAACATGGGCCGCATTCCACGGATTGAGAGCCGGTCCATAGGCAGAGTTCTCATTTGACGAGCCCATGGCAAACTCATCCATATTGGTTTTACCCAAGCAGACCATCCCCGCGCCATTGGGGTTTATTTCACTTGGGATTCCAAGGTTAGCAACCACGGTGGCATCGAAAGGACTCTGATAGCCCGCTAGGATTTTGGAGGCTGCGGTGGACTGCCAGCCACGAGTCACGAATACGTCTTTATGGGCAACTGGGATTCCAGTCAATTTACCAGCTTTTCCCGAGGAAATTAATGAATCTGCTTTATTTGCTTGCTCTAAGCTTAAGTGAACATTCACATCAATATATGCATTCCACTGTTTTCCTGCTTCGATTCGGTCCAAAAAGTACTGTGTCAGCTCTTTGCTTGAAACCTTTTTTTCAGCCAGCGCTCTCGCCATTAAGGCAATTGAGGTATTGTGCCAACTCATTCAATCACCCTTGGAACCAAGAAATATCCATCCTGCTGAGCAGGGGCAGATTGCATATTTTCAGCCCGCTGGTTGGCCTCAGTGACTTGATCGGCACGCAAAGGTTGGGCTAATTCACGCAAAAATAAAATGGGGTGAGCAAGGGGCTCTAGCCCCGTTGTGTCAACAGCCTGCATTTCTTCAACGAGGGAGAAAACAGCCTGCAATTGAGGCAAAACTGCCTCGGCTTCTGCCTGACTTAACTCAAGCCTAGAGA
>CAIYYA010000198.1 GCA_903930255.1 uncultured beta proteobacterium
CCACCCACAAATCGAAACTCAACTCCCTGATGACCCACAACTTTCAGACCTTTGAAAACCGGTCAATCCTGACCGCGTAAGGTATATGATGTTAGAGACAGCATTGAGCAACCTACAAAAATTCCGTCAGAACATGTACCTGAATGTATTTGCAGACCTCCCAGATTTACCCCGAAAACGTAACCGTTTAGACCCCCCGCATTTTGATTAGACCACGAGGGCTGCCGATGCAAATGACGGGGCTGGATTTCCTTTGCGACGTTCAGCGATGATATGCGCCAGGTAAGGCCAGGGCAATATCTTGCGCTTGCGGCAAGTCTCAATCACGCTGGCAAGCAGCCCAAAGGCCCGTGTGCCTTGCGCGGTGCGTGTGCCTTGGCTGATCAGGCGGGCAATGACCCAATGGCGCAGCGCCCGCTCGGCCTCATTGTTGGTCAAAGGCAAAAAGGGATATTGCAGCACGATCCAGAAGGCCTCCCAATCATTGAGAAACTCCCGTGCAAGCGCACGCGTCTTGTCATGCGTTGAGTCACGGTGCTGTTCGCACAGTTGCTTGAACGCAGCCAATTCGGCGGCAAAGGTGATCGTCAGGCAGGTCTGCGGGGGGCTTTCACGGGCTTCATAGATGGCTTTCATGAGCCGGTCAAGCCAAAGGTTTACATCTTTGCCAAAGGTGGCAGCCTCTGCGTTGAATGCATCTTCCAGGCCCCGCGCCTTGCGGCTGACGTGTGCCCAGCAGCGCAGGCGGTTTTTGAATTTGCGGTAAACCATGTAGCCGTCACTCATCAGCCAGCCGCTGAACTGCTCGCCAAAGAGACTGGCCAACTGCTCTTTGCTGCGGTCTCCAATGAGAAACAGACACACCGTGGGCGTGACGATGACCCATAGCCACAGCAACTTTCCCCATTCTTTCCACGTGGTCTCATCGGCGTGCGCCAGAACTGCGGCTTCGATTTCCTTGACCAGTTCCTCTTCCAATGGCTCCACTGCACGTCCGGCTTCATGGATGCAGCGGTTGATGGTGCTGGTGCTGAGATCGATGCCAAGCCAGTCGTGCAGGAACTCCTGACTATGGCGGCGCGACAGTCGCATGCGCTGTGCCATGCACACGATCAGGCTGGCCAACATCGGCCCCACTAGTCCCCGCTCGTTCATGGGCAGCTTTTTCCATGACGCATCATCCGGGCAACTGCCTGGTTCACTGTGGTTGAGGTGTCCACAGTCTGGGCACAGGGTTTCGCCGTAGATGTGCTTTTCATGTGTGACATTCAGACCGGCGAGTCCCTCAATGGGGTTCAGGGCGATGTCCAGTACATAGTGGCCGCCAAGGGGACGAAAGTCATTCGCCTCCAGTGCGGCCTGACACACCGCGCAATGGCTGCGCATATGGGTGTGCGTGGCGCTTACCGCCAGCGTGAGGGCGCGTCCATGACCAGGGTCTCCCTTTTGATGTCCCACTTTGCGCATTTCGCTGGCCGGGGATGGCACTGCTGGCGTCGGGCTGTCCTGGGCTGCCGGTGCTGGCGTCGAGCTGTCCTGGGCTGCCGGTGCTGGCATCGGGCTGTCTTGGGCTGACGGTATTGGCGTCGAGCTGTCCTGGGGTGGTGTTTTTTCGGTCTGCGCGCCTTTTGGGGGCGCTTTGGCATCAAGTTCGGGCTTGTCTGCCACAGCGCCGCCGGGTGTTTGTAGTACTTCACCTTGGGCATCTGAGCCAGGCACACCTGTCCAAGGCGCATCGGTGCGCGGGGGCCTTGAGCTGTTTTGGGAGTTGGCTGCCAGCCGTTCGCGAGCTTCTTTCAAGTCATCAATCAGCACGACCAACAACTTGTCCTTTTGCACGAGCTGCAAGCCCAGTGCCCAGGCTGCATTGAGTTGCTTGAGGTCGGTATCGCTGAGTTTCATCAGGACTGGCGGATGTTCTTAGAGTCTTTTCGAATGGCTCTGGAGTGTAACCTACTGAAAAATATGCAATATTTCGTATCTTCTTTAAAATTCGTGCTAGGCGTAAAACTCATCTCAAATTCCTTTGACATTAAGAGGGACTTGCAAAATCCCCAAGGCAAGCTGAATTAGCTCCGGGGTGATGCAAAAAAAGTTGCGGGCACC
>CAIYYA010000199.1 GCA_903930255.1 uncultured beta proteobacterium
GAGTTTGGCCTGCAAATGGCACAAGAAGCCCTGGACCATGACTTGCAAGATGAGAGTGACTTTCTGCGCAAGTTCGATCTGACCTACCGAGCCGTCAACGATGCCATCGACATGAACAACAACGACCTGGTGTTTCTGGTTCGCTCTTGCCTCCAAAATGGAGCAGTGCTCTCCAAGGGTCGTAAAAAACAACTCGTTGCACGCGGACATTCTGCGACTCTACTAGATGAAGCAGAGCACATTATTCAAGAGGCATTGTCGGACAGCACAGTGAAATATGACACAAATCCCGGTTCTTAATTTCCAGCAGTTCATTTCAGCCAGTGGCGACAGTCTTTACACGACATCACAGCAAATATCTGCGGCATTCGATACCCCAATGGCTTGGCAGGCGAGCAGATTCACATCTTTGGCCGTATTACAGCTGTGGCCGATGTTTTTGATGCGCTGGGTAGTGCCAGGGTTTACAAACCGGCCTGGCCAGACGCGGACATCTTTGCTTTCTTTCGTCAACAGAGTGGTTTACATTTCGATCCCCGGCTGATTGATCTTTTTTTTGCCAACATGAAGGACATTTGCGCTATCCGCGATCAATTTGCTGATCAGATAGATTAGGCCTTGTGTTTGCGCTCTGCCTGGTGAGTGAGCCAGACACTTGCAAGCCACCAGATGCTCTGGCATCGTGTGCTAACAAACTAGCGTAGAACCTGACATCCAAGAAAAGCCGAGAAAATATTTGACCTGAGACTGGAATGACACCCATCGACATCACAGATGTAATCTGCCACCGCTTTGCCGGGGTCGTGCCCAAAGCCAGTTGGGGTGAAACCGCGCTGTTTTACAACCCTGGTCAGTTGTTGGCCCATGGTGTGTACTTTTGCACACTCAAGCTGCATGATGGCGACAACGACAAAGCCTCTGAGCTCAATCGGGAGGGTGTGTTCAGGGTTGCCATCGGCCTGACTCCGACAACTTATGTGAGACTGTTTGGCAAAAAACCTGCCCGGCCACTCAAAGGCGGCATGGTGACCACCGGTCATGATTTCACCGCCTTGAATGTGCTGATGCCGCATCCGGTGTATGCCTGGATGGGCTGGGCACAGATTCTCAGCCCCAGCCGGGAACGGTTTGATGAACTTTTGCCACTGATCGGTGAAGCCCATGCCCAGGCAGTGGAAAAGTTCAACAAAAAAACGTCGGTCAAGCCTGACAAAGGTGAAGCATGAGCTGATCATCATGACACGCGCTTTGCGAGCGCAGGTGCTAAGGCCAGAGCTACCTGCTAAACGCAAACGGGTCGCCTACCTTCTGCACTTCATTTTTGCCACCGCGCCATTTAACCTAAATTTCTCAGTTGGACGTGCCCGAGTGGGCCGCTGGAATTTAGGTTTAACCGTCCAGTTGATTTCTGACATCAGCCGGTGCCGCAGCACGCAAATAATCGGCCAGCGTCTTCCCCGTCTCATCTTTGAATTGCCCGGTTTTGTCGCCTTGTCGCTGCACCTGCAGCATGCGGTCCAGCCGAAAACTGCGAAATCCGTTGCGAGTTTCACACCAGGCTGCAAGTGTCCATACCTTGCCCCAGTAAAAGCAGCCCAGTGGGCGCACTGTGCGTTGCGTCATCTGCTCGCTGGCATCGCGATACGTCATTTGAATTTTGTGGTGCTCTTGTGCTGCTTCGCGCAGGGTTTGCAGCGTGGATTGAACTGCCGGCTCAAGACCGCTGGGTGGTGCATAAATCGCCATGCTTTGGGCGGCAGCGCGGGCCGTGGCAGGTAGCACCGAGAGTATTTTGCCCAAGGCAACCAGCGAAGCCTGCGCCAACACCGGGTCTTGCCAGACCTGCGCCATGCGCACAGAGGCCACCAGCGCCCGCGCCTCATCTTCAGAAAACATCAGCGGCGGCAAATCAAACCCCTGCCCGAGCCGGTAGCCCACGCCGGCTTCACCCTCAATGGGCACACCTTGGAGTTGCAGGTCGGCAATGTCGCGGTACATTGTGCGCTCGGAGACTTCAAGGCGCCGTGCCAAATAGGCGGCTGTGCTCAAGCGCCGCCCGCGAATGAGCTGAACAATTTGAAACAGGCGGTCTGCGCGTCGCATCAGGGGGGCAATGTTGAGAACGTTTTAGTGCTGTAGCGCTTATCATACCTGCGCTGAAAGCTCTTAATAAAGAAGCAAATCAAGACTGGTTTAAGATCATCCAAGCCTGATCACCTTGGCTCGACTTTTTAGGTGAGCCTGATGCCTCAGGGCTTTGATGCCAGATGCAGCCAGATTTCGTTGCGCCGCATGAACCACGGCGTGAAAGGCGGGTTGTAGCGCGAATAAACCGCTTCACCGGTCCAGGCCAGATCGGCACCGATGATAACGAGCGAGACGTCCGTCTGGTTGTTGCGGATGGCAGAGTGAGCAGTGTGGGTATACATGAGCATTGTCCAGTAGCGATTAAAAATAAAGTAAGCTGACTCGCGGTGCAATCTTGCATTCCCGTCCGAGCAACTAAGGAATCATATGATTCGCATCAAACGCTTCGCAAGAGCTCCCCTTGCTCTGGTCGTATTGCTTTGCACCAGCCCCGCTTCATGGGCCCAGCCGCCAGAAAAGTCCTTCACGGACATGATCAACAAGTTTGCGCTGACTCCGGCAGGTGAACCCGAGTCCGAGATGCTGGGCAAGGCGACGGTGGCCATCAATTTCATCAAGCGCATGGATTTGCCACAGGCCAACAAAGCCATCAACGAAGCCTTGCAACTCGATGCCCGCAACTCGTATCTGCATTTTTTGAACGGTTTTGTTTACCACCTGCAGGCCCGGCAAGGGGACTCACAAAAGAACGAAATGGCCATTGAGGGCTACCAACAAGCCCTTCGTATCGACCGGGGCAACTGGATTGCCCAGGAATTTTTGGGGCTGGCCTACATGGACCTCAAAAAATTCGACCAGGCCAAAGGGCAATTTTCTGAAGTGCTGCTGATGTCGCCCGACAGTACTGTGTCGCTCTACGGGCTGATGGTGACCTCATACCTGACAGGTGATGCCATCACGGCTTGTGCCATGGCCGATCAATTCAAAAAAGCCACCACTGAGCTCAATGACAGCTTCATCCGCTCAAGCGTTTCGGTGTATGCCTCCTGCGGTGCCTTCGACAAGGCCGACCTGATGCGCGTGGAGTTGGGCAAACTCAAGCGCGAACCGGCCGACATTGGGCGCGTGGACCGGCGCCTGGCCCAATGGAAGTCTTTTTATCGTCAGCAAGCGCCGGACAACTCAAGCACAGGTGCCAATTCAGTCGTTGGCTTTATTCAAACCAGCTTGGGCAGCGCCACGACCGTTGCACAGCCGGAACACTTTGCACAAGCGTTCACAGTACCAAGCATCACACCGAGTGTCGCGCCACGCTCAGAGCCAACCAGCATAAAAAGTAGCATTGAAACCCCAACACCCAGGACCGTGACCGAGAATGTGGGTGACAACGCCAGCGATGGCAGCCCCCGCATGGTTTTGGTCGATGTGGTGCTGGTGGCCACCCAGGAATTAATCAGCACCTCCAAAGGTGTCAATTTGCTCAGCGCTTTAACGCTGCAACTCGGCTCAAGCAACGCCGCAGCCTATTCTCAAATAAATACCTCCAACAGTGTGAACAGTGCCGCTGCTGATGTCAGCACCGCCATTACCCGGGCGGTGACGATTCCGGCGCTGGCCTATTCCCTGAATATTGCCAACGCCAACAACAGCACGAACGAGGTGCTGGCGCGCCCCACACTCGCGGCCGTAGAAGGCAAGCCTTCCGAGTTTTTCTCGGGCACCAACCTGAGCGCCGGGGTGGTGTCAACCAGCACCCAGGGCGGCACCACCATCGTTCCGCTGGACAAACGTTTTGGCGTCAAGCTCGCGGTCACACCTGCCTTTTTGTCTAACGGCAAGGTTCAACTCAAGGTCGAGGCCCAACGTACCTCCCTGAACGCCACCGCAGAAAACCCAAAAGCAGCCTACCATATAGAAATTGCAGAAACCACGGCCAATGCCAATGTTGTCATGAACATGGGCGATACGCTGGTTTTGAGTGGCCTGAGTGAAAAATCGTCATCAAATACCCGTGATGGTGTGCCTGTGTTGCAGGACGTCCCATTTCTTCAGTATTTTTTCTCAAACAAGAAAACCAATGACTACCAACGCTCGGTGCTGATCTTGATCACGCCGCGCGACCCCGTTTACACCTCAAAAATTGACCCGAGCCCCAGCGCTGCCATGAGTGACAGCATGAAGGCCTTGCGCGAGAAATTCGGTTTCACCGGTAGCACCCCTGCCAATGTCGAGGTCGTCTTGCATCAACTCAAAACCAATGATTTTTTCCGTGAGTTTCGCCAAGGTGACGTGACCCTGGAGCGCTGGGATCGCATGCACAGCACCGGTGACCGCTTGCACCAGGCTTTGGGATTTCTCTTTTACTAAACCGCGCTTTTTCCATTAGCGCCCAAACCAGGACAACCCATGAGACAACTTTTTTTCAAGGTAGCTGCCGCCTTGGTCAGTGCTCTGGCGCTCCAACTACCCGTGCAGGCGGCGGACATGCCCGAGGTCAGCAGCGTCCTGAAAAAGATGCTCGGCGCACTCCCGGTAACAGGCATCAAGGACGAGTTGCAAAAAATGGCCCTTACCTTGAAGAACACGTCCTGCGGCGGCGGCTTGAAGGGCTGCTACAGCGCCAAGTCAGGCCCGTTACAACTGTACTTCTTGACGAGTGGCCAGGCCCAGCAGACCTTGCTGCTGGTGATCGACAAGAAACTGACCATGCCCAAACTGCTGGGCGAGAAGGTACAGAGGGTCATGGGCAACGCCGTCCTGAGCTCGCCCATCATCTCCATCTCCACGACCGACTATCAGCTTGATACCAGCATGATGCCGCCCGACCTGCAAAAGGTGGTGCGCGAGAGCTACTTCAACGTCGATTCACTGTCTTTCTCCAGCGGCGTGCAGATGGCGGCGCGGACCGAGCTGGTTGGACCTATCAAAACGACGATGGAAGCCTTTGGCATCAAGAGTGATTTGACGCTGCGCGCAGCCGTGGTGATGCCGATCCCGACCGATCTGACCAGTGGAGCCGGGGCTGGGTCTGGTATGGCCAATGCCGTGCTGAAAGAGGGCGACACCATGAAGAAGGCAAGCGCTGATGCCATGAAGCCGGAAGCCTTTATCGAGTTCCAGCTGGCACCGGGCTCGTCAGTTTCTATGAGCGTTCCGCAGATGACGCTCACAGACACCACGTTTTTCATCAATCAGTCACTTACCTTTGGGTACAAGGGCAACGCCGCGTTCAAGAGTTTGCCCGAAAAAAAGATCTTGTTGCAGTTCCAGACCCCACTGGATCCAGCCGGTGCCATGGATTTGCTGGACTTCTCGTTTCGCATGGCCATGCCCCAGAGCTTCACGCTGCAGGATCATGCGCTGATGGCCATTGCCATGGCGCTGCCTGATGCAATCCTCGCGACCGCTTCCCAGACGGTGGGTGTTGTCCCAACCCAAACGGTGGTCGCTCTGAGCAAACTGGGCGGTGGTTTTATTGGCAACATCAACGCCATCAAGAAACCGCTGCTCATGGTGACAAAACCCTTGTCAGTCTTTCAGTTGAGCAATCCCAAGCCGGCGTCACCCTACAAGTTTGGCGATAGAACCAAGCCGTTCCCGACAACGGACGATCCCTTCAATGTGATGATTCTGGGCCCCCTGACCGATGGTGGGCCCCTGCTCTATGTGAATAGCGAGGTGCGCATTCTGGGCCAGACCCTGGGGCGAATAGAAGTGTCTGTCGGCAAGAAGGGCTTTCATGGCCTGGCCGAGGACAACCTCAGCCTGAAGCTCGGGCCCCTGGGCAAAACCAAGATCAAAATGTTGGCCAAGGCCGACATCACGGGCGATGCGCAGAACATCAGTCTCAAGGGTAATCTGGCAGGACAAAATCTTCTGCTTGCCTTGTCGGGCGACACCCTGACAATTGAGTTCTCAGCAAGCTGCGTGAACCCGTTTGAGATTAAAACCAGTTTGAAGATTCAAGAGGGCATGGACATCGGCCAGATTTTTGATGGTCAGGGTGGTGCAAACGTTGATCCATCCAAGATGCAAAACTGCATCGGTAAAGATCTGGAGGCTGCGTACAACAAGATTGCAGGCGAGTACAAAGGTCTCAGCGGCTATACCGCCGGTGAAGCCAACGCTGCGTTGAAGAAAATTGCCGATGCTGCGGCATTGCAGATTGCGGCAGAAACAGTCAAGGTCGCCGAAAAAGCCGCCGCCGATGCCAAGGACGCCGCTGACAAAGCCACCGCTGCTGCAAATGCAGCCAACGATAAGCTCACAAAGACGTCTGACGAAGCGCAAAAGAGGGCAGATGCTGTGGTCGCAGAGGCAAGCAAGTTCAATACTGCTGATGTGAAGAACTGGGTTAGCGCAGGTGTTAATGGGGCAGGCGACGCCATCACCGGTGGACTCAAAAAAGTCGGCAGTGCTGTCAACAAGGCCACGTGCCGACTGGCCGGAAACTGTAAAAGGAAAAAGAGAGACAGCGAGGTGTGTATCGCTGTGTATGACGAGGAGTTCGTCCTCAGGAGTCATCCTGAAATGAGTTCCGAGACTGCTTACAACTGGTGGGTTAATGACGGGTGTAAGAAGTTTGGAGGAGGGCGCGGAAGTGCCGAATTTCAGTCAGAGGAATATGGAGCAATCAATGCGGCTCGTTATGGCATCCCCCAAAAAAATCTCTACTGGCCAGAAGAACTCACCAATCATTGGGTGAATGTCGGCAAGAAGGACGGTGCGCAGGGCAGTTACGCGTTCAATATACGAGACTATCGGTCCGCAAACCCTGATATCGATCAGATGAATTGGCCATCCTGGTTGGATTATTGGGGTCATTGGCTTAATGCAGGCATCAATGAAGGGCGCCCCATAAGCGCTGAATTCAGAGCGACGGAGTACCTTGCCAACTACGCGGATTTGCGTGCACTGTTGGGGGAAACCAATTACCCCGCGGCCTTTGACCATTGGGTGATCAAGGGTAAAGCCGAGGGTCGTAAAGGCCGCATCGATCAGGCGGCAAGAGCACAGGCGGATGCTGATGCCCAGGCGGTCAGTGATGCCAAGGCCGCAGCTGCTAAAGCGACCGAGGACGCCAGAGTGGCGGGAGAGAAAGCCAAGAAACTCAAGGACCAGGCCGCCTGGCAAAGCATTTATGTCTTTAGCGCTCCCGTGTACTATGAACTGAACAAGGCACGCTATGGCTTTGTCAACGCAAGCGACTACGCAGGGCTAACCAAACATTGGCTGGATGTCGGTATGAAGGATGCCGTGAGGGGCAACAGCGTGTTCGATATCCAGTCTTACAACGCTCAAAACCCTGACCTGTGGACCAATGTAACTCCAGTTGGCACTTGGGAGGGGATATGGAACCATTGGTTCGAAATTGGCATCAATGAGGGCCGAGCCATCAGCCGTGAATTCAAAGCGACTGAATATCTTGGACTTTATCCCGACCTGCAGCGTGCGTTTGGCGCGACCAATTTCAAGGCTGCCTACCAACATTGGGTGGACTATGGAAAAATTCAGGGCCGCCAGGGGCGGCGCTGATGACACCGTGCTCCCACCTAACGAAGCAGGGCACACGCCAATGCCTTTATGCGGAAATAGAACACAACCACATCCCTGACTGTGTTCAGCGCAAAGTGCTGCCCATCAGGATGGGTGACGACATTGAGAGTTTTTTGGTGCTGTAGCCCTTATTCAGCAAGCGCTGACAGCTATTACAAATGAAGCAAAGTCAGATCCGCCTGCATCGCTTTGGCTATCAAGCGCATATCCGCATCGCTGACCTGAAACAAGCCAAACCTGAACTTGTAGCCCCAATTCGCGCGAACTTCGACAAATTCAAGTGCGTCCAGCAGCGGCGCAATCGGGGTTTCATGTGCCGTCACATAGACCACGTCACGGCGAAACGGCACAAAGCCGCCGCCCATGTCAAACGCATACGGCACGCCCGGCAGCACCACGCCGATTGAGACAAAACTTTGCAGCCGATCTTTGCCGCCCAGGGTGACGGTGGGTGCGTAATACACCACCCGGTCACCCGGATGTACCCGCTTGAGCGGCGCTTTTTTGCCGTGGCACACCTGCATAAAGCCTCGTTCGGGCGTGGCGCATCCCAGACGCGCGTGGACAGCACTGGCCACGGCAATCCAGTTGTGGCGCAAGGAGGTGCTGTCAAACAAGGGCATGCAAACCCACCCGGTTGCCGTCCAAATCGGTGATATGGGCAAAAAAGCCCATGCACGGTGGCAGCGCCTGGCGTGACAAGGCAATCTGCCCATCTGCAGCCACGGTACGCGCCAGTGCGGCGTTCAGGCTGGGCGATGCATCCAGATACACCAGCGTGCCGCCGGTGGCTAGCGCTGGTGCAGTCGGACCCATCATCAGCGCGCCACCTACGCCACCCGCGGCCATGTCATAGGCAAAGACGGCACCCTGCGATGGTCCCATCACCTCGCGGCGCATCGGGCGTTGCAAAACCGCCTCAAAAAAGACTTGCGCCTGATCGAGTTGCGTGGTGGGGATTTCAAACCAGCTCAGCGCGTTTTTCATGGGGTCAATCCTGTTGTGTTGGGGATGTCCTTATGATGCTATGGGGCTACTGACAGCGTGCTGTCAGTAGGACGCGCGGCGAGGTCAAATCGTTTTCCGCAACCAGATCGGCACGCCTAGAATATTTCGTGCAAGCTCCCCATGCAGGTCTGTTTCCTGAGCAGTGATCGTCTTTCAACGGAGAAAAGATGGACAAAATTGACCTCAAGCTCAAAATGAACCACTTGTACCAGGCCAGCGCCAAGGAAGTGGTGTTGGTTGACGTCCCCGCGCTCAACTTCCTGATGGTGGACGGTATCGGTGACCCCAACACGTCGCCCGCCTATGCACAAGCGGTTGAAGCCTTGTTCTCTGTGTCGTACGCGGCCAAATTTTTGGTCAAAAAAGGGCCACAGGCGCTGGACTATGCGGTGATGCCGCTCGAAGGGCTTTGGTGGGCCGACGACATGTCGGCCTTCGTGGGCGGCGACAAGTCGCAGTGGCAATGGACGATGATGATTTTGCAGCCAGACTTTGTCAGCACCGAGACCCTTCACCGCGCGCTGGCAGAGACTCAAAAAAAGAAAAATCTGCCTGCTCTTGAGCGGCTGCGTCTGGAAGAATTTCATGAAGGCCATTGCGTCCAGTTGTTGCACGTCGGTCCCTTTTCTGAAGAGGGTCCGAGCATAAAGCGCTTGCATGCCTTTATCGACGCAAGGTCCAGCCGCACTGGCAAGCACCACGAGATCTACTTGAGCGACATTCGCAAAGCGGCTCCAAGCAAATGGAAAACCATTATTCGGCAACCCATGCACTCGGCAGCGGGTGCACTTTGACTCAGGAATCACCATGACCACCCCACGCGTTGCCAATTTACTGCAAGACATTCGACAGCTCAATGAAGAGCGTTTTACGCTGGTGCAAGCCCTGCGCCAGTTGGTTCTGAATCAGGACCCGGTCGTTACTGAAGAGGTCAAATACGGCGGCTTGCTGTTTTCTGCAGGCAAGCCATTTTGCGGTGTCTTTGCTTACGCCAAACATGTGTCGCTGGAGTTTGGCGACGGCGCTTCGTTGCCCGACGAGTACAAGGTGCTTGAAGGCGAGGGCAAACTGCGCCGCCACATCAAGCTCAGCACCATGGATGACGTTGCCCAAAAGCAGGTGGCGCACTACTTGGCTTTGGCGCTGCGTGCCGTTGAGGTCAAGGCCATAGGCGGCTGAGCCTTGCCGTCAACATGCAGCCCTTCTCCGCTTTTGCCCTGGTCGATGACATTTTGCAATTGCACGCCCAAGCGCTGGGGCCAGACCTGCCTGCCTACCGCAACCACGTTACCCGCGTGCTGCACTTCGTCTTTGCGATTGCGCCGCAGTTGCAAAGTGCGCCACAGCCGATTTTGGTTGCCGCTGGCTTTCATGACCTGGGCATCTGGACTGCCCGCACCTTCGACTATCTCGACCCCTCATCGCAGTTGGCACTTGTTTACCTGAAGGCACAGGGGCTGGAGTCGCTTTGGCCCGAGGTTGATCTGCTTATTCAGCAGCACCACAAACTGCGTGCTTATTCCGGGCCATTTGAGAATTCCGTGGAAGCCTTTCGGCGTGCTGATCTGGTTGACCTGTCATTTGGCCTGGTTCGCTGCGGACTGCTACGGACGTTCATCCAATCGGTACGCAGTCAATTTCCGAACGCTCACTTTCATGCCCGATTGGCAGCATTCACAGGCCAGCAGTTTCTTCGCACACCGCTCAAACCCTTGCCGATGTTGCGCTGGTGACGCTAAAGTTAGCTGCACTGGCGCAGGCTTGCCGTGTTTTCAAAACTGTTGTGAACACAACCCATCTGGTTGCAGACAATGAGGCATCATGACCAGCTTGCCTCAAATCCGTGCAGTTACCCCGATAGCTTTCGTCAAAGCCATCGTTTTGGCTTATCACAAAGCTGACAAAGATCCGATCAGGGTGCTCGAATTAGTAGAAATCTCGCCAGCGAAGTTGGCTGATCCGGCAACGCGCATCAGCGCCACACAGTTTGAGCGCATCTCAGCTGCAGCCATGCGCGAGCTTGATGATGAGGCCTTGGGCTGGTTTAACCGTCGCTTGCCGTGGGGTAGTTACGGCATGTTGGCACGCGCCTCGGTCAGTGCGCCCAATTTGGGTGTTGCGCTCAAACGCTGGTGTCGCCACCATGGACTGCTGACCGATGACATCACACTGCAGGTACACACCACGACAGACAATGTGCGCATCAGCATCACAGAAAATCAAAACTTGGGTGCGGTGCGTGAGTTTTGTCTGGTATCTGTGCTGCGCAATATCCACGGCTTGGCGTGCTGGCTGATTGACTCACGCATCCCGCTAACCGGCGCGCGTTTTACCTTTGATGCCCCTGCACATCGAGCGGTTTATCAAGTGCTTTTTTCGGCTCCAGCGCAGTTCCAGTCTGCACAGACTGCTATTGAATTTGACAGCAGTTACCTAGCCTTGCCAGTCCGCCGCAATGAAGTGGCGTTGCAACAAATGCTGCAGCACGCCCTGCCGCTGACGGTGCTGCAATACCGACGCGACCGCCTGCTGGTGCAGCGCGTGCGCCAGACTCTGGCGGCCCACCCCGAGCAATGCCACAGCGCAGAGGACCTGGCCGGCCTGCTGAATTTGTCGTCGCGCAGCTTGCATCGGCAACTCAAAGAGGAGGGTGCCAGCTTGCAAACCCTCAAAGATGAGGTGTGCCAGGCCACTGCCAGCGACCTGTTGCTGCGCACCCAGCGCCCCATCAAGCAAGTAGCAACCAGCGCGGGTTATCAGAATGAAAAAAGTTTTACTAGGGCGTTCAGAGGATGGACTGGCCAATCACCCACCGAATTTCGGCACCAAGGACATATCAATAGAACTTACGCAAAATTGTCCCACCTAGGCGTTCCGACGCAGGCAGTACAGACGTGCGACCAGTCAGAACAACGACGTTAGGGCGGTTTTGCGTAAGTCCTGATCAAGTCATTGCCGCGAAGGCTGTTGGATGGTTCTATTGCGGCTTGTCTGGTTTTTTTAAATACCGGCTCCAAAGCGGCTCCAGCGTGTCAATTTTTAGCACTTGATTGACTTACATCATTTACTGCAAGCAAGCACGTGGTTAGTCCTGCAAAGGCCGGGGTGTGTGCCCCTCGTGCAATACCCGGCGCATGGTGGAGACGGCGGCGCATCTGACGGACCACGTCTTTCCCCGCCTGCCGGTGCGCCAGTGGGTGCTCTCTGTCCCGAAGCGACTGCGCTACTTCATGCAACGCGACGATGCAGCTCTGAACATGGTGCTGCGCATCTTTCTGCGGGTCATTTCGCAAAGCCTGCAATCCAACTGCCCTGGGGCGGCGCAGCTGGACAAGGCGACCCTGCACATAGGCGCGGTGGCCTTCATCCACCGGTTCGGCTCCAGCCTGAACGGGCATGGCGCTATTGCGCCCGCCCGCCCTTTGCCATGGATCGCCTGCGCAAAGAGGGCGCTGCCCTGGTGTACCGCTGCGCGAAACAACATAGCGAGCCAAGCAGTGACAAGCGCGGTGCCAAGGTCGACGAACTACACCTCACGCCGCTGGAACTGATAGAGCGCATTGCAGCCCTGGTGCCACCACCGCGCACGCACCGGCATCGCTACTTTGGTGTGCTGGCCCCGAATTCGCCGCTCAGGGCTGCGGCGGTGGCGCTGGCTGCACCGGCCAAGC
>CAIYYA010000200.1 GCA_903930255.1 uncultured beta proteobacterium
GTGCATGCTGCAAAGCTACCACCAGAGCGCCGAGACCTTCGAGATCATGTTCAACAAGACCAAGTACGACGCCTTGCCCGCCAAGATGAAAGCCATCATTGCCGGCGCCACCGAAGCCGCTTCGGCCGACATGTCCTGGAAAGCCATTGACCGCTATTCCAAAGACTACATCGAGTTGCAAACCAAGGACAAGGTCAAGTTTTACAAAACACCTGATGCCGTGTTGCAAGACCAACTCACCTTGTGGAGCACCATCGTCGAGAAAAAATCGGCTGAAAATCCCTTGTTTAAGGAAGTTGTGGAATCGCAAAAAGCCTTTGCTGCGCGTGCCGTCAAGTGGGATCAAGACACCTATGTCAGCCGTCGCATGGCGGTGAATCACTTCTTTGGAGCCAAAAAGGCATAGTCTTTTAAAGTCGGTCTTTGTATTTTCTGCGAAGACTTCATTAGTTCTTAGTGGGTAGTTTTAAGTTGGACTACCCACTACCCACTACCAACTACTAACTTTCGACGAATAGCCTGAAGTTGGTTTTGTTCCGGCTGGTCCGGCTTAGGCGGTATCAAAATGCAGAAACTACTGCTGGCGGTTGACAAACTCAGCACACTGGTCGGCAAGGCATTTTCCTGGCTGATTGTTGTGCTCACGCTGATGATCACCTGGGAGGTGTTCTCGCGCTATGCGCTAGATAACCCGCATCCCTGGGCTTTTGACGTGATGAGCATGATGTATGGCACCTTGTTTATGACAGCAGGCGCCTATACGCTGTCGCAAAACGGTCATGTGCGGGGTGATGTTCTGTATGGATTTTTCCCGCCCCGTCTGCAAGCTGGATTGGATTTGGCCCTGTACATCTTGTTTTTTATACCCGGTGTGGTGGCATTGGTTTGGGCTGGTTATAACTTTGCCGCCGAGTCATGGGCTATCAACGAACACTCCAACGTGACGGCAAATGGACCGCCGGTTTACCCATTCAAAACCATCATTCCCATTGCCGGTGCCATTTTGCTGGCTCAGGGCTTGGTTGAAATTGTGCGCTGCATCGTCTGCTTGCAACAAGGCGACTGGCCTGATCGCGGTGACGACGTGGCCGAAGTTGATATTGAAAAGCTGAAAGAAATGGTGAACGTCAAAGACGAAGATATTGCCAAACTCGACGAGTACATCGTTCACCCGAAGAGGACGCAGTCATGAGAAAAGAAGTCTGGTTTGGCTTGATCATCATGGCTGCGGTCGTGCTGACAGCCTTTATTTTGCTGCCGCCGATGGCGCAGATGACCAATGGTCATTTGGGGCTGCTGATGCTGGCCTTGGTCGTGGTAGCGATCATGCTGGGGTTTCCCACTGCCTTCACGCTGATGGGCATGGGTATGGTGTTTGCCTGGATTGCTTACCGAAGTCAAAACCCGGGGCTGGCCGTGCAGCAGACACTCGATTTGATGGTTCAACGCACCTATTCGGTCATGTCGAATGACGTGCTGATCTCGATTCCGCTGTTTGTCTTCATGGGCTACCTGATCGAGCGTGCCAATTTGATCGAAAAGCTCTTCAAAAGTATGCACCTGGCGACCGCGCGTGTGCCGGGCTCGCTGGCGGTGGCCACCATCATCACCTGCGCCATTTTTGCCACTGCCACCGGGATCGTTGGTGCGGTTGTGACCCTGATGGGCTTGCTCGCCTTGCCCGCCATGTTGCGTGCCGGTTACAGCGTGCAACTGTCCGCGGGTGCCATCACGGCAGGTGGCTGCCTTGGCATTTTGATCCCGCCTTCTGTCATGTTGATCGTTTATGGCGCAACCGCCGGTGTGTCGGTGGTCAAGCTGTATGCCGGTGCGTTCTTTCCGGGCATCATGCTGGCGGGCTTGTATGTGGTGTATGTGGTCATCATTGCCAAGCTCAAACCCCATTTGGCACCGCCCATGTCGGCTGAAGATCGGTATGTGCCTTTGCCAGCTTTTGCCGAGGTGGTTTCCAGCACAATCAGCAGCAAAGTGCTGCCAGGCTTGATTGGTGCCCTTAAAGGCAAGCGCAATGCGGCAGTGCCCCTGCGCGACTTGCTCAATCACCTGGGCTTGGCTCTGTTGCCAGCCCTTGCCGTGGCCTTGCTGATGGGCGTGATCTTTATGAAGGTCACGGCACCGCTGGCGCCTGAAGTGGTTGAAGGTGTCGTTGCCATGGGTGGCAGCTCTCTCGATACGTCTTCGGATAGCGGTGGTGGCCTGGCAGAGCCCGAAGGTTTGAAAGAACCTGCCGCAGAAGGCGACTTGCAGCCACCCCCTGCCGAGGCTGCCTCTGCAGCACAGGTAGTAGCAAAAGTCGCCGTTGATGAAGCCAAAGCACCGACTACAAGCAGCGCGCCCGAAGCAAGCAAACCGGTGATCGAGCAAGAAAGGCAGCCCGCCCCAACCAGTTTCTGGATTGGTCTGGCGAGTTGTGCCGTGGCCTTAGGCCTCTTCTATGCCTATTTCAGCTTTGCGCGCCTGGAGATCTTCAAGATGCTGCTGGGCTCATTTTTCCCGTTGGCGATCATGATTTTGGCGGTGCTTGGCACCATTGTGTTTGGTTTGGCCACGCCCACCGAGGCTGCCGCTATGGGTTCCATGGGCGGCCTGATCCTGGCCGCCGCTTACCGTCGTCTGAATATGACGGTGATGCGCGAGTCGGTTTATCTGACAGCAAAAACCAGCGCCATGGTGTGCTGGCTGTTTGTGGGGTCGAGCATTTTCTCGGCAGCTTTTGCTTTGCTCGGTGGCCAGGAAATCATCAACACCTGGGTGCTGTCGATGAACATGACGCCGGTGCAGTTCATGATTTTGGCGCAGGTGGTGATCTTTTTGCTGGGCTGGCCGCTGGAATGGACCGAGATCATTGTGATTTTTATGCCGATCTTTATCCCGTTGCTGCCGCATTTTGGCATTGACCCGCTGTTTTTTGGCTTGTTGGTGGCACTCAATTTGCAAACCGCTTTCTTGAGCCCACCGGTGGCCATGGCGGCGTTTTACCTCAAGGGCGTGAGCCCGCCACATGTCACCTTGAACCAGATCTTTGCCGGCATGTTGCCTTTCATGGGGATTCAGGTATTTGCCATTTTCTTGCTGTACCAGTTTCCGGCCATTGGCATGTGGCTGCCGCAGCTGCTCTACAAATAGCCGATGCATGAAGATCATGCAGAACTTGAAAGGGGCGCTGTTGTGCTCCTTTTTTATTGCACAATCGACCGGTTGACGTTTACGTCAACGTCAAGTCAGCAACAGTCAGTCTGATCGCGGGCTAAGCAAAAAACACTTTCATTTGTTCGGAGACTTTTCTTATGAGCGACCTGTCGGCAGATTTCAAGGCCTTAGCCCAATATCGTCCTACCCATAAGGTGCGTTTTGTCACGGCTGCCAGCCTGTTTGATGGGCATGACGCGGCCATTAACATCATGCGACGCATTTTGCAAAGTATGGGTGCCGAAGTGATTCATCTCGGGCACAACCGCAGTGTCGATGAAGTGGTGACGGCAGCCTTGCAAGAAGATGTGCAGGGCATTGCCATCAGCTCCTATCAGGGTGGGCATGTTGAATATTTCAAATACATGGTCGATTTGCTAAAAAGCCGCGGCGGCGCGCACATTCAGGTGTTTGGCGGCGGCGGTGGTGTGATTGTGCCGAGCGAAATCAAAGAGCTGATGGACTATGGCGTAACCCGCATTTACAGCCCCGAAGACGGCCAGAGGATGGGCTTGGCTGGCATGATTGGTGAAATGGTGAAACGCTGCGACCAGGATATTTCTGGCTACGCGCCCACCAATATCGAGGCCATTCAGGGCCACACTGAGATGAGTTGGCGCGCCTTGGCGCAATTGATTACCGCACTCGAAAATGAGCAGGCTTCGGGTCTTGCCAAGGGCGAATTTTCACAAGCATTTAAGGCGTTAACGCTTGATATACAAGCTCAGGCAGCTACTAAAAAGATACCAGTTTTGGGTATCACCGGAACCGGTGGTGCGGGCAAGTCAAGCTTGACTGATGAGTTGATTCGTCGCCTGCGCCTCGATCAAAACGATGCCTTGCGCGTGGCTGTTATCAGCATTGATCCGAGTCGGCGCAAGAGCGGTGGCGCCCTGCTGGGTGACCGCATTCGGATGAACGCGATTAACCCCTGGAGCCAGGGTTCCAGGGTATTTATGCGCAGCCTGGCCACACGTGACTTTGGCTCTGAGATCAGTGCTGCACTGCCAGATGTGATTGCAGCATGCAAGGTGGCCGGGTTCGATTTAATCATTGTGGAAACCTCCGGCATTGGCCAGGGCGATGCGGCCATCGTGCCGCATGTGGATGTGCCCATGTATGTGATGACACCCGAATTTGGTGCGGCCAGCCAGCTCGAAAAAATCGACATGCTCGACTTTGCCGAGTTTGTTGCCATCAATAAATTTGACCGCAAAGGCGCCAGCGATGCACTGCGCGACGTGGCCAAGCAGGTGCAACGTAACAAAGAGGCGTGGACCGTGCCGGCCGAGCAAATGCCGGTGTTTGGCACCATGGCTGCGCGCTTTAACGACGATGGTGTGACCGCTTTGTACCAAGCCCTGAAAGTTCGACTGGCTGAATTGGGCTTGCCGCTGGGTGAATCCAAGCTGCCCAGTGTTTCGGTGCGTCACAGCACCAACCAAACTCCGGTGCTGCCGGCGGCACGCACCCGTTACCTGGCCGAAATCAGCGATACCGTGCGCGGCTACAAGAAAAAAGCCCGTGCTCAGGCCAAACTGGCGCGTGAAATTCAGCAACTCAGCGCCACCGCGCAAATGCTGCTGGACGACGATGCAACGCGCGATGGTGCTAAAAACACCGTGCTACGCCTTGCAACAGAACGCACCCAGACCCAAGATGCTGCAGCCGCCAAGTTGCTGACCCAGTGGCCGGCCATGCAAAAAGCCTACGCCGGCGACATGTACGTGGTCAAAATCCGTGACAAAGAGATTTGCACTGCGCTGACCACCAAGTCACTCAGCGGCACCACCATCCGCAAGGTGTGTCTGCCGCAATTCGAGTGCCACGGCGAAATTCTCAAATGGTTGATGCTCGACAACGTGCCCGGCAGCTACCCCTACACCGCCGGCACCTTTGCCTTCAAACGCGAGGGCGAAGACCCCACCCGAATGTTTGCTGGCGAAGGCGACCCGTTTCGTACCAACAAGCGTTTTAAGCTGCTCAGCTCCGGCATGTCGGCCAAACGCTTGAGCACCGCGTTTGACTCGGTCACACTCTACGGCAACGACCCCGATCCACGTCCGGACATATACGGCAAGGTGGGTAACTCGGGCGTATCCATTGCTACCATCGACGACCTGAAAGTGCTTTACGGCGGCTTTGACTTGTGCAGCCCCAACACCAGTGTCAGCATGACCATCAACGGCCCGGCACCCAGCATTTTGGCCATGTTCATGAATGCGGCCATTGACCAGAACCTGGAAAAATTCGCTACCGACAATGGCCGTGACCCCACTGACACCGAAGCGCAAAAAATCCGTGAATGGGTGCTGGCCAACGTGCGTGGCACGGTGCAAGCCGACATTCTGAAAGAAGACCAGGGGCAAAACACCTGCATTTTCAGCACCGAATTCAGTCTGAAGGTGATGGGCGACATTGCCAGCTATTTTGTGCACCACAACGTGCGCAACTTCTACAGTGTGAGCATCAGCGGCTACCACATTGCCGAAGCCGGAGCCAACCCGATTAGCCAGTTGGCGTTTACGCTCAGCAACGGTTTCACCTTTGTCGAAGCCTACCTGGCACGCGGCATGCACATTGACGACTTTGCGCCCAACCTGAGCTTCTTCTTCAGCAACGGCATGGACCCCGAATACACCGTGATGGGCCGGGTCGCAAGGCGCATTTGGGCGGTAGCCATGAAAGAAAAATACGGTGCCAACGAGCGCAGCCAAA
>CAIYYA010000201.1 GCA_903930255.1 uncultured beta proteobacterium
AAAGAAGTCAGCGACAAATCCATTGATCAGTCGCTGGGCAACAGCTACGGCATTTTCAATGGTGCAGCTTTAGGCTGGGCCAAGTTGAAATTCACTCCAGAGCGGGCACGCTGGGTGGCAGGGGAGACCTGGCACCCGATGCAAGAAAGTGCGTTTGATGCCGATGGCAGCTATGTGTTGTCATTTCCGTACGCAGACGACCGTGAACTCATGGGCGACATCATGCGTTATGGGGCCGATGTTCAGGTGCTGGCTCCACCCGCATTACGTTCAAAGGTTCAAAGAGGTTTTCTGGAGGCTGCTGCCAAGTATGTTTGATCGGAAATTGTCATGACCCGTTACAACGCCGAAATTTCCGCAGGCTCTCTGATGCCAGCTGAGAGCAGGCGTGTTGCAGCGCTGTTATTGACTCATCCGGATGAAGCCACCTGGCAACATGCTATTGAAGTTGAAAATATCCTTCAAAAGAAAACACCGGCCACAGCACGACGCCAGGCTCGGCTGATTCAGCGTCGATTGACCACCTTGGACGATGTGGCTTGGCAAATGATCACCCAGCGTGAAAGTGAAGTGGTCAATCAATTGTTATTGGTGGCCGCTGTCAAACATAGCCAGTTGCTGGGCGACTTTATGTGTCAGGTGTATGCCACTTGTCAGCGCCGCTTGGAACCCGCGTTATTTCCAATGGACTGGCAAGATTTCTTGACCGAATGTGCGCACCACGATGCTGCTGTGAGTGGATGGTCTGAATCTACCAAAGCCAAGCTGTTTCAGGTCATTGTGCGAATTCTGGCCGAGGCAAAATACCTCGAAAATCCTCGCAGCATGAAGCTCACCCCGCAATCCATACACCCGGTAGTGCGCAGTTACTTGCTCAGTCACCACGAAACCTATACCCTCGAATGTCTGGAGCGCGCCTTATGAACCTCACGCTTGAAGAGCGCTTAAACCAGATCCTGCCCCGCATCACCTCCCGTGATTTTCTGGACAGTAAAGGCTTGGGCAATGAGATTGGCTTTTGGATTTTTGACTATCCGCCCGAGCGCGAGCTTGAGGTACGTGACTTTTGGAATGGCACAGTATTGCCCGCATTGGGCAAGCATCTCCCCGTTGTCAATGTGGCCACCGTCGATTTGCTTCAATTGGTCACGGCACTGCTTGAAGACAGAAAGCTACTGGATAAAACCTTTGAGATGCAAAAAAACAAGGGTGACGACAGCACCTTGGCTGCGCTTCGCTCGGTGCTCAAAGAAGACAAGCTAGCTCAAAAAATCGCCAATCAGTTTCAGATTGACAACCTGGATTTGCTGATTTTGACTGGCGTTGGTGCCGTCTATCCCATGCTGCGCACGCACACCTTGCTATCAGCTTTGCACCCCATCATGGGCAATACGCCCTTGCTGATGTTTTTCCCCGGGCGCTACGATGGGCATTCTCTGCGCTTGTTCAATACCTTGGCTGAAGACCACTATTACCGTGCCTTCAGATTGGTACCCGAAACCACCTGAACGTCAGCACCCTATTTCACTGACACGCTTCGCATTTACAGGGACAAGCAAAACAATGAACATCCGCGAACTCTTCATCAAACCGATCGACCGCCCCATCAATGGCGTCATCAAAGCTGACCAGATGGATGCCGCCAGCGTCTGGCAAGAGCTTGAAGAATATGTGGTCACCAAGCAAATCAGCGATTACCTGCGCAAGTTCTTCGACGCATATCTTGCCGCCATTGATCGTCCGCATGACGCAGCCATCACGGATCGTATGGGCGTTTGGGTCTCTGGCTTCTTTGGCTCAGGTAAGTCCCACTTCATCAAAATCCTGTCTTACTTGTTGGAAAACATTGAGGCCAACAACCCTCAGACGGGTGAAACGCGCCACGCAGCCCAGTTTTTTGACCATCAAAAAATCAAGGATGCCATGCTACTGGCTGACATTCAGCGTGCTGTGCAGGGCACCTCCGATGTGATCTTGTTCAATATCGATGCCAAAGCCGACAGCAAGACAGATCGTGATGCCATCCTGCAAGTTTTCTTGCGGGTCTTCAACGAAAAATTGGGTTACTCGGGCGATGCCCCACACATTGCCGATATGGAACGCCACTTGGCAGCCAAAGGCGTGTTGGACATTTTCAAGACGGCGTTCGCTCAATCCAACGGTAGCACCTGGGACGCTGAGCGTGACGCGGTTGACTTCTTGCGTGATGACATCGTAGTGGCATTGGCACAAGCCCTGAAGATGTCTCCTGAATCCGCTGGCCAGTGGTTTGACCGCGCCCGTGATGATTACCGCATCAACATCGAAGGCTTTGCAGCTTTGGTCAATGACTACCTGGCCACCCGTCCTGCCGGTCACAAAGTCATTTTTCTGGTGGATGAAGTGGGCCAGTTCATTGGTGCCAACTCCCAGCTCATGCTTAGCGTGCAAACCATCACCGAACAACTTGGCACCCGCTGCAAAGGGCGTGCCTGGGTCATCGTCACCAGCCAAGAAGACATTGATGCTGCCATTGGCGAGGCCAACAAAGCCCGCAGTCAAGACTTCTCCAAAATTCAGGGTCGCTTTCATACCCGCTTATCTTTGGCCAGCAGCAATACCGATGAAGTCATTGGTGAGCGCCTGTTGGCCAAAACCGAAGCTGCCCACGTTGCCCTGCGCGATGTGTATGAAGGCAAAAGCGACATCATCACCAACCAACTCAGCTTTGTCGGTAACGCTGTAAGCCTGCGGGCATTTAAAGACACCGCCGAGTTTGTGGCGGTTTATCCGTTTGCCCCATACCAGTTCACCCTGTTGCAAAAAATCTTTGAAACTATTCGTAAAGTGGGTGCCACTGGCAAGCATTTGTCACGCGGTGAGCGCTCTTTGCTGGATGCTTTCCAGTCCGCTGCTGTTCGCAATGCCCATCACGGTACCGATGTGCTGATCCCTCTCTATGATTTTTACCCTTCGATTGAAAGCTTCATTGACGGCATGGCCAAGCGCTCCATTGACGAGGCTCCACAAAACCCCGGCCTTCAGCCTTATGACAGCTTGCTACTCAAGGCGATGTTCCTCATTCGCTACATCCCCGACATCGTCAACCCCAACGTCGATAACCTGGCCACCCTGTGCCTGAATCAGATT
This sequence comes from uncultured beta proteobacterium, assembly GCA_903930255.1. Taxonomy (GTDB): domain Bacteria; phylum Pseudomonadota; class Gammaproteobacteria; order Burkholderiales; family Burkholderiaceae_C; genus Rhodoferax. The sequence continues at coordinate 3,130 of CAIYYA010000201.1, forward strand.
GATGCTGACAAACTCGCCCTCAAACGCAAGATTCAGGAGAGTCTGGCTCGCCTTGAACAACAGCGCCTGGTCAGTCGCAATGGTGAACTGTGGTTCTTTTTAACCAACGAAGAGCGTGACGTGGCCCGCGAAATCGGCCATGTCGAAGTCTCTGCCGCAGAAAAATCCCGCTTGCTCGCCGAACTGATCTTTGATGATTTACTGGGCAGTCAAACCAAGGTGCGCCACCGTGACACCAAATCTGACTACGAATTCAATCGACTGCTTGATGGTGCCCCTTGGCGGCAAGCCAGTCACGCCCTGAGCTTTGAAGTTCTCACGCCTTTGGGTGACGAATACGACAAACTTCATGCGGCAAAGTGCATTTTGCGCAGTTCAGAGGGTAATGGCCGCGCCATCGTGCGCCTGGCCGAAGGTGAAAGGCTCGACATTGAGTTGGCCCTGTACCTGCAAATTGAAAAATACATCGTCAGCCCAAAAGCTGATCAAGCCACACCTTCGCTCAAACGCATCCTGAGCGATCGCAAAGACGAAAACCGGGAACGCAAACTCCGCCTGAGTCACCAACTGTCTGAGCTCATGGTTGCAGGTGAGTTCTTTGCTTTGGGCCAATTGGTTCAGATCAAAGCCACAGGCCCCGACAAGGTGCTTGATGACTTGCTGAACTACCTCATCACCAACACCTACAGCAAACTACCATACCTGAAAGTGCGCCAAGCCGACCCGCAAGCTGAAATCAAAGCCGTGCTCAGTGCAGACAACCTGAGCACACCTAGTTTGGGCTTGAATGGTGATGAGGGTAATGCTCTGGCCGTCAAGGAAATCCGTGACTATTTGCTGCTCGCCGCCAGCCAAACCCGGGTGATGTTGTCTGATGTAGTGGAACGTTTTTCGGGTATCCCTTGGGGTTGGAAACCCGAGTGGGAGACCGTGCTGCTGATTGCCCGCTTGTTCATGGCCGGTGAAATCAAACTCATGCTTGAAGGCTCTGACCTTGACCCAAGTAGTGCCGTTGAGCCGCTGACCAAGTCGGCCCGCTTCAAACAGGTTTCCATCCTCAAGCGCAAAATAGCCGATGCCAGCAGCCTCAAACGAGCCCGTGAACTCTACAAAGACCTGTTTCAAAAGCTGGGACGCGAAGAAGAAGATGCGCTGGTGGCTGACTTCCGCGCCCGTTTTGGCGAGTGGCAAGCAGAACTCAAAGGCTTTGTCTTAACGGCCAACACAGCCCACCATCCGGGCAAAGCGGACATTGAAAGTTTGTTGACCCGAATTGCCCAGCAGCTCAGCACCCGTGACAGCTTTGCTTTCATCGAAGCCTTGCTGACCGCCAAAGATGAATGGCTTGATGCTGCTGAAGATATTCACGATCTCGTCAACTTTTACAAAACCCAAATCACGGCCTGGCGCAAGCTGCTAGATGGTCTGCGCTCCTTTAATGACAACGCGGAAGCATTGAGAAAAGTACCCCAAGCGGCGGCAGCCTTGGCTGATCTCGAAAAGATCCGCGACAACTTAAAGCCTTACGGTCAAGTTAACCAGATTGAGCCTCTATTGGCTACCGTCACCAGCATCAACGAAGCCCTTGCCGCTGAAAAACGTACGCGGGCACTGTTGTCCATCGACAGCAAAATCACAGAAGTGCAAGTCAAACTCAGTGCAGCTTCGGCTACGCCAGACCTTAACAACAAGGCTTTGCACGCGCTGCAAGTTCTTAAGACCCGCATTGCCAGCCAAACCAGCATTGCTCAAATTTTGTACTTGCAAGCTCAAGGTGGAGATGCGATGGATGAATCCATCACCCTGATTGAAGACATCATGGCCAAGGCAGTACATCACGTGGCCACTCCGGGCAACGCTACTCAGCCCATCCACACTGGCCAAGCTAACGTGCCGCAGCCAGCAGTCAAAACCACTAGAGTGATCCGGGCCGCTGACTTTTCTGCCAAAACCTACCTGGAAACCGAGCACGATGTAGAGGCATTTGTCACCAAACTCAAGGCAGAGTTGTTAACCACTGTGCGAGCCGGTCAAAAAGCACGGCTGCAATAGTCTGTTGGCTTTGACACCAATACCTACAAGTAACATAATATTGTTGAAATTTTCAACAACTTAGGACTCGACATGCCCACCGTCAATTTCAGCGTCCCTGAGGACATTAAAAACGCCTTCAACATCACCTTTGAAGGCCAAAACAAAAGCGCCGTCATTGCAGATTTGATGCGCGAAGCCGTAGAGCGTGCGCAAAGCCAACAACGCAGCCAAGAAGCTTATCAGCGCATCCTGGCGCGTCGGCAAAATGCCCCGCGCATCACCGAAGAACAATTTCGCGCGGCACGTGAAGAAGGCCGCCCGTGATTGCGGTGGTGGATGCCAGCGTTGCTGTCAAATGGTTTTTGCACGGCAACCCGGATGAACAGCATACAGACCTGGCACTGCGCGTTTTGGAGCAATCAGTGCTCGGCTTTCTGCCGATGGTTCAGCCGGGTCACTTTGTAGCGGAGGTGGCTGCCGTATTGGCAAGACTCAAACCTGCGCAAGCGCTGGACGACTTGTTTGATTTGCTGGACATCCGATACGGCACGCTGACCAGTCAAGAAACCTATGTTACGGCGATGGACTTGGCCCTGCGCTACCAGCATCACTTGTTTGACACGCTCTACCACGCTGTGGCGCTGCACACACCGGGCGCGGTGCTGATCACATCCGACGAGCGCTACTACAACAAAACCCGGCTTGAAGGACAAATTTGCTTGCTGGCAGATTTCACATTTCCATGATCATGAGATGTCCATCTTTGGTTGGCCGTGTCATGCCATCTAGCTACATATTCGATAGCTGCAATCGCACGTCCAATAAGCGCTAAAGCCCTATTTCTTATATAAACCCCCATGAACAAAGCCGCTCTCAAGTCCTACGCCCCGCAAGCCCGCAAGGACTTCATATCGGCGGTTACTGCCCGTGCCAACCTGCTGGGCCTGTCTGAAAAAGCCGGTGCGCTGGACGTAGCTCCAGCCCAGCCGCAGGGCGACGTGGTGGTCATTGCCGGGCAAGCCTGGCCCGTCAAAGTGCAAGCCCAGCGTGAGCAACTTGTCCGACGCATCCGCAAAGACGGCTTTGCCCACACCATGGAAGCCGTGGCCTACACCTGGTTCAACCGCTTTGCCGCACTGCGCTACATGGAGCTGCACGACTACCTGGGCCACGGCCACCGGGCGCTGTCCAGCACATCGGGTGGGCTGCCAGACATCCTGACCCACGCCACAGACCTGACCAGTGAACTCCCAGGCCTGAACGCCACCAAGGTCACCGAACTCAAACTCGCTGGCAACCGCGATGGCGAGCTGTACCGCATGCTGCTCGTAGCCCAGTGCAACGCCTTGTCCCGCGCCATGCCCTTTTTGTTTGAGCGCAT
>CAIYYA010000202.1 GCA_903930255.1 uncultured beta proteobacterium
AGGCCCGCCTGACCGCCGTGGGCGACGATGACCAGTCGATTTACGGCTGGCGCGGGGCCACACTGGACAACCTGAGAAAGCTGCCGGTGGATTTTGCGGGCTTGAAAGTCATCAAACTGGAGCAAAACTACCGCTCCACCAGCGCTATCCTGCAGGCAGCCAACAACGTGATCGGCCTCAACCCCAAGCTGTTTGCCAAAAAACTGTGGAGTGATTTGGGCGAGGGCGAGCCGGTACGGGTGACGGATGCCGATACCGAAGAACACGAAGCCGAGCGGGCCGTGGCGCGGATCCAGAGCCTGCGTGTCAGCGGCCTGAACCAGCCGGGGCCGCAGTTCAAGGAATTTGCCCACTTTGCCGTGCTGTACCGTGCCAACCACCAGGCCAAACCCTTCGAAAAAGCCCTGCGCAAGGCGCAAATCCCTTACAAAGTATCGGGTGGCACGAGCTTTTTTGATCGCTCCGAGGTGAAAGACCTGTGCGCCTGGTTTCGCTTGTGGATCAACAACAACGACGACCCTGCGTTTTTGCGTGCGGTAACCACGCCCAAGCGAGGCATTGGCCACCAGACCCTGGCCCAGTTAGGCGACTTTGCCGGCAAATACCGGGTCAGCATGTTTGAGGCGCTGTTTTCCAGCAGCCTGGGCGCGGTGATCTCGGGCAAGGCATTGGGCAGCCTGCATGAATTTGGCCGCGAGGTGAATGATCTCGAATTTCGTGCCCGCCATACCCTGGGCGCAGAGGCCGCCAAAACCTTTCTGCTGGACTGGCTGAAGGACATTGGCTATGAAAAATTTCTCTACGACGGCGAAGACAGCGAACAGGTCGCTGCAGCCCGCTGGAGCAATGTGATCGATTTTTGCGAATGGATGAGCGGTCGTTGTGGCGGGCAGATTGAAGATGCCTCCGGTGTGAATGCGGTAGGCGAAGTCAAATCGCTGCTCGAAGTAGCGCAAACTGTGTCGCTGCTCTCAACCATCAGCACGCAGGAAAAAGACCAAGACGTGGTGACGCTTTCAACCCTGCACGCATCCAAGGGGCTGGAATGGCCGCATGTGCTGCTGGTGGGGGTGACCGAGGGCATGCTGCCTTTCAAGTTACGCGACAACCCCGACAACGAACTTGCCGGTCAAGCCTCCAGTGCGCAACGTGCCTTGGCTCAGGAAGCCGCCAGCGATATCCTGACCCTGCACCTGCAAGAAGAGCGGCGCCTGATGTACGTGGGCATTACCCGCGCGCAGCGCAGTCTGGCGGTGAGCTGGACACGCAAACGTAAAAAAGGCCGCGAAATGGTGGCAGCCCAGCCGAGCCGCTTTATCGAAGAAATGGGCTTGGACAAAACCACGACCAAGGAAGACCCAAGAGAGAAACTCAAAGCCCTGCGTGCCGAGTTTGCCCAAAGAGCGCAAGACAGCGCAGCCGCCAAGGCGCTGGCGCGCTAAACCAATGTGCGCCAATGGCTACAGAATTTGGTAAGCCTCTCCAGCCACCAACACTTTGATATTTTGCTGCAAGGCTTGTGCCACAAAAGCACGCAACACATCCTGCAACTGCTCCTCATCCACATACGCCACTGTAATGTGGTTGCTCTGGTGCCCGGCCATCAGGTCGTCGCGGCCGACGCCATCCAGGGTGCAATTCAGTAGCGGCCACTCATAGGTGGTGGCTCGGCGACGGCGCTCAAATTCGGCTGGGGGCAACTCCACCGCATGGCCAGTGCCGATGTGCAAAAACACCTGCGTCTCTTCGTAATGCGCACGCGCCCACAGCAACCTCCCGGCCTTGCCCTGACCGTGAATCGACGAGCCCCCTTTGGGAAAATACATGGCAGGTTGACGGTAGCCGGAGGCTCCGGCAATGCCACCCTTGATGTGCTCAAACGGCACCGAGCCAGAAATCTCAAAGTCCCAGTAAAACGTGCCTTCAAACTCACTGCCCCAGCGAATGTCATGCAAGGTTGTTTCAGCGGGCAATCCAAGTGAATCCAGCAAGCGCCAGAGCATGGTTTGCGGGATGGCCGTGCCCATATCCACCTCGTTGATGCAGGGGATGGCCTTGCCAGCGCGGATGATCTGGCCAGCCTCATTCGGTATCGGAAAGCGCTCGCTGGAGCCAATCGCTCCTTCTGCAAAATCCGAGGCTGCACAGGATTGCGCCAGACCCTGCTGGTATTGCACACCCACAGCCGTCAGGCCAAAACGCTGGGTAAAGCGAGCCATCGCGATCATCATGGCGCACTGCTCCAGCACCTGGTCACGGGTCAACTCGGTGGCCGGGTCAGTGCCAAACTGAAACAACATGCCTCGGGCTTCGTACCAGCCCAGACATTCTTCACGCAAAGGCTGCGGCACTTTGGCCATCTCGACCAGCAAGGCCGACTGCGACAGGCTTTCCAGCGGCATGCCGATGTTCACCAGCGCTTTTTGAGGAAAAACGCCGTTGATCATGCCCATGCAAAAGCTGTCAAACAAACCGATGATTTCTTTGTGCTGGAGCACGTATTCGCCGACCTTTTGACCGATGGCCCAGGCTGGTGTGGCTGATGCGGGGTGAGTTGCATCGACCGGGTGCAAATACGAGGTGTCATGGCTGATCTGACCGGTTGTCAGCCAGGCATTCAGCCCATCAAAGAAAAATTCATCATCAAATTCAGCAGACCACAAACGCGAATACGCTTTACCCAAACCCGTCAGGGTGCCCGCCATACACAACATGCCCACCAACCCTGGCCAGGTGCCGTCAAAATTGGCCAGCAGCAGCACCGGGCCACGGTGTTTGGCCAAACTGGGTGCCAGATGGTGAGAATATTGCCAAGCGGTCAGCAGCACAATCACCGGCGCATCCGGATCAATGCGGGCAAACAGATCACTACCTTCACGCTGGCTGCTGATAAACCCATGCTGCTTGTCGTTCTTAAAGCCGTGCGCACGTTTGAGTGTGAAGCCAAAACGGCTGGCCAAGGCTTGCTCCAGCCTGATTTCAAATTTGCTTTGCACCGGCCAGCATTCCACGTTGGCAGATTCACGCAAGTCAGCATTGGTGACCATCAGCACTTCTTTGTCGATGGTCGAAATCAGCGGACGCGATGGGGGCAGGTTCAGAGTCAGCATGGGGTGTCCTTGTGGCTTGGTATCAAAAATAAGTCTAGCAGCATGTCAACTTTATCAATGCAAAATTTGCAGCTTTGGATTGGCTATGCAATGGGTAATGTCAGTGTAAAAACAGCGCCTCCTTGGGGCAAATTGGCACCGCTCAAATAGCCGCCGTGCTGCTCCACCAATCCATAACTGATCGACAGGCCCAAGCCAGTGCCTTTGCCGACGCTTTTGGTGGTAAAAAACGGATCGAAGATGCGCGACAAATGCTCCGGTGCAATTCCTGTACCGTTGTCGGCAAAACACACCTCAACCTGGCCTTGCTGCTGTTTCAGAGTGATGTGCAGCTGTGGCGCAGTCGCAGCGTTGGTATTGGCTGCGTCGGAGGCGTTTTGGATCAGGTTCATCATCACTTGCAACAACTGCCCGGCGTTACCGTTGACATGGCAATCAGCACCATGCTTCCAGTAAATCTCAAAATGCGGCGCTGTTCCTTTCTGCACCCAGTGAATGGCACGCTCGACCACCGAGTTGAGCTCAACGCGCGTGAGTTCACCCTGGCTAGCCGTTGAAAAGCGTTTCAGGCCATTGACGATATCGGTGGTGCGCTGGGCGCCTTCTAGGGTGCCTTCCATCAGGGAGGGTAGGTCGCTGACAAGCGGGTCAATGCGTAACTGTTGGCGCAGCAGCTGCACCGACTCAGGCAAGTCCAATTGGTGCACAGCCTCCAGGTAGCGGCTCAGGCGTGAGCTATAGCGTTGCAACACATGCACATTGCCCAACACAAAACTGATGGGGTTGTTGAGCTCGTGAGCCACACCAGCCACCAGGCGGCCCAAAGAGGCCATTTTTTCAGAGTGCAGCAATTGTTGCTGCGCCAGTTTCAAGGCATCATGGGCTTCACGCAATTGGTGGTAGGCACGCTTGAGCTCTCCCAGCGGGCGACCCACCAGCACCCGCCCCACCTGGCGCCCGACGCTGTTGTGACGCGGCGTGCAACTCATATCCACCGGCACACTTTGCCCCTGGGCATCGCGCAAGTGCAATTCAACTACGGCCACTTCATGCGAGGCAGCGTGATACATCGCCAATTGCCAGCGCTGCACACTTTGGGCATCGGCCAACAGATCGAGCACCGCTGTCCCGCGCAAATCTTGCTCATCACGGCCGACCAGTGCGCACAGCGCGCTATTGGTTTCTTCTATCAGACCGTCCTGGTTGCAGGCAATCAGCACGTCGCTCATGGCCGACAGCAGGCTGAAGATAAATTTTTGTGATTGCTCCAGCTGCGCGTTTTTTTCTTCCAGCTCAACCTCGTCGGTGAGCAGCTTGGAATAGACCTCTTCCATCTTGTGGATCACGTCCAGCCAGGTGTCATCGCCCACGCCTTCCATATCGTCGGGCAGCAAATACAACTCTGTCAGAGGGCGGTTCGACATGGCTTAATGCACCGTGCAGACCATACAGGGGTCGAAGGAACGCACAATATGTTGCACCGCAACGCTGGTCTCTTTGACAGCGTCGTTATTTGCAACATCCATGGGCGCTCCGACCAAGGCGCTCTCCAATGCGCCAGGTGTGCCTGCCGCATCGCGCGGTGAAAAATTCCAACTGGTGGGGGCCACAATCTGGTAATGGCAGAGACGGCCTTTTTCGATACGAAGCCAATGTCCCAAGGCACCCCGTGCCGCTTCGGTAAGGCCCATGCCTTGCGCCCGTTCGGGCAGCACATGCGGGTGAAAAAAGGGCGCGTGCGGCTGCAAGGCTGCCAGCCATTGCTCCATCAAGGGCACGATGCGTGCCAGCTCCAGCAACCTGGCCAGCACACGGGTTGACACGCAGCCACCCTGTGCCAAAACGGCGTCCCGAATGAGTGGCTGTGCATCGACCAACTGGCGGGCGATGGCGCCGGTTTCGAGCACACGGCCCGCCAGACGCGGTGCCTTGTTCCAGCTGTAGGCACCCGGTTTTTCGGCCAGCGGGTGCGTGCTTCCGACCATGGGGTGCAAGGGTGCGCCGCTGGCGTCCTGTGCGTACCAGGCGTGGCACGGATCCTCGGTAATTTGACGGGTATCGAGCGCCAAGCATTGCTGTAAATGGGCATCCCATACGCCGCGTGCCAGGGCGTGACCCCCTTCAAATCGTTCATACGCACCGTAACTCAGGTAGCGTCCTGGCCCCGACCCCAGGCTGGCCAAATTGGTTTCATCGGCAATGTCAAGAAACAGTGCCATGTCACTGCCCGCAGCACGTGTGCGCCAGCTTTGCAGGGCCGTCAGACTGTCCAGAGCGGTGACTTCTTCGAGCGCCGTCCCAAACAAGGTTTGTTCCAGAAAGGCGCGCATTTCGTGCACTTTTGCCAGCAGGCGCACGCGTTCGGTGGCTTCAATGGCGCGCGCATTCCCCCCCGGCAGAATGCTGCCGGTGTGCGGCCATTTGCCGCCCAGTGTGCCGATCAGCGCAAACCAGCGCGCGCGCGCACCCAGCGCCTGGCGGCTGTGCAAGCCCCCACCAGAAGGACTGCCTGCCAGTGCGGCAAAACGCTGCTGGGCTGCTGCATACCAGGTACGCCCGGCATACACCTCACGGGTGAAGTCGGGCATAAAAAATAGATAAAAATGCGTCAGGTGGTCAGCCAGGTTTTCGCAGGCCAGCATCAGGTTGGCGGCATGCACGCCATTGGGCGGCCTCTCTACACCACAGGCATCGGCCAGCGCCCGGGCTGCTGCCATCGACTGCGAAACCGAGCAAATGCCGCAAATGCGGGGCACGATGGTGAGCGCATCCATTGGGTTGCGGCCGTTGAGCATCAGCTCAAAGCCGCGAAACATCGGGGCTTTGACCTGAGCCTGCGTGACCCGTCCGTCAGCCACCTCAAGCTGAACTTCGAGGTCACCCTCGACACGATTAAAGGGGCCAAGAATCAGACGGCGCGTCATAGGGATGTCATCAGGATTTACCTCGTCCGGGTGTTGCGCGATGCCGGTGGCAGCACCACATGGTCGCTGCGCGAATTCACTTTAACGCGCTTGGGCGTGGCGCTTTTGGACAACGATGCCAGCGCCACAAACCAGGCCTTGGGCATATCGGTTGGCAGACCGATTGGAATGCCGGCCAATTTGGGGGTGCAGTCAAACGCATGACCCGGGCTTTGAAAACCCGGCGCGGTGCAATTGATGCAGGCGAAGCCGCCGCGCAGACACGAACCCTGACTGTTCCACAGCCGGGTGTTGCAGTCAGCGTGTGCCTGGGTCCCTTTGCAGCCCATGTTTTCCATCAGACAACCCAAATCGGTGGGCTGGGCAGCGCTGGCCTTGTACTCGTAATACTCGTTGCGCGGGCAGCCGTGGTGAACCAGTTGGTCGGTGTAAAAGCGCGGCCGCCCCAGCGGGTCTAAGTCGTCTGCGCTGAACTGCCCGGCCGCCAACAGCATCAGCGTATCAAGTACCCAGCCTGGGTGGGTCGGGCAGCCGGCGATGTTGATCACTGGCAATCCGCCGCTTGTCAGGAAATCGCGACCCAACAGGCCACCGATTTGCTCGTCTTCATAGTGCAGACCGCAGGCATCGGTGGGGTTGCTGCCGCTGGCGCTGATGCCGCCCCAGGCCGCACAACTGCCTACCGCCAGCACGTGGGTCGCTACGGCGCAGAGTTTTTCTATCCACCGCATCATCGGTGTGTGGGTGCCGGCCAGCATATGAAAGCGGCCGCTGTGGTTGGGGCCGCGCAGCACTGCACCTTCCAGGCACAGCGCATCCAGGCGCGTGCGCCCACTGAGGCAATCTTGCAGCAGCTCTAGCAAGCCCTGCTCGCCCTCCAGCGACAGGGCAGGATGCCACAGCAGATGGATGCCGCTGCTTTTAAGCAACGCCGGAAAGTCAGCCGTATCGGCGCACAACAGCGACATGCTGCAGCCGCCGCAACCACCCGACTGAAGCCATAACAAGTTGAAGCTCATCAGCAAGCCCTTTCAGAGAGTGACTGTAGCGCCAAAAACGCGACAACTCACGCAAGGGTCAAAGGCGGCCGCCAGCAGCGCTGCCGGCAGCAAGTCAGTGGGCGCCATGGCCGCAACGGCCTGAGCTAGCGCGCCCTCGGGGTGAAAGTTCCACTCGGTCGGTGCCAGCACGCGGTAATCGAGCACGGCACCTTGTGCATCCACTTGCACCCAATGCAGCAGAAGTCCGCGCGCCATTTCGCACCAGCCCAGCGCCTGGCCTTGAGCCAGCCGCAGCGCACCACTAGACAGCATTGTCTTGGCGCTGTCTTCGGGGTTGGCTGCGGCCAGTGTGAGCAGCTCTAGCCAGCGCGCGCTCATGCGCCACCAGGCATTTTGTGGCACGATTTCATCGTGTTGTGACTGGCGCAAGCGCGTCCAGGGGCCGTTTTCAGCGCACTGCCCGTGCCAGGTAGGGGCTTGCATGAAGTTGGGCACCTGTTGCATGGATTGCGCCAGTGCGGTCAACTGGCAATTTTGCCGGTCAGGTTCTGGATGCAGCAGTTGCAGGCATCTTGCCGGGATTTGCAGACGACTGGCAAAAGGGTGCCAAAGACTCAAGAAACGGGCCGGGGGCAAGTGTTCGGCGTGTATCTGACACCAGATGAACAAAGCTTCTGGTGACTTGTTTTCTTCTAACCAGTGCTTGATTGACTGCCCCAGAATGTGCTCTTCCAGCCAAACGCGCAATTGCTTCAACTGCTCCCACGCTGCAACTTCATCGGTAACTGCGAGCGCGCCTGCCAGGGATAGCGGGCAGCCGCGCAGCCATTGCAGATCGGGTGCAGTGGCGGCAGATTCGGGCAGGCGTTGCGGCCAGTCCAGAGCCAAACTGCGCAGGTGATCGCGTGCTGTTTCAAGCCACAAAGTCACAGGAGGGTTGGCTGAATTCAAGTCTTGTGGCTGGCCAAGCGCGGCCGTTAATGCCAAATGAGCCGTGCGCTGGTGTGCATGGGAACACAAGCTAAAGAGGCTACCCAGCATGCGTACCACTGCAGCGCCGCGTTGCCCCCGCAACAATTGCCGCAGACGCCCATCGCTGAGCACGGGGCGTTGCCCGGTCACGCCGGGCTGGGCACCAGGGTGCAACTGGTACTGGCCGACAAGGGCTGCCCAATCGGGCGTGGTGGGGAATGCTAGCGCCATCGTCCGATATTACTTTAGCGCTGACGCAAAACTGTCCCAGCTAGGCGTTCCGACGCAGGCAGTACAGACGTACGGCCAGTCAGAATAACGACGCTGGGGCGGTTTTGCATCAGCTCTTATTGATCCAGGCCGAGTCGCATTAATTTCATGCGCAGCCCGAGGCGGGTCAAACCCAGCTCATCCGCCACGTGGGTTTTGTTGCCTTTGTGGCGCAGCATGGCAGCACGGATGATCTGAACCTCCACCCGTTCCAGGTGGTGTTTGAGCTGAGCCGGGTTATCCGTCAGCCAGTCTTGCTGTGCAGCTGTCACTGGCGGGCCGACTGCCAGCACTTCTGGTCTTTGCAGCAGGCGCGGTGACAGCAGCTCTGACCCCAGCAAAGCACCATCACCCAGTGCCATGGCTCGGCGAACCTCATTTTGCAGTTCACGCACATTGCCAGGCCAGCTGTGTTGTTTGAGTAAAGCCATAGCCTCTAGCGACAGGTTACGCCCAATCAAAGGCGATTTTTTAAGCAGATTGCTGACAATCAGCGGTATATCTTGGATGCGTTCGCGCAAGGCCGGCAATTGCAGTGTGATGCCGGCGACGCGGTAGTACAAGTCTTCGCGAAAATGGCCGTTGGCCACATCGGCTTCGAGGTCGCGGTTGGTGGCGGCGATCAGTCGCACATCGACAGCCACTGGTCGCGAGCTGCCCAAGGGTCGAATTTCGCCTTCTTGCAAGGCGCGCAGCAGTTTCACCTGAAAGGCGGGGGAAGTCTCACCAATCTCATCCAGAAACAGCGTGCCGCCATCGGCCTGCTGAAACAAGCCAATGTGCGAATCCGTAGCCCCGGTAAACGCTCCGCGTTTGTGACCAAAGAGTTCACTCTCCAACAAGGTGTCGGGCATAGCACCGCAGTTTTCCACCACAAAAGCTTGATCTGCGCGACTGCTAGCGTAATGGATGGCGCGCGCCAGCAGCTCCTTGCCCGTGCCCGATTCGCCGGTGATGAGCACCGACAGGTCGTGCACGGCCACCCGCTCGGCCAGTTTGCAAACAGCATTCAGAGGGCTGTCAGGCGAGCGGATCAGCTTGTCAAAACCGGCCTGAGCCTTGGCCTTTTGGCGCAGGCTGACCACGCGCAGTGCCAGATTTTCAGCCGGAGCACGCAGTTCCAGCGTGAGACGCTGGTTTTCCTGCTGCAAACGCCACAGTTCTGCAGCACTTTGCAGCGTCAGCAACAATTGGTCGGGATGCCAGGGCTTGAGCAGGTATTGCCAAATGCCAGCCTCGTTGATGCCGGTGATGATGTCCTCGGCCTCGGTGAAGCCCGACAAAATCAGCCGCACGGTTTCGGGCCACTGCACACGCACCGCGCGTAAAAAAGCCACCCCCGAAGTGCCAGGCATACGTTGGTCGGTGAGCACAATTTGCACCGACTCGTTTTGCATGATGCTCATGCCCTCATCGGCCGAATTGGCGGTGAAAACCGTGAAGTGATCGTTCAGTGTGCGCTTGAGCGTTTCCAGCGAGCGCAGTTCGTCATCGACCACCAAAAGTGACAGCGGTGCGCGTGCCGGGCTCATGGCAGCGTCCAGCGCAGCTTGCGCTTTGCCTCGGCAGGGTCTAACTTGGGCAGCGTGTGGCCGATGTGCAGGATCACGTTGTCACCCACCTGCACATCGTCGCGCAGGGACAGAGAAATCTCTTTTTTGACACCGCGCACCATGGCGCGTTCGTCCGCCGAGCCGCAGCCGATTTCAATCACTTTGACAGGAAGCGCTAAACACATCAGTTAGTCTCCTAGGATTAAAGTCCTATTTTGAAAGAATTCAGGGCGATCCAGGCTTGCCCAAGTGCGATGCTTCCATCACCGGGCGAAGCACGCGTGGGCGACAAAATTGTGAGGCCCCGGCGCTGCAGATTTTGCCGCAGCCCAAACGATAGCAGGGTATTCAGGAAACAGCCACCGCCCCAGGCCAGAGTGCGTAATCCGGTGCTTGTAGAAGCTTGAGCGACCCAGTCAGACAGAGCGGCCACCAGCGTGGCATGAAAGCGTGCGGCGGCGTGCTGCACATCAATCGCACCAATGAGGGAATCAAGCAGTGGCAAGAGGCTTAGTTGTCCCTCAGAGTCGATGCGCCAAGCGTCTTTCAGAGGCTCAGGCAAACCGTTTTTCTCAGTAAAAAGCGTAGCGGCTTGCTCAAGCCGGATAGCCGCCTGCGCCTCATAGTGCATGACAGAACTGAGCCCCAGCAAGCCCGCTGCCGCATCAAACACACGGCCCATGCTGGAGGTTTTGGGACAGTTGAACTGGCGCTGCAACATACTGGCAAGCGTCGGTGCGCCCGGCTCGATAAAGCGTTTCGTGATGACTGCGTTGCGACCCAATTCATGCAACACAGCTGCGGCCATGCGCCAGGGCTGCCGCGCCGCTTTATCGCCGCCGGGCATGGGCAGCGGACGTAAATGACCCAAGCGCTGACACTGCGCACCCTCTACGGCGAGCAATTCGCCACCCCAGGCCGTGCCATCTGAGCCCAGGCCAACGCCATCCAGCGCCAAACCCAGCACCGGGCCCTGCCAACCGTGCTCGGCACACACAGCGGCAATGTGGGCATGGTGATGCTGAACAGCCAGTGTGGGCAGACCGTGTTGTTGGGCGTACGCGATGGCAGCGCGGGTGCTGTAGTCGTCCGGGTGCAGGTCGTGCGCCACGATGTGCGGCTGCACCGCCAGCAAATCGGTCATGCGTTGCACCGTCTCATCCTGAAAACTGCAAGTGGCAGCGTTATCCAAGTCGCCAATATGCGCAGACAAAAAGGCCTCATTGCCACGCGTGACGCAAATCGTGTTTTTCAAATATGCACCAAAAGCCAGCACAGACGGCCCCGCGCTGGGCAGACGGATGGCGCTGGGTGCGTAGCCACGGCTGCGGCGAATGAATTGGGCAGCCCCGTCGCCCGCTCGGATCACGCTGTCGTCACAACGCGCCACGATGTCGCGGTCGTGGTCCAGATAAGCATCGGCAATACCCGCCAGCCGGGCATGGGCTTCGTCAGAGTCACGCACGATGGGCTCACCGCCTGGGTTGGCGCTGGTCATGACCAATACAAGTGCTTGCGGTTGTTGCAACCAGTCGGTGCCAATCGGGCGGCCAGCGGCTTCATGGAACAGCAAAAAGTGAATCGGCGTTGTGGGCAGCATCACCCCCAGCCATAACAAACCGGTTGCCACGCCAGGCAAATTGAGATCGTTGTTTGACTTCGAGCGCAACAACACAATAGGGCGCTCGCGGCTTACCAGTAAAGCCTGAGAAGCTACAGAAACATGAGCAAATGAAACCACACTGGCAGCGTTGGCGAGCATCACCACAAAAGGCTTGGTTTCGCGGTTTTTGGTTAACCGCAGACGCGCCACGCTCTGGGCGTTGCGTGCATCACAGGCCAGATGAAAACCACCCAAGCCTTTGATGGCGACAATGTTTCCGCTTTGCAACAGCTGCAAAGTTTGTGCAATCGGGTCGCCAGCGATCACACTGCCCTGCGCATCGCTGAGCACCAGTTGCGGGCCACACTGCGGACAACAGGTGGTCTCGGCATGAAACCTGCGATCAGACGGGGTGGTGTATTCGATGCCACAGGCCGAACACAAGGCAAAAGCGGCCATGCTGGTTTGCGGCCGGTCATACGGCAAGGCGCGGGTGACGGTGTAGCGTGGCCCGCAGTGGGTGCAGGTGATGAAGGCGTGCCGCCAGCGCTTCTTCTGGGGGGTAAACAGCTCATCCAAGCAATCGGCGCACACCGCCACATCGGGGCCAATGGCGGTGCTGGCGAGACCCTGCACACTGTCATGGATGGCGAAGTTAGTCCAGGACTCAAGGTCTGCGGCGCGTATCTGAACCGCATCGACCCGCGCCAAGGGTGGGGCCTCTGAGCTTAAGCGTTGTCTGAATTCCTCAAGCTGGGCCTGGCTACCTTGGGCTGCAATGTCAACCCCAAACGCATCGTTGAGCACCCAGCCGGTGAGGTTCAGGTCGTGCGCCAAGCGCCAAACAAAGGGTCTGAATCCGACACCCTGGACGATGCCGGTGACGCGAAAACGCTGCGCCAGCAAAGTCAAATCGCTACCAGAAGTAGAGCTATTCATGCACAGCAGACGGGCGCTACAGGCCTATTTGATGTGTAACAATAATCAGTGATGATGGTGCACTTGAGTTGCAACTTGGGCCACGCCTTGACGCAGAAAGTCGAGCCATTCGGCCATGCCTTCGCCGCTAGTGGCACTGAGTTGAATCACCCGAATCTGTGGATTGACACGCCTGGCAAAGGCAATGGCCGCATTCACGTCATAACTCAGGTAAGGCAACAAATCGACCTTGTTGAGCAACATCAGGCTGGCGGCGCGGAACATGTCAGGGTATTTGATGGGTTTGTCTTCGCCCTCGGTCACCGACAAAATCACCACCTTGTGGGCTTCACCCAGGTCAAAAGCGGCCGGGCACACCAGGTTGCCCACGTTCTCAATCATCAGCAGCGAATGGTCTGCCAGCTTGAGTTGCTGCATGGCGTGGCCGACCATGTGGGCATCGAGGTGGCAACCCTTGCCGGTGTTGATCTGAATGGCTTGGGCTCCGGTGGCACGAATGCGATCGGCGTCCTGGCTGGTTTGCTGGTCGCCTTCGATCACAGATACGGCCTGCCCGGCGAGCATGGCGATGGTTTTGCACAACAGGGTGGTCTTGCCCGAACCAGGGCTTGAGACCAGGTTCAGCGCAAAGATGCCCTGCTCTGCCAAGGCCTGCCGATTGGCTGCGGCATAGGCATTGTTTTTGGCCAGAATGTCCTGCTCGATCTGCACTATGCGTTTAGGGCTGACACCCGGAGCGTGCGAGTGAGAGTGGGCCGCATCATGGCTGTGTTCGTGCGCGTGCTCATGAGCGCCGTCATCCGCGTGATCATGGGCATGGCTGTGCCGCGTGCCATCCGCATGAACGTGGTCATGCTCATGGTCATGCTCGTGGTGTGCATGAGCACCTTCAATCTTCACTTCACCTTCGCCGCAACCGCAAGTTACACACATTGGGTATCTCCATTCATATTTACTCAACTTCCAATTCTTTGACTCGCATTTCTGTGCCGCCAGTCACCTGCATCTGGTAGCTGCCACAATCCGGGCATTCTCCGAAAATCTCGTTCATGGCCACTGATTTGGCACAAGCCATGCACCAACCCACTCCGGGCAGCGAGACGATTTCCAATCGGGCACCAGCGGCCACGCTGTCGCGAGTGACGGCATCAAAACAAAACGCCATGGCCTCGGGTTCGACACCAGAGAGTTGGCCAATTTCAAGCCAGACGGTGGTGACTTTGTTGAATTTGTCTTTGTGCGCTGCGTCTTCGATCAGTTGCAACACGCTTTCGGCCAGAGACATTTCATGCATGGCTTAGAAGCTCAAAGCCCTTGGCGCACATAGTCGGCCAAACGTTTGTCGCGTGTGGCAATGTGTCCGCTGATGAAATTGAGCATCTCACGCGCCTTGCCTGCCAGCAGAGCAGACTGATCGGTTGAGTTGTTCGCTATACCGCGCAAAACCTCCAGCATCCGGTTGTGGTCGTCCTGATGTGCTGCATAGTCATCGTAGCTTTTCATGCGCATCAGCAGCTCTTCGGACATGAAGTGCGCTTCGCTGTAGTCAATCAGCTGTTCAAGCAATGACTTGACCGTGGCTGCATCGGTGCTGGTGCTAGTGGCCTCGCAGAGCCTCTGCAGCAATTCAAGCTGCACTTGATGCTCGCGATCTGTTCCGTCATTGGCGGCTAGGTTGAAATCTGCAATTGCGCTCATGTCTTACCTCTGGGGAATGGTTGTGATCGAAGCTTAGGGTGCATGTTATTGCGTAATGCATCCTTAGGGCTTGCGCAAAGCAAAGAAACCACGCCGCGAAATGGCCTTGCTTTGATCGGCTCTGGGCAGCACTTTGGCCTCAGTTTTTGCTGCTGCGCTGTCAGGTTCGACCACGGGTGCCGTGAGCAATCCGATCATGGCAGCACGGGCGGTTTGGACGGCCTCAAGCTGGTTGGCAAATTTGCCCATGGGAGAAAACAATGAACAGCTCTGGTACTCTCCAAGCTCTTCTTCTGCGCCACCCAAAAAAGCAAAGTCTCCAGCCGGAAATTTGACAAACCGGCGTTTGTTGACACCCACAGAGGCCCAGTTGTCCGTGCTCCCTGGCACCAGGGTCAGGCTCATGCACCAGGGCGTCACCACCATGCCCAGCCAATGCCCTTGCCAACGCTGGAAGTCGATCGCCTCTACCGACAGCGCCGGATTGAGGATGGGCACATCGGCCATGGTGGTTTGCTGAATGCGAAAAAACACCGCTTCGACCGCGTCTTCGGGGTTGACCGTGTGAACCCGAAACGTCATGCGACCCCACCTATGGCTTCGCCCCATTGACGGGCGTCGTTGCTTTGGCCCATCAGGTCTTGCATCAGCGCCAGCGATTCGATGGCTCGCGCAGGCTCCAGGCGCTCAAAAGCAAAGCCTCCCGCTTGAATCAACAGGTAGTCTCCTACCTGGATGTCTTCCTCCATCAACAGCAAGCTAACACGGCGGGTTTGGCCAAAACTTTCGGTCACGGCCATGCCATCAGCGACTTCAAGCACCCGGGACGGAGCAGCCAGACACATGGTGGGCGCTCAGTCGGGCAGAACCGTCAAGGGTTCGAGCAGGTAGCCATGGGCGGTCAATTCGTCCACCGCCAGCTGCAGCAATTGGGGAATGGTGGCCGCCACCGTGGGGGTCATCTCCATGCCCAGCTCGAGCGAAATGGGCTCAACACCCAGCACCACAATTTCTTTTGGAATGGTGTCGAGCAGCTCCAGGCTGGCCAACACATCGGGCAGACCAATCTGGTGCGGCGATAACTTGTTGCGAAAAAAAACCGGAATATCGGCACCGGCTATTTTGACCACCGTGCCGGGCGGTGCACCGGTTTTCACAACATCGATGACGATCAACAAATCCACATTGGAAAGGTCTTCGATCATCTCCATACCCGAGGTGCCACCATCGATGACCAGCACGTTGGCAGGCATCTGAAAAGCTTTCTCCAGTGCCTCAACCGTGCGCACGCCAGCGGCTTCATCACTCAGGATGGTGTTGCCAATGCCCAAAACCACTGCATTCATATACCAAAGCCCAATCAGTAAAAGGGATCAGCGCTGGGCTGCTCCCCTTGGATAGTAACGCGACTTGGTTAGACGGCTTTGACCGAGATGGCAGAGCCGGTCTGGGTGTCTGTCAAGTGGATGGCGCAGGCAATGCAGGGGTCAAACGAGTGGATGGTGCGCAGCACTTCGAGCGGCTTTTCCGGGTCGGCAATCGGCGTATTGAGCAGCGACGCTTCATAAGGGCCGGGCTCGTCTTTCTCGTTGCGCGGGCAGGCGTTCCAGGTGGAGGGCACCACGCACTGATAATTTTTGATCTTGCCGTTGTCGATAACGACCCAGTGCGAAAGCGCACCACGCGGTGCTTCGTGAAAACCAACCCCCATGACCTCGTCTTTGGGGACGACCGGCTTGTTGAACGTGGCCAGATCGCCCTTGCCCATGTTGGTGAGCAAGGCAGTCCATTGGTCAGCCAGCAAATCAACATTGACGCAGCAAGTGATGGCGCGCGCCGCATGGCGGCCAATCGTCGAGTGCATGGCACCCAGGCCGATCTTGGTTTTGGCCAATGCCGACACGGTGTCGAGCGCCGCTGTGGCGTATTTGGTGGTGGACTCATGCCCAGCGGCCAAGCCATTGAGCACGCGCGCCAATGGCCCCACTTGCGCTACTTGGCCGTAGAAAGTAGGCGACTTCATCCACGAATACTTGTCGTTCTCTTTGAAGTCGGTGTAGTTCGGGCTTGTCTCGCCCTTGAACGGATGCAGGGCACCGGGTTTGTCGTAGTTGTACCAAGAATGCTTGACAGACTCTTCAACACCTTTGCGCCAATACTCATCGTTGAAAGTGGTAATGGGTTTGCGTGAAGCCAGATCGCCACCGGCAATGTAACCACCGGGAAAGGCAAACTGGGTACCTTTGGTGTCAAGTGGAATATCTGGCACCGACAGGTAATTGGTCACGCCCTTGCCAATGGCTGTCCATTCGGGGTAGAAAGCGCCCACTGCCGCCACGTCGATCAAATAGACGTTTTTGACAAAGTCAGACAGCTCGTCGATCCAGCCTTTGATGGCCATCAGGCGCTCGACCGTCAACACGGCTTGCGAGTCAGTGGCCAGCGGGTTGGCCACGCCACCCACTGCCACATTCTGGATGTGTGGTGTCTTGGAGCCCAAAATGGAGACGATTTTGTTGGCTTTGCGCTGCACTTCAAGCGCTTGCAGGTAATGCGCCACGGCCAGCAGATTCACCTCGGGCGACAGCTTCATGGCCGGGTGACCCCAGTAGCCGTTGGTAAAAATGCCCAACTGACCGCCATTGACAAAATGTTTCAGGCGTTCATGCACGCGACGCATTTCGTGCTTGCTGTTGAGGTGCCAGCTGGACAGGCTTTCGCCCAAAATCGAGGTCTTGTCCGGGTCAGCTTTGAGTGCCGATGTCACATCGACCCAGTCGAGAGCCGACAGGTGGTAAAAGTGAACGATAAAGTCGTGTACCGAGTGCGCAAGAATGATCAGGTTGCGGATGTACTGGGCATTGAGCGGGATTTCCATCTTCAGCGCGTTTTCAACCGCGCGCACCGAGGTAATCGCGTGCACCGTGGTGCAAACACCGCAAATGCGCTGGGTGATGGCCCAGGCATCGCGTGGGTCACGGCCGAGCAAAATCAGCTCAACACCGCGCCACATCTGGCCTGATGACCAGGCTTTGTTGACCTTGCCACCATCGATGTCCACGTCGATGCGCAGGTGGCCCTCGATGCGGGTAATAGGATCAATCGTGATACGTTGTGCCATTTTGAGTCTCCAGATATATTTTTAATTCAAGCCATTAATGGGTCTGCGCATCTTCGCGCGGTAGCACCGGAAAGCGTCGGGTGATGATGATGTAGCCCATCACCTCAATGGCAAACATGCCGACCGTCACCATCACTTCACCCAGCGACGGGAAATAGCTCCACCCGCTGCCAGTAAGATGCCCATAGCCAATCAGAAAACCATTCAGGCGCAGCAGGATCCCGCCGATCATGATGGCAATACCGGCCAGGAAGAGACGCGCCGGATTACGCCGGGATTCGACATTGCCGATCAATAAGAAGGGCGCAGCAAAGGCCAGGTTTTCTACCCAGAACGACAGCGCCACGCCACTGAACTCAAACGCCGCCGGCCATGCCCCGCGTACCGTCAAGTCGCCCACCCGTACCAACAAATAGACCGCCAGTACGCCCAACATGATTTTTGACAAGGGGTTGAGCAAGTGCATCTCGATTGAGCGCCGGTAAGCAGCGGCGGCCACACACGATTCAAACAGCACCACCCCATAACCAATCACGATCGCTGTGAGCAAGTAAATCAACGGCACCGCCGGTGTTTGCCACAGCGGATTGACCTGACTCCCCATGACCACCAGCATGGTGCCCAGTGAAGACTGGTGCATCATGGGTAACAGCACGCCCAGGGCAATGAAGAAAAACAGCCATTTGTTGAGTTTTTGCTTGACATCTTTCATGCCCAGTTTTTCCAGGAACACCGGCGAAAACTCAATCCACATCACCAGGATGTAGGCGGTGACACACACAGCCACCTCAAACATCACCGAGTTGGGGTTGGAGTAACTGGGCCAGAAAATATGCCAAAAGTTCCACCAGCGACCCAGGTCGATAAAGATGCCACCGCCCGCCAGGGTGTAGCCAAACAGGCTGCCCAGCAGCGCAGGTCGAACCAGCGGGTGGTATTCGCCTTTGTTGAAAATATAGACCAACAAAGCCACTGAGAATCCACCGCAGGCCAGCGCCGAGCCGATCATCACGTCAACCACCACCCAGATGCCCCAGGAGTAGCCGTCGTTGACATTCGCCACCGCGCCGAGGCCAAAAATAAACCGCACCAGCAAGAGGGTGGCCATGATGGCAATGAGCACCCCGCAAACCACCGTGGCGGCATTTACCAGACTGCCACCTATCGGAGCCGGAGCTGCATGTTGAGCGCTTGTCATGATTGATTCTCCCCGTTGCCGTTAGCCGTTGAGTCTTCCTCATCATGGACGTTCTTTTTTGCGATAAAACTCAAGGCACCCAGCACCACTACCGGCAGCATCAGGCCACCGTAGAGCGAATGCTGGATAGTCTCGGAGGTGGAGGCTGACGAGTTGGGCGGCAGATCAGGCATACCAACCTTGGCGAAGTTGACAGCAGAGAGCTTGAGCACCTGCGTGCCCCCATACTCTTTTTCGCCATAAACATGCTTGAGGTACTTGCCCACCGAGCCCTCATAACTTTGATCAACACCGCCTAGCTTGCCGCGCGGGTATTGGGTAACACTGCCGGGCTCAAGCGCAATGCGGCGCTTGGCCTCGGCCAACAGGTCAGCCGTTTTGCCATACAGCGTAGCCCCGGTTGGGCAAACCTCGGCACAGGCGGAATAGTGCCCGTCTTTGGTGCGGTGGCGACACAACTCGCATTTGGCAATCTTGCCAGTGGGCGAGTCGTACTGGTATTTGGGAATGCCAAACGGGCAAGCCACCACGCAATAACGACAACCCACGCAGATGTCAGCGTCATACGACACGATGCCCGTCACCGGGTCTTTGGTCATGGCGGAGACCGGGCAGGCCGACACGCAAGACGGGTCGGCACAGTGCATGCAGGAGGTCTTCATGAAGGCAAAACCATCCACCTCGGCATCTTTGGTCTGCATCGTGCCGTTACGGTACATCTTGATGACGTTGAAGGTGTAACCCGAGGTGTCGAGCGGCGTGTCCCACAACTGATCCTGGGTGGAAAACTCGGGTGGGTTGTCGTTGGCCTGTTTGCAGGCCGCCACACAGGCTTTGCAGCCAATGCACAGGGTGGCGTCATAGAGCAAACCCAACCCATCAGCTGGGCGCGTATGGGTTTCGCGGGCGCAGACATCGGATGCCAGGGCTGCGCTGGCGAGCGCCGCACCCCCGGTCAACGCCCCTTTTAAAAAGTGACGGCGGGCGTTCATGATGACACCTTGTCCTCTGCTTTGGGCTGCGCGGAAGTTTTGGCTTTGGCCGCTTCTTCGGCGGCGTGTGACAAGCCCAGGTTGCGTGTCAACATGGTCGCAGCGCCTGCGGCAGCACCGGCCAAGGCAGCCAGTGCGGCAGCCGAGGCAAAGCTGGCACCCTTGCCGTTTTCTTCAACAATGCGTGGGTATTGCTGCGGCGGATAAATATTGATGACCTTGGCCACCTGATGAATCGGCTTGGTAAAGCCGACGCCTTTTTCGGTGCAGCCGATGCAGGGGTGACCGCAACCGACCGGCCAATTGTTTTCGCCCGCATCACCAAAGCCCAGGGTCGAGCAGTTGGCGTAGGTTTCAGGCCCTTTGCAACCGAGCTTGTAAAGGCAATAGCCCTGGCGGTGACCGGCATCGCCAAACTCCATGGCAAAGCGACCGGCATCAAAGTGCGCACGGCGTTCGCAGTGCTCGTGAATCAGGCGCGAATAGGCAAATTTTGGTCGCCCCAACTGATCCACTTCGGGCAGTTTGCCAAAGGTTAAAAAGTGCACCACTGTGGCTAAAAAGTTATAAGGATTGGGTGGACAGCCCGGTATGGTGACCACCGGCTTGCCCAACACCTCGGCCACGCTGGAGGCTCCGGTCGGATTGGGGCCGGTAGAGGGCATACCACCCCAGGAAGCGCAAGAACCAATGGCGATCACGGCTGCAGCATCTGCGGCGCATTCCTTGACCAGGTCGATCGCCTTGTGACCGCCAATTTTGCAATAAATACCGTTATCCTTGACCGGAATAGCTCCCTCAACAACCAGCACGTATTTGCCTTTGTTGGCCTTCATGGCATCTTTGCGAGCCGCTTCGGCCTGATGCCCGGCAGCGGCCATCAAGGTCTCGTGGTAGTCGAGCGAAATCACGTCGAGAATCAGTTTTTCAAGTGTCGGGTGTTCGGCTCGCAATAGCGACTCCGAGCAACCGGTGCACTCCTGAAAGTGCAACCAAATCACCGACGGTCGCTTGGCGGTTTCAATGGCTTTGGCCACCGCAGCGTCAGCCCCTTTGGGCAAGCCCATGGTGACAGCCAGCGTAGCGCAAAACTGCAGGTAGTCGCGCCGTGACATGCCCAGACGGTTCTCAATGCCGCTCAACGTGCTGCGTCCGAGTTCAAAAATATCATTCGTGTTGCCCATGGTGCCCATGTTGTCTCCTTGTAATGTCAGGTCTTGCTCAGACCCAATCTGCAGCATCAGTGCAATTAGCGCGCCAAGCTGAAAAGAGCGTTTTATCGTTCATTTTCAAGGGTTTACCCGCGATAAATTAGGTCGTTATCGTGTCAGGGTGGATAGCAAGTAAACGGCAAACTAACCAGACATTAGTTAGTCATTAGTTGGTAGTTTTTAGAGTTGGACTACCAACTAATGACTACCAACTAATAACGAAGAAATTGGTGTATGTTCTGCTCTAGGGGTGCTGCTATCCTCTGCAGCTACAACTTCCAACGGATGAAAAAACTTGGACCAGACCATGGAACGCATCACCATTTCAATTGACACGGCACTGGCGCAGGAGTTTGACCAGCTGATCACTGCTCGGGGCTACAAAAATCGCTCGGAGGCGGTGCGCGATTTGGTGCGCTCGCATCTGCAAATTCAGCGCACAGAACATCAGCCGACCGGTCATTGTGTGGCCAATTTGTCGTATGTTTACAACCACCATGAGCGCGATCTGGCCGAGCGCCTGACCGCCCTGCAACACCATCAGCACGATTTGACAGTGGCCACGCTGCACGCGCATCTTGACCACGACAACTGTCTGGAAAGCGTCATCCTGCGTGGTGCAACTGCTGCGGTAAGGGCTTTTTCAGACGCGCTGATGGCCCAGCCCGGCGTGCGCCATGGACAGCTGAATGTGGTTGCAGTTGAGCTGGATGGCGGCCATGTCCATGCGCACGGGCAGCAGCATGCCCACTTGCATGCGCATTCACAAACGCATGAAGTGGGCGCAGCCGCACACCCGCACATTCACCTCAAGCCCAAAACCTGAATCAGCTTTGCCGCTGTAAACCAAGCGGCAATTCGAGGTGGCAACGTGCCAGCAGCGGTGCATCGGCAAAAATAATCCCGGGTGTCGCATCGGCCTCAAGCACGCCTTCGCGCATCACCAATACCCGGCTGCACAGGTCTTGCACCAAGTCCAGGTCATGGCTGGCAATCAGCTGGGTTAGCGACAGCCCGGCCAGCAATGTGATCAAACGCCGCCGCGCCGCCGGATCCAATCCAGCGCTGGGCTCGTCCAGCAGCAGCACTGAAGGGTTCATGGCCAGCACCCCGGCGATGGCCACTGCGCGCTTTTCACCACCCGAGAGCCGGTGCGGCGCGCGCGACGCCAGGTGACTGGCACCCACAGTGGCCAGCGCCTGTGCCACCCGGGCTTGCACTTCAGCGGCAGACAAACCCATATTGATCGGGCCAAAGGCCACGTCTTCTTGCACGGTAGGCATAAACAACTGGTCATCCGGATCCTGAAACACCATACCAACATGGCGGCGTACTGCCACCAGATGCGCGCCATCTACCGGAATGCCCTGCACCCAGACCTGGCCGGCGCTGGGCAGCAACACACCATTCAGCTGCAGCAACAAGCTTGATTTGCCGGCGCCGTTGCTGCCGATCAAACCAACCGTCTCGCCTGGTTGAAGGGAAAAACTCACCCCACGCAAAGCGGCTTGCCCATCCGGGTAGCTGTAATGCAAGGCCTGCACCGCAACGGCGGGCAAACTCACCGGACCAGTCCCAGCACCAGTGCGCCCAGGCCATGCGCCAGATCAAGCTGACGCGCCAGCAAAAAACCCAACAGACAAACCGCCACAAACCCGGTGTCGCGGCGCTGCCACAGCAAGCCGGCGCTACGCGGCAACTGCCCGTTAAAGCCACGTGCCAGCATGGCCTGGTGAATACGCCCGGCGCGTTCCAAGGCACGTAGCAACAGGTTGCCCAGCAGAGGGCCGTACACCGAGAGCGGCAGGGTCTTGCCATTGGCGCGCAGTTCGCGTGCCAGGCTCATGCGAACCGCCTCACTGGCCAGCACCCCAGAAAAGCGGTGCAGCAGCAGCAATTGGGTAGTCAACACCTGCGGCACACCCAAGCGTCCCAGGCCAACACACAGGGGTGTAAAGCCAGTGCCCGCCAGCAAAATCAGCCCGGCCGACACCGTCAGGGCAAAGCGAACCATGATGGAGGCAAATGACAGCCAGCCCGCACTGATGCCAACACCCGCCACCCGCATTACGACCTGCTGATCGAATATCGGATTAAACGCCCCCAGCATCAGGGCAAACGGCGCGGCCAACAACACACTGCGCCCGATCACGCGTGCCGGGATATTGCCCAGAGCCGCCAGCACTACCGGAAACACGGCCAGCGGCAACAAGGCCGCCACAGCGTAGCGGTCAAACGACACCACAGTGAAGATATAGCCCAGCGTGACCAGAATTTTGCCGCGCGCGTCCAATGCTGACAAGGCGGATTCTTTTGCCGCCAGTGTCTCCAGCGACTGAAAATCCTGCAGGGCTTGCGTTATCGAACTCACAACTGACTGGGTTTACGCCGCTTGAGCCAGTAGCCCAGGCCCAGCACCAGGCTCAAGGTCACCAGGCCACCCACAATACCCGCCAGCGTTGTACCCGCTTCGACGGCAGGCCAGGACGGATCAGCTACTGTATTAATAGCTGCTTGCGCTTGTTGGGTGGGCGCTGGAGCCTGTTTTGATGAAGAAGCCCAGGTGTAATCCGGAAACCACGCGGTAGCGGACTGCCAGGCCGATAGCGTGGCGTGCACCTTTGACTCGGGTGCGGCCACTTCGGTGTGGCCGGTAGTGCGTTGAATCGACCACTCCAGTCCATCCGGCTGGCTGGATGCAAACCACGAGAAAACGCCCGCTGTCAGTAGCGATGCTGCGCCCAGCGCAAGCAGCAGGCCCACAGGTCGGCGGGTTGCTCGCCCCGACGCTGCCAGCCTTGCCGGTGAAATCGTCACAAACAGGTCTGGCCGTGCCTGGCGCACAAACAACACCAACGCTGCCGTTGCCAGTCCTTCGAGCAGGCCAATGGCCAGATGAATCGGCTGCATCAGCAGCAAAAAAGTCCCCAGCGGAAGACTGCTGATGCCAGAGAGTTGAGTTTCAGCGACAACACCCAAAGCACCTACTTGCAAGCCCAGCAGCGCAGCCAGTACCGTGGCCAGCGCGATCCGATTGCGCGACGGCGTTATGCCGACACGCTGCACCAGTGGTCGATAGATCAGCGGATAGGCCAGATAACAGCTACACACGCCCAGATTGAAGATATTGGCACCGAGCGCCAGCAGGCCACCGTCGGCGAAAAACAACGCCTGCACCGTCAGCACCGAGGTCATCACGATCAGTGCCGCATGCGGGCCCAGCAGAATCGACAGCAACAGTCCACCGCCCAAATGCCCACTGGCACCCGTGCCGGGAATGCTGAAGTTGATCATCATGGCAGCAAACACAAACGCCCCCAAGACCCCCATCAAGGGCACCAAGTCACTCCGCTTATCTCGTTCAACCTGCCTTGCAGACCATGCCAGCGCTGCGCAAGATGCTACCCAAAACGTAGCGCCTATGGCAGGGGAAAGCAATGCGTCGGCCATGTGCATGACGAGACTCCGGTGAAAATATGAAGATTTTTTTAATTGTATGAAAGCGAAGCTTGCACCAACCTGACAAGCACAAACTCAGGCGTCCTCGCCAATCACCAACTGATCGACTGAAGCAAAGCGGTGTGCCGGTATCACCAGGTTGGCCATGGCTGGCCCTGCTTTGAAAACCCTTCCGGCCAGGTCATAACGCGATGCATGACATGGGCACAAAAAGCCAATGCCCGGTTGATACCCAGGTGTGCAGCCCTGGTGTGTGCACACTCCAATGGCTACAAAAATATCCGGGCGCAGCGAGCGGTGACCATTTCGGCAGGCTGGTGGTTGTTGCGATTGTGCAGATTGCGGGTCGGTCAGCATGGCATCGTGTTGGATCATGCTGACCACTTCGGACGAAGTTCGGCGCAATACCCAGATTGGTTTGCCCAGCCAGTCCAGGCTCAGCAGTTTGCCGATTTCAAGCTGGCTGAGATCCACCGTCAGGGCGGCACCTTGTGGATAGGCTTTGTTTTCCAAAGTGCGCCATAGACCGATGGCACCCACCACGGTGAGACCTGTGCCGGTGACCACAACGAGTTGACGGCGCTTGCGGCTGGAAGGCGTGTTCATGGTTCGTGCTGCACTGAAGAAATGGCTACTGCTTGCAGCACTGGCAACGACAGCGACTCGACAGTGTTCACTGCCACGCAGCCATGGCGCTGCGGCAGCGCTGCATATCGTCATAAAGTTGCAAATAGATGGCGTACTTGGCGTCATGAAAAGCCTTGCTTGCTGGCCGTGCAGCCATACTGCCACCTGGGCGCACCATGCTGGCTGCCGCCTGCGGCATGGTAATAAATGCACCAGCAGCCACTGCCGCCAGCAACGCAGCGCCCAGTGTCACCGCATCTTCTTCGCTCACCAGATGCATGTCGCAGCCCGTGGCATCGGCATGTTCGCGCAACCAGTACGGATTTTTGCTACCCCCGCCACACATCACGATGCGCTCGATCGTGTGGCCTGAAGCATTCAAACGATCAATGATGTGGCGCGTGCCATACGCCAGTGCCTGCAAGGTGGCCAGATACAAGCGCGCCAAGGCATCTTTGCCTTGCTCCAGCGTCAGCCCCACAACCACCCCACGCGCCGCCGGGTTGGCGCGCGGCGACCGGTTGCCGTGGTGATCAGACAGCACATGCAAATCGCGCGTGGGCCAGGCTTCTCGCAGCTCCAGGTCAGCCAGCCAGTCGTTTATCACGGCATAGGTGTTGCGTGCCTCAGCCTGCGCAGTTGCCTCCAGCAACGGCCAGGCATCGCTTTGGCGCAGTGTCCAATCGAGCAGGGCGCCGGCCGCGCTTTGTCCGCCTTCGTTGAGCCAGTAGCCGGGCAACATGGCGCCCCAATACGGCCCCCACACGCCGGGCACCATGACCGGGTCGGGGCTGACAACCATGTGGCAATTGGAGGTTCCACCAATGATGGCCAGGCTACCCCGTGGCGCTGTGCTGATCAAAGCCAAACCACCTGCATGGGCGTCGATGATGCCGCTGGCTACCACAATGCCTTCAGGCAAGCCAAGTTGCGCTGCGGCGATTGCACTGAGCCTGCCAGCAACCGAACCCAGCTGCAACACCTGAGGCGGCACTTTGCCTGGCAAATCATTCAAGTCAACCGCATTCAGCAGACTTTCACTGAAGCGGTTTTCGTGGGCGAGGTAATTCCACTTACAGGTGAGTGTGCAAACGCTTGCCACATCGGCTCCACTGGCGCGCCAAACCAGAAAATCTGCCAGGTCAAAAAAGCGCCACACCGATGCGTACCGTTGCGGGAAATGCTGCTTCAGCCACAACACCTTGGGCAGTTCCATCTCGATGCTGACCTCGCCCCCCACATACGCCAGCGCTTCATCTTGGGTGGCATTGATGGCGGCCGCCTGCTCACCCGCTCGGTGATCCATCCACATGATGATGTCTCGGTTAAGGTCGCCGTTTTCGGCTACAGAGACAGGTGCAGCAGCATTACCTACTGCAACCAGTGAGCAAGTGGCATCAATGCCCAGCGCGGCGATGCACTGCGGCTGCACATTGGCTGCGCACAAGGCCTCCTGCATGGCCGCGCAGGTTTGCGCCCAAATGTCACTTGAAGACTGCTCAACAAACAGTGCACGGGGATGAAACTGGGCAATGGGCCGCACGGCAAAGCCCAATCGCTTGCCAGCCACATCAAAAATGCCCGCGCGTACGCTGGCCGAGCCAACATCAATGCCAACAAAACAGGGGTTATTCATAAGTGCCTGACTGGGTTGCTGATTCGGTATATTTGCACTGTCATCGATACCTCCTGAGTTTATTAACCCAAAATTTTCTGGTTGACGGCAGCACAATGTGTGCGATAGTATCGCTAACATGTTAGCTCGTCAACAGACTCCAACTTCAACCATTTGGGATGCATCAACTGATGCGAAGGCGCTTGTGGGCTCGCAACGTGCTCGCGCTTACCATGGCTTTACCCAGCACATTTTGAATGGCGGCATCCGCAGCGGCCAGTTCATCTCGCAACGTGAATTGATGGCTTTGCTGGACATGCCGCTGGGGGCCGTGCGCGAGATGATTCCCCGGCTGGAAGCGGGTGGCCTGATCAAAACCGTGCCACAGCGCGGTCTGCAAATCGCCCACGTTGATCTAAAGCTGATTCGCAACGCCTTTCAGATACGCAGCATGATCGAGCGCGAAGCTGTTCTGGGCTTTGTGCACAGCGCCAGCGACGCCGAACTCGCTGCGATTGAGACCAACCACCAGGACATTCTGGCGCGTGCAAGCACTTGCGAAAACAACGCAACACACGACCCTGCCTTGCTGGACGATGCACAGGCCATCGATTGGGGTCTGCATGACCGCATGGTGGATGCGCTGGGTAACGAAATTCTGTCAGATATCTACCGGGTCAACAGTCTGCGGGTGCGCCTGATCAAGCTCGAGCACAGTGTGATCACACCAGCTAGGCTGATTCCGGCGATGCAGGAACACCTGCAATTCATTGCCGCTTTGCGCCAGCGCAAGGCCTCAGAGGCCAGCCGATTGCTGGATGAGCACATTAACAGTGCCAGGCAGCGCGTGATGTACACCACACCCGAGCAAATTCGCAGCGAAAGCTCGTCCAGTCCAACTTCAACTTCCAGGAATACCCCTTGAACCCAGATATTCACGGCCTCTGGCCCGCACTGCTGCTGCCCATCAACAACGACGAATCACTTGACACACCACGCGCACTGGCCCATGCCAAGCGCATGCTGGCTGCTGGCTGCGATGGTGTGACGCTGTTTGGCACCACGGGCGAAGGCCCGGCCTTCACGCTGGCCGAGCGCAAGGCTTTGCTCGAATCGATGCTGGGTAGTGGCATCAGGGCAGATCAGATCATAGTCACCACTACCGCGCTGGCGCTGGGCGACGCCATCGAACTGGGTCGCCATGCATCTCGCCTGGGCGTACACCGTCAGATGTTTATGCCACCCTTTTATTTCAACCAGCCACGCGAAGCAGGTGTGGTTGACGCTGTCTCCAGGGTTGTTCGGGGTATCGAGGACGACCAGCTCAAGTTGTTGCTGTACCACTTTCCGGCCATGAGTACGTTTGGCTTTTCCCACTCCGCCATTGCAAAGCTGGTGCGCCGCCACCCGGGTCAGGTGATCGGACTCAAAGACAGCAGCGGCGACCTGGCGCACTCCCTGGCCATGGCCAAAGCCTTTCCCGACCTGTCGATTTTGGTGGGCGCTGAGCAACATGTGGCGCAGGTCATGCAAATAGGCGGTTCGGGATCTATCAATGGCCTGGCCAATGTAGCGCCACGCCTGATGGCGCGCGTCATTCAGGCGCCTGACCAGGTGACGCCTGCCGATGCCCAATTGATCATGTCGCTGCTGGCGCTGCTGGGGGTTTGCCCCAATATGCCCTTTGTCGGCGTTTACAAGTTGATGTTGGCCGAACAAACCGGCGATCCCACTTGGCTTAACATGCGCGCACCGCTCAGCCCGCTGGATAGCAACGAGATGCAGGCCGTGCGGGAGGGTTACCGCGCGCTAGGCTCCCTGCTCGACATTTAGAACTTGTCCGTCAATAATATGGGGTCACGCCAGTGGTTTATCGGGATGGGATGCAAGGCACAAAACCCAAGGCAAGGCTGGCTGCCATGCCTGGTTTTGCAACACCGCAGACCGCCCGAGAAACCACTGGCCCTACGGTTTGGGATGAAATCGGCTGATTTGCGCACCAAATTCCTTGCATGGGCAGATAGCCCATGCGGCGCAATGTTGGCGCACAACTCATTCCGATTGCATCCCAACGTGACCCCATATTATTGACGGACAAGTTCTTAACCAACTGAAGGAGACAACACCATGACTGACAACACCAACATTTCTCGCCGCACACTGCTCGGTGCTACCGCTGCCCTGGGTGCCATCGGCCTGCCGGCCTTGGCGCAAAGCAAAACAGTGCTGCGTATCTCCACCCCGGCCGTGCCTGACGATTGGCACGCCAAAATGTGGACCGTGTTTAAGGATGCACTGGAAAAATCCGCTCCTGGTGAGTTTGACGTGCAGATTAACCTGAATGCATCCCTGTTCAAACAAGGCACCGAACCCGCTGCCATGGCGCGCGGCAACTTGGAGCTGTCCACCATTTCGGCTTTTGACATTGCCAAACTGGTGCCGGAATTTTCCGTGTTCACCGCCGGCTACATCGTGCGCGACCCAGCTCAACAACAAAACATTTTCAACGGCCCGATTGGCGCTGAAATGTTCAAAACCGTGTCTGAAAAGATGGATGTGACACCGCTGGCCACCGTCTACCTGGGCACCCGTCAGGTGAATTTGCGTGATGTCAGAAACGTCAAGGTTCCAGCTGACCTCAAAGGCGTTAAGCTGCGCATGCCAGGCTCCAAAGAATGGCTGTTCCTGGGTGAAGCACTCGGTGCCACCGCCACGCCGCTGGCCTTTGGCGAGGTCTATCTGGGTCTGAAAACCGGCACCATTGACGGCCAGGACAACCCGTTGCCATCGGTGCGTGCGGCCAAGTTCTATGAAGTCACCAAGCAAATCGTGCTGACCAGCCACTTGGTGGACGGCATCTTTCTTTCCATCTCCAACAAGAGCTTCAATGCCTTGAGCGCAGCGCAAAAGCAGAAAGTGAGCGCCGCCGCCCAAGCCGCTGCCAGCTTCAACAACGAGAACCGGATCAAAGAAGAAGGCCAGTTGGTCGAGTTCTTCAAAAAAGAAGGCTTGCAAGTCACCACACCAGATGTTGAGGCCTTTCGCAAGTCGGTGCAAACCACTTACTTGAACTCTGACTATGCCAAGGGCTGGCCCAAAGGCTTGCTGGATCGTATCAACGCGACCAAATAGGCATGTTGCACCGCTTCAAACAAGCTGCGAACGCCATTGGCGGTGGCTTGTTTCTGACGCTGTTCGTTGTCTTTATCATCCAGATCACGGCACGTTTTGGCTTTAATAAGCCCTTGCCCTGGACCGATGAAGCGGCGGTGATTCTGTATATCTGGGTCATCCTCTGGGCCGCTGCGGTGGTAGTGCCCGAACGTGAACATGTGGTGTTTGACCTGGTCTGGAACAGCGTGAGTCTGAACTCCCGAAAAGTCATGCGCATCGTTGGCAACCTGATGATCGGCGGACTTGCGCTGGTGGGGCTGCCCGCCAGCTGGGACTATGTGCGCTTCATGGCGCGTGAAGGCTCGCCGGTGCTGGGCATCCCGCTGATGTGGGTTTATATGCCTTTTGTATTGCTGATAGTGGCATTGGTGGTGCGCAGCGCCTGGGCCATCTGGCAAGCATTCAAGGGCATTGGTTTAGAAGCCGAACTGCGGATTTGACATGAACTCTGGACTCACCGTTCTTGCTGGCGTGTTGGTGCTTGGCATGTTGCTGCGCATGCCGATAGGCTTTTCCATGCTGGCTTCGGGCTTTGGCTACCTGCTGGTCAAAGGCCAGGATCTGGGCCTGGTGGCCGAGCAGGTCAGTAACGGTCTGTACAACAGCTATGTGCTGCTTGCGGTACCGCTGTTTGTCTTTGCCGCCAACATCATGAACGCGGGCACCGTGAGTGAACGCATTTTTGATTTTTGCCGCATCTTGGTCGGGCGCATGCGTGGTGGTCTGGCACAGGTGGACATTCTGGTGAGTGTTATTTTCTCGGGCATGAGTGGCAGCGCCATTGCCGACGCCGCCGGGCCCGGGCTGGTCACCATCCGCCAGATGCTCAAAAAACCCGAATACACGCGTGGCTTTGCGGGCGCTGTGGTGGTGGCCAGCGCCACGCTGGGTCCGATCATTCCGCCGTCGATTCCAATGGTGATTTATGCACTGGTCTCCGGTGCCTCGGTTGGCGCCTTGTTTCTGGGCGGTGTGGTGCCAGGCTTTTTGATGGCTGGGCTGATGATGTTTGTAGTGCACCTGATTGCCGTCAAGCGCGACATGCCACGCGACGACCCCGTGCCGCGCAGTGAATGGGCCGGGCTGATCTTTCGCGGTGCATTGCCTTTGTCAATGCCGATCGTGCTGCTGGGCGGCATTTACTCCGGGGTGTTCACCCCGACTGAAGCGGCTGCGGTGGCGGCGCTGCATTCACTGATCCTGGCAGCCGTGGTGTTTCGGGCACTCTCTTGGCGCAGTTTTTGGGGCGTGGTAATGGAGTCTGCCCGTGGCAGTGCGGTCATCACCATGATTCTGGCGGGTTCTTTTATGCTCAACTACGCTTTCACAGCTGAAGGTGTGCCACAAGCCATGGCGCAATGGGTGGACAGCATGCACCTGTCGCAAGTCAAATTTTTGCTGCTGGTTAATGTGATGTTTCTGGTGCTGGGCTGCTTTTTGGATGTGTCGGTGCTGCTGCTGGTGTTTGTGCCCATGCTGCTGCCGGCGGCGAAACTGCTCGGGGTTGATCTGGTGCACTTTGGCGTGCTGGTGGTGCTCAACATGATGATCGGGCTGATTCATCCACCCTTTGGCATGCTGCTGTTTGTCACCAAGGCCCTCACCGGCATTCCCATTGGCGAGATGATGAAAGAGGGCTGGCCTTTTCTGGTGATGCTGCTGACGTTACTTCTGGCCATGACGTTTTTCCCGCAAATCGTGCTGTGGTTGCCACAAACCATGGGTTACGTTACGCACTAACTGCCATGTTTTTTCACGACACCCCGATTCATGAAACCGTTCCCCCTGAGCCTGTCGAAGGGTGGTTCGACAAGCTCACCACGAACGGTGTTTCACGTTAAGAACAGCCCTTGATATCTAGGATGATGCAAGTACAACCCAAAGTGGTATGCCTTGGCAGTCTGAATATGGACTTGCTGATTCAGGTTCAGCACGCTCCCGCCGATGGGGAAACCGTTGTTGGCCAATCCATCCAGTACGTGCCCGGTGGCAAAGGTGCTAATCAGGCCGTCAGTTGTGCCCGCCAGGGTTCCTGCGTCAGCATGTTGGGCCGCGTCGGTGCCGACTCCCATGGCACGACGCTGCGCAATTCGCTCAGCCAAGAAGGTATTTCCGTGGACGGAATTGATATCGACCCGAGTGAGCCCACCGGCATTGCGCTCGTGCTACTCGACGAGCACGGAAACAACCGGATAGTGGTGATTGCTGGTGCCAACGGCAAATTTCACCTTGATGAAAACCAGTTGTCTGAGCAGCTTAGCCAGGAACACTATCTGGTGATGCAATTTGAGGTGCCGATCGATCAGGTTTTGCAGGCCGCCAAAGTCGCTCACAAACTGGGCTGCAAGGTCGTGCTCAACCCGTCTCCAGTCAAGTCCATGCCGCAGGAGCTTTGGTCGTTGGTTGACACGCTGATCGTGAACGAAACCGAAGCCCATTTCCTGACGGGTCTGTGCGCCCATGCGGATGTGCACTTGGCAGCAGAGGCTGGGCGCTGTTTGCGTGCCAAAGGGGTTTCAAATGTGGTGGTCACACTGGGGGCGCTGGGGGCTGTGGCTACAGATGCAGCGGGTAGCACGCATCACCCTGCTACTAAAGTGCCAGTGCTTGACACAACCGCTGCTGGCGACACCTTCCTGGGTGCTGTCACTGTCGCCTTGGCCAGCAAACAAAGCCTGACGGATAGTGTCGCCTTAGGGATCAGTGCTGCAGCCCTGTGTGTGCAGCACCTTGGCGCACAACCCTCCATTCCGACGCACGCCCAGACGCTGGCGTGTTCTGCGCCGCCGTGGCGTGTTATTTGATAAACAAACCAGGGCGTTTTTGCGCAAAGCCTATTTGCTTTGCATCACCCAAACGCCGTCCCATTCTTCACCAGGTGGTTTTTCGGCGAGCGTATTGCAACGTTCGATGTAAAGCTGAGCCGCTTTGTCATTGGGGTTGAGCGCCAGCACCTGCGAAAACTGATAAATCGCATCAGCCCATTTGCCTCGGCGGTACTTGGACAAGCCATCGCGAAAATACCCCAATGCGTCGATTAAATGAGGGTAAGACTCGTCCGTGTGGTAGTCAAGCACTTCAAAAACCGCCACCGGCTGAGTTTTGCCTTTTACCACCACCAGATCGAGCTCGCGCGTGCGGTAGGTGCCACGCAAATTAGCAAAAGTAAATTCGCTGATCAAAATGTGCGCGCCATATTGTTTGCAGGCTGACTCCAAGCGTGAGGCCAGGTTGACGCCGTCACCAATGATGGTGTAGTCCATGCGCTTTTTCGAACCAATGTTGCCCGACACCACCATATCGGTATTCAGCCCAATGCCCATGTCAACCGGCATTTTGCCCATGGCCAGACGCGGTGCGTTCCAGGCTCTGAGGTCACGCACCATGGCGATGGAGGCGCGCACAGCACGATCGGCATCGTCCTCATGCCCCACCGGAATGCCAAACGCTGCCATGATCGCATCACCAATAAATTTATCAAGCATGCCTTCTTCTTGCCCAATGCAATCCACCATCAAGGTGAAATATTCGTTGAGCAAGGCCACCGTGCCCTGCGGGCCGAGCTGCTCCGATATGGTGGTAAAACCGCGAATATCTGAAAACAACACCGTGGCCATGACACTTTGTCCACCCAAAACTTCAGCCCCGCTGGCCACTAATCGAGCCGCAATACCCGGATCCATATAGCGCGACATGGTTGATTTCATGCGCTTTTCACTGCTGATGTCTTCAATCAGCAACATCGAGCCCAGGCGTTTTTTATCCATACTCAAGAGCGGTAGCAGCGTTACATTGGCCGACACTTTTTCGTCACCCACGGCTAACTCTGTGTCCATCAGCACATCAACGCTGGCACTGTCTTCAACTTGCTTTAGCCGCTGCAGCACCCAGTCATTGGCGCCTGCAAAAAACTCTGCTGCCGGGCAATGCAAAATTTGCTGCGACGAGACCTTCAGAATTTTCAGCCCGGCAGTGTTGCAGGTGGCAATCTTGCCGTTCTCGTCAAGCGTTAGCACCGCGTTGGACATCGACTCCAGCATGGCCTCGTTGTAATTCTTCATGTTGTGCACATCAGCAAACAACTTGGCGTTTTCTAGCGCGATGGAAATCTGTGCTGTAAAGGCGCGCAGGCGCGATTCATCTTCCTGCGTGAAAGGACCGCTATGCTTGTTCAGAACCTGCGTGACACCGATGGTTTTGCCGTTTTTGTTGATGATCGGCACACACAGGATGGAACGGGTGAAAAAGCCGGTCTTCTTGTCAAATGCCGGGTTGAAACGCAGATCCGCGTAGGCATATGGAATGTTGATGGCCTTGCTGCTGGTAAACACGGCGCCGGCAATACCCACATGATTGGGCAGCCTGATCTGCACCGAAGCCAACCCCTGCCCCACTTCAGACCATAGCTCGTGGGTCTTGTCGTCGTTGAGAAACAGGGTTGAACGCTCGGCATTAAGCATGCGTGTAGCCTCGCCCATGACTTTTTGCAACAACGAGCCCAGCTTGATGTCGGCGGTCATCTCGGACACCACATCGACAAACTCCATCTC
The DNA here is from genome assembly GCA_903930255.1 of uncultured beta proteobacterium. Taxonomy (GTDB): domain Bacteria; phylum Pseudomonadota; class Gammaproteobacteria; order Burkholderiales; family Burkholderiaceae_C; genus Rhodoferax. The sequence goes on from CAIYYA010000202.1 coordinate 34,018, forward strand.
TTGCTGGCGCACTGCTTTCATACGCTCGATGTAAACCGCGCCCTGCAGCACCAGCGTGCCCTGTGTTGTCATGGCTTCCAGCACCGAGAGATCGCGCTTGGTAAAAGTGCCTTTTTTCTTATTCAGGGTTTGTGCCACACCAATGATGTCGCCCTTGACTGTGCGAATCGGTGTGCACAAGATATTGCGAGTCACAAAGCCGGTCTGCTCATCCACCGTGCGGTTAAAACGCGGGTCTGAATAGGGGTCATGAATGAGCACCGACTCGCCCGATGTATAGACAAACCCGGCGATGCCACTGGAGTTAAGGATGCGAATTTCGCGCCGCACATGGCCTTGCGCCACGCGCGAATAAAGCTCGTTGGTTTTTGGGTCGTTAAGAAAAAGACTGCCGCGCTCGGCACCCAAGGCCTCGGTGGTCATTTCAACCAACACACGCAAGACATCGTCAAGTGTGTCAAAAGCTGCCATCTTGCGCGACACATCAAGCAACATCTCAACCAGCTTGAGTCGCCCGCGGACGGCCGCAGTGGGAGCTTTTGGTTTTGCCGGTGCCGGGCTGGGTAATGACGTCTTGCTGACTTTGCTGACTTTGCTGACTTTAGCTTGGGCTTGTTTCATGATTCTGACCTTGATCGCTGGACATGCGCAGCTTCTAACTGATCTCGCAACGCGCACACCGCGGCTTGGAATTGCAGCCTTTGCGCCTGAGCTTGCGCTTGCGCTGCCGCCAGCGCATAGTCTTTGCTAACCTGCGACTCTTCCAGAGCCTGACGCAACGCGGCGATGGTTTCTTTGAGTTGTCGGATTTCGTCCAAGTTCGCATTTTGCGCCTGCCTTTGCGCCTCATCACGACGCAGCGGCCACTCTTGCAACTCATCGCGCAGCGCCACAACGGTCGCCTTAAGCTGAACAATTTCAGCATTGGCCTCGGATACGCCGTTTCGAACGGCTTCTGCCGCGTCAACGCGTGCTTGCTCGAGCGTTTCGCGCAGCACAAACACGGTTTTTTTTAATTCTAAAATTTCTGCAGCAGTGCCTGCAACGTTCACGGGGTCTGGCTTCATGCAATCATTCTAATCAGGACGTTAGCGACATCGCTGAACGCCGTTCGCCCATAGCGCCAAAATTCGGCTGCGCGCCTTGAAGGTCTAAAGCGCTACCATTGCCCCATGGACAAATTTTTCAACACCGCTGGCCCGAACAAACCCGACATTCACTACACCCTGTTGCCAAAAAAAACAGGTCAAATGAACGACACGATTCATCAAGAACTGCACCGTGAGACCGGGCGTAGCATCAGCGTTTGGGGACTCTGAAAATTGATCTTTATGCGCTTCGTATTTGCTCTTTTATTGATAGCTTTCTATGCATTATCAACGGGTGCTAGAGCCCAAAATATCACTGAAAATAGAGTCCCCACAGAAGCGCTGAGCTGGCAGCAATGCAGTGCCATGCGTCATGACGATCAGGCACGACTGGCTTGCTTTGATCGCTGGACCGCACAAGAATCCAACACCCGGCCAAGTGCCGCCGACAGCACGGCATCGGCCTTGATGAACGCGCACACACCGCTGCCAGACCTCAAAACGGCGCCAGTCATCACTACCCACAACTGCAAAAGCACCCGTATGTCAGAGCTTTCACGCTTTTGGGAGCTGGAAACCGGCAGCGACTGCGGCACCTTTGGCATCCGCGGGTATCAGCCCATCAGCTTATCGTGGCTTGGCTCGGACAGTGTCAACAACCAACCCACTTCGCCCGCAGTTGGCCACACGGCAACCACATCGATCCCTTTTGGCACCACCGAAACACGCATCAGCCTATCGGTGCGCACCAAAATTGCCCAAGGTTTGCTCACGCACGAGAAACTGCTCAAACGTGATTCGTTATGGTTTGCCTATTCTCAGCAGTCCAACTGGCAGATTTTCAGCGGTGATTTGTCGCGCCCGTTTCGCACCACCGATCACGAACCCGAGCTGATCTACATCTACCCTACCGACACGCCGCTGCCATTGGGCTGGCGCCTGCGCTACAGCGGCCTCAGTCTGAACCACCAGTCCAACGGGCAGCCTTTAGAAGCTGGAACCGAAGCGTGCTGATGGCCGGCATGGAAAAAGGCTCGCAATTCCATGTCGAGGGCAAACTCTGGTACCGCATGCCCGAAGACGCAGCCGACGACGACAACCCCGACATCAGTGACCTGATGGGTCGCGCCGAGGTCGCAGGCTTTTGGAAAGTTAACCCCGACAACACCCTGGGCTTGACGGTGCGCCATTCGCTGCGTGCCAACACCAATGGCTCGCTACGTTTGGAGTGGCTAAAAAAACTCGGCGACAGTGGTTTTTCCGGCAACAACAGTGGTCTGCGCTTTCACACGCAATTGTTTAGCGGCTACGGCGACTCGCTGGTGGACTACAACCGCAAACGCACGGTGCTCAGCGTGGGTTTAAGTTTGGTGGACTGGTAAGGTTGGCTTGAGACTTCACTTGTAAAATTTCGCTTGGCAAGTTTTGCTTTGAAACTTGCACTTACCAAATCAAGGGTTAAAAAATGAAACACAAATTACTGGTTTTGGCTGCTTTGGCGGCATTCGGCGGCGCGGCGCAGGCGCAAGACGTTTACGGTGGTGTCGGTTTGCCAGGATTGGTGACTTTGGGTTATGCGCAGTCTATGGGGCCAAGCTGGGGTTTGCGCGGCGAATATGCCGGTGGTCTGAATGTCAGCAAAGACGGGGTGCAAGACGGTGTCAACGTAACCGGCTCGTTCAAAGCCAACCGCGCTGGCGTATTTGCCGACTGGTATCCGTTTGGTGGCGGTTTTCGCTTGGTTGGTGGTTTGACCATGAATAACATCGAAGCTGATCTGAATGCAGTGGGAGCCGGTAATGCCACGATCAACAACAAAGTTGTATCCATGGTTGGCGAAAATATGCGGGTCAACATCAAGTTTCCTTCAACTACACCTTACATCGGCATTGGCTATGGTCATCAGTCCAGCAAAGACAAAGGCCTGGGTTTTTATGCCGATTTGGGCTTCATGCTGGGCAAATTTGACACCACAACAACAACCTCGCTGGTAAGCAACGGAAAGATCACACAGACCGACATGGATGCGCAGATACAAACCATGCGCAGCTCGCTCAACAGCTTGTCGGTTTTGCCCAGCGCATCCCTTGGTCTGACCTACCGCTATTGATCAATACCCTTAGAAATCAGAGTGATTGCTATTGATCCGGCCCGATGATGTTTTAAGTTCCGTTCGGGCTGAGCCTGTCGAAGCCCTTCGACAAGCTCAGGGCGAACGGTTCAAACTCAATTGGGCCATATCAATAGGTTGGCTTGAACCAACATCTTGTCTGCCAACACCCTTGTTCAAGTTTGGCTGCCTTAGCCCCTTAGCCGGTAAGATGTGAGAGGGTGGACCGCTTTATTTCACCAGCTGATTCATCTGGATGATCGGCATCAACACTGCCAGCACGATCAGCATCACCACCATGCCCATGGCCACGATCAACAGAGGCTCCAGCAGGGTAGCGAGTTGCATGGCGCGGCGTTGCACCTCGGTGCTGAGCTGTTTGGCAGCGCGTTGCAGCATCACCGGCAATTGGCCGGTTTGCTCGCCCAGGCGCGCAAACATCGACAGCAAACCCGGAAAGCGCTTTTTTTGCCCCAGGGCGGACGCCAGCGGCGCGCCTTCGCGCACCAACACCAAGGCGTCTAACGCGTCAGCACGCATGGCCTGATTTGACAGGGTTTGCGCTGCAGCCTGTAACGCCTTCAAAATCGGAACACCGGCAGCAGCAAGCATCGCCAGGGTGCTGGCAAAACGCGCCGAGTTGTAGCTGCGCGACATCTTGCCCAAAATTGGCAAATTCAGCCAGGCTGCATCAAATTTTTGACGAATGATGGCGTTAGACAAAGCCAGACGGGCACCGAAAGCTCCTAAAAACAGAGCGACCAGCAAAACCCAGCCGGAACTTCGTAAAAAACCGCTGATGCCGATCATGATGACGGTGAGCATAGGTAGCGCGCGCTTGCTGCCTGCAAACACATGTGCCACTTGCGGCACCACATAAGTCACCAAAAACAGCACGATGGCCAACGCCACCAACGACACAATCGCCGGATAAAGTGCGGCTCCAATCAGCTTGGATTTGAGCGCCTGCTGCTCTTCCAGGTCATCTGCCAAGCGCTCCAGCACCAAGCCCAAATTGCCACTTTGCTCGCCCGCACCTATCACAGCCACATAAATCTCAGAAAACTCACGCGGATGCTGTGCCAATGCTTTGGCAAAGGGCGCGCCACCATTGACCTCGGCGCGCAGGGTAGCCACCAGTTCACGCTCAGGAGCTTTTTCGGCTTCGTCAGACAGGCTGGTTAGCGCGCGCTCCAGCGGCAAACCAGCTGACACCAAGCCCGCCAACTGGCGCGTCCAGATTGTCAGTGCCGTGGCACTGAAAACACGCTGGCTGCGCCGGCGCAGGCCGTTGTGTGCTTGGGAGCTGACCTCAGCACCGAGCGCTTGCACCGCCAGCGGCACCAAGGACTGACTGCGCAACAAGCCGCGCGCCGCCTTGGCCGAGTCGGCATCGAGCACCCCCTGGCGGGTTTTGCCTTGGGCATCAATGGCTTCATAAGAATAGGCGGTCATGTATTTATCCGAAATTGATTTTCTCAGTTTACTGTATGGGTCAGCAAAAATGGCTGATTGATCACAGTATCGCTAAACCAAGTCGTCTTCCAATGGTACGATGTCGCTGCACAATTTAGGTGCATCTTCAGGCACAGCAAACCAAGATAAACAGGAGCACGGGACATGCACAGTTTTTTCAGAAGTTGGTCCCTCACCACTTTGCTGCTTGGGCTGGTTTGCACGCTGGCGCAAGCCGACATGCTGGTGATTCCAGGCAGCGGCAACCCCGAGTTTGTCTTAAAAGCTCTGGCAGACGCTTTTAACAGCCAGCAAACTCAGCACCGCGTCAGCGTTCCACCCAGCACCGGTGCAGCGGGTGCGCTGCGCGATGTCGAAGCTGGCACGACCGTGCTGGGACGCATCGGGCGTCCCCTCAAACCCGACGAGAGCGCCCGCGGTCTGAGCTATGTGCCGCTGGGGCGAGACCCGGTGGCTTTTGTTGCGGGAGCCAATGTGCAGGTGAAGGGCTTGAGCACAACGCAAGTGCTCGACGCCTACACCGGCAAGCTCAGCAATTGGAGCGAGGTGGGTGGCAAAGCGGGCCCGATTCGTGCCATCGGACGCGAAATGTCAGACGCTTCACGCCAGGCCATCAGCCGTGTCATCAAGACATTTGAAACGGTTACTTTTGGCTCGGGCATCAAGTTGGTTCACCTCGATCCGCAGATGATTGAGATGCTCGATCGTTTTCCTACCTCACTGGGTTTTCTAAACCGCTCGGCACTCGCTGCCTGCAAAACCAAAGTCAACTTGCTGGCGCTTGATGGCGTGGAGCCCAGCCCGCAAAACGTGGGCGTGGGGCGCTACCCGCTGTGGCTTGAATTTGGCCTGATTCACAAAACCGGCAAACTCAGCCCTGCTGCCAAATCGTTCATCGACTTTACCCGCTCGTCCGAGGGCATTCGCATCCTGCGCGAAAACGGTGTGCTCGCTTCGAGTGCACCCGCCTGACTGACTCCAGAGCAACGCCTTCAATTGACCCCATGAGCTAGCCTTTTGCTCAGTATGAATCATCTTTTTCGCCTTTCAGCCACCGCAGTGCTCTCCATCTTGATTGGCGTGCTGGTGCTCGGCGGGCAATGGATTTCGCAGCAAAACACGGCAAATTTGCTGAGCGAAACCATTGGCCTGCGCGAAATCGACAAAATCAAAACCATTGCCAGCCTTTTGGGCTCAATGGTTGAGCAAATCGAAGGCGAGGCCAAGGCAACGGCGCGCATGCTGGCCTCCGACCATACGGTGCTCGAAGCCCTGCAGCGCAACGGTTTGCAACGCCTCAACCCCATGGCGCAACGCTTGGGTGAGGTGTTTGATTTGGGTGAAATTCAGAAACTCGAAGTAACCGACGCCAGTGAAACGATGCTCTACCTAGCGCAAGATCCGCAGCTGAATGGCGAGACGGGAGCTGGTTGGGGTGTATCTGAGGTGCTCACGCAAGGCAAAGGCATGCTTACGAGTCAGCGCGGCACCAACAGCGTGTTAATTCAGGCCATCGAACCGCTGAAGAATGGCGATCAGGTGATCGGTGCGCTGACAGCTGGCGTGAGCTTAAACCAGTCATTATTCAGCCAACTCAGCCGCCAACTCGGGGCTGAATTGGTGCTGCTGGGGCGTGATGGCATGATCGTCAATTCTCTCGAACAAGCCGAAGCCCTGATTGACATGACGGGTGTGAACGAGGCCTATATGTCAAAAATTCCGGTGTTTCGGGTCGATGCGATCACCCACCACACCTTGGTTTACTTGCCGATTGTGATCGTCGATGATGCCTATGTGATTTTGGCTCGACTAGACAGCAATGATGCTTATCGCCTACTCGACGCGGCGCGCGAGCGCTCAATGTGGCTTGCCATGCTGACTTTTTTTGGCAGCTTAGTGCTCGGGTTCATTGCTTTGCGCTGGCTCATGCGACCCTTGCAAAAGCTGCGCCAGCGTGCCCTACAAAGTGCGCTAGCACTCACCGGTGAGGCGATTATTGAAACCGATCAGAACGAAGTGCGCGCTGTGGTGAAGGTACTCGACACCCTCACCGAGCGTCTGGTGCAGCGCAACACCGAACTCAGCCACGAAAAAGAGCGCGCTGAGGCTGCCAATCGCGCCAAATCGCAGTTTTTGTCGAACATGAGCCACGAAATTCGCACCCCGCTCAACGGCGTGCTGGGGCTTACCGAATTGCTGCAGCACTCACCACTCGATGCTGAGCAAAAGCGCTACGTCGGCGCCATTGCAACGGCTGGAAAATCTTTGCATAGCCTGCTCAGCGACATTTTGGACATGGCCAAAATCGAAGAAGGTCAAATCCAGTTGGAGCGCATCGATTTCGATCCACGCCAAGTGTGCCAAGAGATTGCACAGGTTTACCTCGAAATGGCCAGCACGCGGCACATTGGTTTTGTCACCAATTTGCAGACATTTACAAGCGACTGGGTCTGCGCCGACCCAACCCGCCTGCGCCAGGTGCTGGGCAATTTGCTGGGCAATGCGCTCAAGTTCACCGAGCAGGGGCAGATTGAATTCAGTGCACAACCCATTGCAGCACCCGAAGGCGATGCGCGCAACTGGTGCCGTTTCAGCATCAGCGACACCGGCATAGGCATGACTGCGCAAGTGCTGGCTGGCTTGTTTCAACGTTTTGCGCAGGCCGATGCTTCTACCACCCGACGCTTCGGCGGCAGTGGGCTGGGGTTGTCCATTTGCAAGCATCTGATCGATGTCATGGGCGGGCACATCCATGCAGAAAGCACACCAGGCCAAGGCAGCCGCTTCTGGTTTGATTTGCCCCTGGAGGCTGCGCAGACAAAACGCCCGGCGGCACCCATAGCCCCCACCCCAGCGCGCGCAACAGGTTCAGCCCAAGGCATGCGGGTGCTGGTGGCCGAAGACAACCTGATCAACCAAATGGTCATCTGCAGCCTGCTCGAGCAGCGTGGCGCCAGCGTGACCACGGCCGACAACGGTCAGTTGGCTTTTCAGGCCTTGCAGTGCAACACTTACGACCTGATTTTTATGGACTGCCAAATGCCGGTGATGGACGGCTTTGAGGCCACCCGACAGATTCGCGCCTGGGAGCGCACGCAAAACGACCGTTTACCGATCCCCATCGTGGCCTTGACAGCCAACGTGCAGATCAGCGACCGCGAAGCCTGTTTTGCCGCCGGCATGACCGATTTCACCAGCAAACCCATCAAAGGCGAAGTGCTCGACCGGATTTTTCAGACTTACAGGGCTTGAGCGTTCAGTCGCGCGTGACGCGCAACAACTCTTCGCGTGAGGTCATACCCAGGCCGACCAAACGCTCGCCGTCTTCGCGCATCAGCACCATGCCACTGGCCAGCGCCGCCGCACGGATGTCTGCCTCGGAGGTGCGGTTGTGAATTTGAGCGCGAATCGCATCGTCGGTTACCAGCAGTTCAAACACACCGCTACGTCCGCTGTAACCGGTGTGGCCGCATTCGGGGCAGCCAACGGGCGAGAACTCGGTCTCGCCCTGCGCGGGCTCTTCGAGCAATTTGAGTTTGGTGCGTCCCCGTTTTTTGGCTTCAACCGGTACCGGGGTTTTGCAATGCGGACAGAGCTTGCGCACCAAGCGCTGTGCCAGAACACCAAGCAGGCTGGAGCTGAGCAAAAACGGCTCGACGCCCATGTCGGTCAGGCGCGTCACAGCGCTGGCAGCATCGTTGGTGTGCAACGTGGCCAGCACCAAATGACCGGTGAGCGAGGCCTGAATGGCAATTTGCGCCGTTTCAATGTCGCGAATTTCGCCAATCATGATGATGTCTGGGTCTTGCCGCAAGATAGCGCGCAGCGCCTTGGCAAAGTCAAGCTCGATCTTCGGGTTGACCTGGGTTTGCCCGACACCGGCAAGCTCGTATTCGATCGGGTCCTCCACCGTCATGATGTTGTTTTGCGCAGCATCGAGCCGGCTCAATGCCGCATACAGCGTGGTGGTTTTACCCGAACCCGTGGGGCCAGTCACCAGCACAATGCCGTGGGGTTGCGCC
>CAIYYA010000203.1 GCA_903930255.1 uncultured beta proteobacterium
GGTGATCCATGTAGAACTGCTGGCGACCGGTCAGGGTGCGCCATGGAATCATCTCGTGTACGTTGGTGTAGCCCGCGTTGTAAGAGACGGTCTCACTCTCGATACCGCTCCAGGTCGGGCTGGTAATGATCTTGCGTGGCTGTGCCTGGATGTCGCGGAAGCGAATCTTTTCGTCTTCACGGTACAGCGCCAGATGGGTGTGGTCCAGCCCGGTTTGCTTGCCCAGTGCTTTCCAGGCTTTCACCGCCACATGGCCATTGGTCTCAGGGGCGAGTTGCAGCACCACTTCGCAGGCGTCAATGTCGGTTTCGATCTTGGGCATACCGCAGGTCACGCCCTCGGCGGTCGTCAAACCATTGAGCTGCCCCAGTTGGGTGACTTCGATCTTGGTGTCCCAGGCAATACCCTTGCCGCCATTGCCCACCTTGTTCATCAGGGGGCCCAAGGCGATGAAACGTTTATAGACATTGGGGTAATCACGCTCGACCACGGCCATATTGGGCGCGGTTTTGCCGGGAATCAGCTCGATCTCGCCACGTTTCCAGTCTTGCACGCCAAAGGGTTGCGCCAGTTCGGCGGGTGAATCGTGCATCAAGGGTGACAACACCATTTCGCGCTCGACACCCAGGTGGCCAACGCAGACTTCGCTGAATTTCTGCGCAAAACCCTTGTAAATGTCCCAGTCGCTGCGCGATTGCCAGGCCGGATCCACTGCGGTGGACAGCGGGTGAATGAAGGGGTGCATGTCGCTGGTGTTGAGGTCGTTTTTCTCATACCAGGTGGCTGTTGGCAGCACGATGTCAGAGTACAAGCAGGTGGTGCTCATGCGGAAATCGAGCGTCACTAGCAAGTCGAGCTTGCCTTCAGGCGCCTTGTCGTGCCACACCACTTCTTCGGGTTTGGCTTCGTCTTTGCCGAGGTCTTTGCCCTGCACGCCATTGCTGGTGCCCAGCAGGTGCTTCAAAAAGTATTCATGACCCTTGCCGCTGGAGCCCAAAATGTTGGAGCGCCAGACAAACATGTTGCGCGGCCAGTTGTTGGGGTGATCGGGGTCTTCGCAGCTCATTTTGAGTGAGCCGTCTTTGAGCCCTTTGACTGTGTAGTCTTTCGGGTCCATGCCCGCCGCCACGGCATCTTTGACCACCTGCATCGGGTTGGTTTTGAGCTGCGGTGCTGAGGGCAGCCAGCCCATGCGCTCGGCGCGCACGTTGTAGTCGATCATGCTGCCGCCAAATTTTGACTTGTCGGCCAGCGGTGACAGCACCTCATCCACACCGAGCTTTTCGTAGCGCCACTGGTCGGTGTGGGCGTAAAAGAAGCTGGTGCTGTTCATCTGCCGGGGTGGGCGAATCCAGTCCAGCGCAAAGGCCAACGCGGTCCAGCCGGTTTGCGGGCGCAGTTTTTCCTGACCCACATAGTGCGCCCAGCCGCCACCGCTTTGGCCGATACAGCCGCACATCATCAGCATATTGATGACGCCACGGTAGTTCATGTCGGCGTGGTACCAGTGGTTCATGGCGGCGCCAATGATCACCATCGACTTGCCGTGCGTCTTGTCGGCGTTGTCGGCAAACTGGCGCGCTACGGTAATGAGCTGCTCACGCGGCGTGCCGGTAATGCGCTCTTGCCAGGCCGGGGTGTAAGGCGTGTCGTCGTTGAAGTCTTTGGCCGCCAGTTCGCCTGGCAAGCCACGCGCCACACCGTAGTTGGCCACTTGCAGGTCAAACACGGTGGCCACCAGCGCCTCGCGTTTGTCGCCTTCTTTGCCCAAAGAGATGGTTTGCACTGGCACCGTGCGCACCAGCACATTGTTGGCAGCCGCGCCAGTAGCGTTGTTCGGAAAATGCTCGCTCTCGATGCCGCCGAAGTAGGGGAACCCGACCTTGGCCGTTTGCGTGCTGGCGTTTTGCCCCTCCATCACGGTCAGCTTGAGCTTGACATCCGTGCCATGGCGGGCTTCTTTGGCTTGCAGGTTCCACTGGCCCTGGTCGGCACGGCCATCGGCACCCCAGCGGAAGCCAATCGCGCCGTTAGGCAAGACCACTTTGCCGTCGTCGTTCAAGGCGACGGTTTTCCACTCGGGGTTGTTGGCCGCGCCGAGCTTGCCGTTGAAGTCAGAGGCGCGCACATAGCGGTCTGGCACCATCACCACTTCGCCGCTGGGCAGGGTGTGTTCTTTCAGCATCACCAACATCGGCATATCGGTATAACGGCGCACGTAGTCGTCAAAGTAGGCGCTGCGCTGGCCGTTATCGGGAAAGTAAAACTCTTTCAGGATGACGTGGCCCATCGCCATGGCTACTGCCGCGTCCGTCCCTTGCTTGGGTTTCATCCAGATGTCAGACAGCTTGGCCACTTCAGAATAGTCAGGGGTGACGGCCACCGTCTTGGTGCCTTTGTAGCGCACTTCAGTAAAAAAGTGGGCATCGGGCGTGCGGGTTTGTGGCACGTTGGAGCCCCAGGCAATGATAAAGCTGCTGTTGTACCAATCGGCTGATTCAGGCACGTCGGTTTGCTCACCCCAGATCATCGGGCTGGCCGGTGGCAGGTCGCAATACCAGTCATAAAAGCTCATGCAAACGCCGCCAATCAGGCTCAAGTAGCGGCTGCCGGCGGCATACGACACCATCGACATGGCCGGAATCGGCGAAAAACCAATGACACGATCCGGGCCGTGCTGCTTGATGGTATAGACGTTGGCGGCGGCGATCATCTCATTGACCTCGTCCCAGCTTGAGCGCACAAAACCACCCAGGCCGCGCACGCTTTGGTACTCTTTGCGCTTCGCATCGGAGTGAGCAATGGAGGCCCAGGCCTCTACGGGTGCCATCGAATGCCGGGCGTCGCGCCAGAGTTTCAGCAAGCGGCCACGCACCAGCGGGTATTTGACCCGGTTGGCGCTGTACAAATACCAGCTGTAACTGGCACCGCGCGCGCAGCCACGGGGCTCGTGGTTGGGCATGTCCCAGCGTGTGCGCGGGTAGTCGGTTTGCTGGGTTTCCCAGGTGACGATGCCACCCTTGACGTAAATCTTCCACGAGCAAGAGCCGGTGCAATTGACGCCGTGGGTGCTGCGCACGATCTTGTCATGCGCCCAGCGGTCGCGGTAGGCGTTTTCCCAGGTGCGGTCTTCACCGGTGGTGATGCCGTGCTCGCCCGAGAAAGGCTCCTGGGGCTGTGAAAAATAAGTGAGTCGATCCAGAAAATGGCTCATGGGTGTCCTCTTGGGTTGTCAATAATTAGTGGTAAAAATAGGCTTTGATGCTTTCTGTGATTGCGTATATAGCTATTAATTTAATAGTAGTTTGGCATGGCACAGACTGCTGCGTTGGAGCATGGCGTAACTGTAGGTTTTGCCCGTTGTCGGCGCTATCCCTCTGAAGTACAGTCGCTGCGGGTTTGTCGAACTATGAAGGTTCGCAAGCGGGTAGTTCGTAAGAACTATTGAAATGATGGCTAAAGGCTCCGCCCATCTCATTGGATAGCATCAAAATATAAGTGCACCACACTTATACTGACAACCCAAACTACAGACGGAGCAACACCATGGGCCAAGTCACTATCTATGTTGAAGACAGCGCGTTAGAAGCCGCCAAGCGCGCCGCCGAGCGTGCACGGGTGTCGGTGAGCCAATGGTTTGGCAAATTTGCCATTGAAGAGCGACAGCGGCAAAGCCAAAGCTGGGAAGCGTTTTTTGCCGAAATTGACCGCTTGCGTGATGCGGGCGGCGACGATTTTCCGTCGCTTGAAGAAATTCGGGCGTGCGAAGTACCCGACAGCCCGCGTGAGTCTTGGTAGGGGCAGCTCATGGCCTACCTGCTTGACTCCAACACCCTGATTTATTTTTTTAAAAACACGGGTGCTGTTCGCCTGCGAATGGCACAGCACAAAGACGCGGATCTGCGACTGTGTACCCCGGTGCTGTTTGAGCTGTTCACGGGCGCATGCAAGGCGCAAAACCCCAGCAGCCAGATCGCCCGCCTCAATGAAATTGAAAAACGCCTGGCAGTTCTGCCGTTTGACTTGGAGAGTGCCCGCCAAGCTGCAAAAACCAGGGCGCATCTGGAGCGCTGCGGCACCCCCATTGGCAACGTGGACACCTTGATCGCAGGCATAGCCCTGGCGAATAACCTCACCCTGGTGACCCGCAACACCCGCGAGTTTGATCGGGTGCCTGATTTGCGCGTTGAAAACTGGTACGACTGAAAGTCAAACTGGCCGCTAGCGCATACCAAACAAGCACAAGCAGCTATTAATTAGATAGTAAATACCCATGATCCAAGCCACCGACCCGCTGCACAACCTGGCGCATTTGAGCGCCCCGCAACTGCGCCGCCTGCTCACCGAGCACCTGACAAAGCAAAAGCTGGGCCTGTACTGGGAAAGCAGCGCCATCGAGCGCGACGCGGCGCTGAACGCCAACATCGTGCTGCCGCGCCTCTCAGAACCAGACTCGCACGGGCTGGACAAACTGGCCGGGCCGGGCACGCCCAACCTGATCATCGAGGGCGACAACTTCGACAGCCTGCGCCTGCTCAAAAGCACCCACGCGGGCAAAGTGCGGGTGATCTACATCGACCCGCCCTACAACACCGGCAACAAAGACTGGGTCTATAACGACCGTTACGTGGGCCAAAACGACCGCTGGCGGCACAGCCAGTGGCTCGAATTTTTGTACCAGCGGCTCATGCTGGCCAAAGATTTGTTGACGCAGGACGGCGTGATCATGGTCAGCATCAATGACGAAAACCGCGCGCGGCTGGAGTTGTTGATGGACGAGGTGCTGCCGGGGCGGCGCATCGGAAGCTTTGTCTGGCGAAGCCGTACCGGAGGGAACGACGCAAAAGGGGCTTTTTTCTCGGACAACCACGAGCATGTGTTGGTGTTTGGCAATGCAGGTTTTCGCTTCACAGGTGATGAAAAATCATATTCAATGTATCGGTTTCAGGAAGGTGACCGGGTGTTTCGGCTTAGTGATTTAACTTCTCCAAAAGATATGCAAGAGCGTCCGAACACCTATTACCCAATTCACGACTCAAAAACCGATATTTACTATCCATGCAATCCTCAACGGGTGTGGGCCTACGCGTCCAAGTTGGAAATTAACAGCCGCTTCAGTGGTGACGAGGCTGCGATTAAGGCTGCGATCAATGGCCTGCGAGGCGATGCAATAGAAGACTTCGCTAAAAAGGGCTTAATTTGGTTCCCTCCAAACCAGCGCGTTGAAACCTTTGAGTCACTGGAAGCCTTGCGCCTCGCCATTGCAGCCAAAGATGTGCCCTTGAGCGGTAAAACTGCCTTGCTTTTTGATGACATGCCCAATTTGGAGTTTTGGGTAGGCAAGAAAGTTGGGTATGGACGGCCGCAATTCAAACGATTCAAAGAAGGTTTGAAAAACGAAAACCAACCGATTTCATCGTGGCTAACGCCACGGCAGGAAGATTACACGCTGGTTGAAGGCGAAAACTTGCCGCTTGTCGGCACCACTGAAGAAGGTTCCAAGGAATTGCAAGACCTCATGGGAAGCAAAGCCTTTCCTTACCCCAAACCGCGCTCGCTCATCCAAGGCCTGCTCGCTCAAGCCAGCCGCCCCGGCGACACCGTACTCGATTTCTTCGCCGGCAGCGGCACCACCGGCCACGCGGTGCTGGCGCTCAACGCATTGGAGCCAGACCAGCCAGCGCGCAAGTTCATTTTGTGCAGCAGCACCGAGGCCACCGCCAAAGAGTCGTTGAAGAACCTGTGCCGCGATGTCTGCGCCGCCCGCATCCAAAAGGTAATCGAGTCCGATACCACACTGGCGCACAACAGTTTTGCTTATCTGCAACTCGACAAACTGGCCCCTGGTGACGCGCCGTTTGATTCCAGTTGCGCGCAAGTTTTTCAGTTGCTCACGCTGCGCCTGGGCCAAGTGGCCCGGCCTGTGCCCGATGCAGACCGGGGCGTCAAAATCCTGGTGCAAAACGTGGGCGATGGCGTGCTCACGGTGCTGTGCCACAAGTTGACCCGCGCCGCGCTCGATGCGATGGCATCTCTGCCATGCCGCCAACTGCGGGTGTATAGCACCCGCCCGGCCACGGTGTGTGAGCATTTTGCGGCGCTGGGGCGCGAGGTAGAAAGCTTGTCCCTGCAAAAAGCGCTGTTGCATGGGCAGGTGGCGCGCAAACGCAAGCAGGCGGCTGTGCAGGCAGCAGCTTAGTGTTAATACAATAGCGACATGCGCTACGAACACGACCCGAAAAAACTGGCCGAAAACGTCACCAAGCATCTGGTGTGGTTTGAGTGAGGTAAAACGCTATGCAAGAAACCATTAAAACCCGCTCTGGGCGGGTCATCATCATGCCCACACCAGAAGAAGAAATCCAGATCAACGCGGGTATTGCCGCTGACCCGGATAACCCCGAGTGGACGGACGAAGACGTTGCCCACGCCCGGCCCGCTGCTGAATTCTTTTCGCCCGAGGTGTTCGCCCAACTGTGCGCCATGCGCCAGCGTGGCCCCAAAGACAAGCCGCTCAAAGTGCCCACCACCATCCGTTTTGACGCTGACGTGCTGGCCGTGCTCAAGGCCAGTGGCAAAGGCTGGCAGACGCGGGTGAATGCGGCCATGCGCGACTGGCTAAGCACCCATTCAGCGGTGTAATGCACGAATGTCCCATACAACCACCCCGAAGGTTCCCATGCAGATGAGCCAACTTGAATCCGTAGAAGCCGCCTGGGAGCAAGTGGCGGATCAGCGCGAGGCGGATATCGACGCCGGACGTGCCCATTGGATTGATGGTGACGTGGCCATGACTGGCTTGCGTGAGCGTCTTACATCGTTGACTAAAGCTGGGTAACGCAGAAGCCGACATTGATTTGCCACATTTCATGACCCTTTCACCCCCCATCACCGCGCCGCAATCGGCCAGTTTTGCGCCCAAGCAGTTTCAGGCCCGCATCATTCACGGCGTGTGTGAGGCGCTGGCTGAAAATCCGCGTCCGCCTTGCCTGCTGCGCAGCCCCACGGGGTCGGGTAAAACCTTCATGCTCACGCGCATTCTGGAGCGCTTAAGCAAAACCAATGCGGTGCTGTGGCTGTGGTTTGTGCCGTATGTCAATCTGGTGGCGCAAACGGTGGACACGCTGGACAGTCAATCTTCTGACACCGGGCTGATCGCCAAACACTTGGGCAGCGCCCGCAACGAAACCCCCGAGGCGGGCCAGGTACTGGTGTCCACCGTGCAAGGGGTGGCCAGCGCCAAGTCGCACAAAGCCCACTACAGCGACAAGTCTGACGATGGCGAACGCAGCCTGGCGGCTTACTTTGCGTTGGCACGCGCACGCGGGCTACAAATTGGCCTGATCGTGGATGAAGCGCACATTGCCCTGCATGTGGCCACCGAGTTTGGCCGTTTTGTGAAATGGCTGGGGGCGGATTATTTGCTGATGGCCAGCGCCACGCCCAAAGACGCGCAGCTCAATGAGTTCATCGCCAGCGCTGGCAACATTGCGTTCAAGGCCTTCAGCGTGAGCCGGGCTGACGTGGTGGCCGAGCGGCTGAACAAGCCCTGGCTCGAAACCGTGGTCTATGACCTGCGCGACTCGATGCAAGGCATTACCGACCTGAAACTCACGGTGCTGCGCCGCGCCTGGCGGCGCAACCAGCACATTGGCCAGTTGCTCAAAAGCCGGGGCTTGGCCACCATCCCGCTGCTGCTGGTGCAGGTGGCCAATGGCGACGCGGCTATTCGTGAGGCGTATGACTTTTTAACCAAAGAGCTGGCGATTGCCCCCAACGCGGTGGCCATGCATTCGGCCGAAGAACCCGACCCGGTGATGATGGCCGCCATTGCCGTCAACACCGCCTTTGAGGTGCTGATCTTCAAGCAGGCCGCTGGCACCGGCTTTGATGCGCCACGGGCGTTTGTGCTGGCCTCGACCAAATCGGTCAACGACGAAGACTTTGCCATGCAGTTCATTGGCCGGGTGATGCGCGTGCCGGGCGAGTTGCAGCGGGCTTTTCCTGCCCCCTACAGCGCACCTGCGGAGTTGGATACGGCGTATATTTTTCTGGCCAACGAGCAGTCGCAAGCCGGGTTTGCCGAGGCAGCAGCGGCAACTAAAGCCGTGATTTCGCAGCTCGAAGGGCAGATTGAAGAGCTGCAAGTGCGCCGCACAGCGCATGGCGGTGTCTGCCTGAGCAACCATGTCACGCCCCAAATGCCGCTGGGTTACGACATTGGTTTGCTGCCAACCATGGGCGCTGATGGCCGCGTGCGCGCAGTTTCTTCTGCACAAAATACGGCTCTAACGCCCGTCGATACTGCGTTGGCAGCTCCTGAAATTGAAGTGGGTGCCACGCACGAGCTGTTTGGCACTTTGGCGCAAAAGGATGAGCTTGACGCGCTGGACTCCATGCAAGTCACCAGCGGCAACGCGGTGGTGCCCAAACGCCATGCACCGACCAACCGCGCTGAGCTGATGGCCGCGCTGGAGGCCAACGGACTGCGTGCTTACCCACGGCTGGGCGCAGTGGGCAAGCGGCCCACCCCGCAGCAGTTCACCACCGAGGTGAAACCCG
Organism: uncultured beta proteobacterium; assembly: GCA_903930255.1. GTDB lineage: Bacteria > Pseudomonadota > Gammaproteobacteria > Burkholderiales > Burkholderiaceae_C > Rhodoferax. The sequence continues at coordinate 8,563 of CAIYYA010000203.1, forward strand.
TGTTTGACGTGCTGGAGCTTGACATTGTTGCGGCTGCACGCACGCTGCCCCTGTCTGACGAAGTCAAAAGCGTGGCCACCCGGGCCGCGCTAAACCTGCTGACCGAGCGTGAAATCCGCACCGAGCTGTTCAGCGGTGAAAGTTTCGAGGAAAGCGTGCAGGTGGTGACCGATCGCACCGCCTTGATGCAGCGCACCGAAGACGCGCTGGCCAGCATGGGGCTGGAAGAGCAAGACTTGATCGACCTGGTGGGCGAACTGGCCCGCCGCCTGCTGCCCGAGATCGAGCGTGCCCACGCCTACCGTGAAGACGCGCTGCGCCCGCTACCTGCCGCCCTGCGCAGCCAGGCGCGTGATGCCGCTTGTTGGGTCATCCACAAACTGTTGCCCGAGTTGCAAGAGGTTTTGCAGGCGCAGTGGGCGAACAAGGCGCGAGAAGTTGCCGCCCAGCCGCTGCCTGATGCGCTGCTGATGCCCGCCAGCCAGTCACTTTTAGCGTCCCGTAAAAACATTTATGGCGTGCTGTTTCCTGACACCGACAGCGTAGCCCTGGCCGCAGGCGCACTGCCTTTGTCGGCGCAGCCGTTTTTCAAAAACGAGACTTATGTGTTTGCGCAAGATGCGCAAGGCTTACCTGTGGGAGACGTGTTTAGCACCGCGCGCCTCGATGCCACCTACGAGTTCAACACCCAGGAGCTGGCGTTTGCCCGGGCGCTGGACCGGGCTGACTTTGTTGCCTGGTGGCATCGCAACCCGCAGGGCAAGCCCTACAGCATTGCCCTGATGCGCAGCGACAGCCGCAACATGTTTTACCCCGACTTTGTGGTGTGCCTGACACATGAGCCCGGCGACGAGCCCCTGATCCGGCTGGTAGAGACCAAGCACGACACGAAGGATGCCAAACGCAAGGCCACACACCAGTCAAAAACTTACAGCAAGGTGCTGTTTTTGACCAAAGATGCGCAGCGCTTCAAAATTGTTGGCGACGATGGCAGCCTGGGTGAGGTGGTTGACTTTGACGACCTGGCACGCCTGCGCCAGTGGATGCGAGACACTGCACCGGTTTAAGTTTTATAAGCCAAATCGGCCTCTAGCGCTTATAGATAAAGCGTGAGTAGCTATAAACTTTAAAGTGATTGGCATCTGGTTGGGCGGGTTAGTGCGAAGCGCGTAACCCGACACTTTTTGCTCAAGGGTTTTTGATCTCAGACCCAGCACGCAAATAAAACCACCAGTTCAACACCAGGCACAGCGCATAAAAGATGGCAAACCCATACATGGCGGTTTGCGGTGTGCCGGCTTTGATCTGCGCACCAATCACCACCGGGGCGATAAAGGCACCATAAGCGGCTACGGCAGAAGTCCAGCCCAACACCGGGCCGGCTTGCTGGCGGTCAAAAATAACGCCCACCGTGCGGAAGGTCGAGCCGTTGCCAATGCCGCTGGCGGCAAACAGCAGCACAAACAGCCACATGAATGTCGAAAAATACTGCTCAGGGTTAGCAGAGCCATAGGCCAACATCATCATGTAGCCGACACCCGCAGAGGCACCCGCCATCACCACCGAGATCACTTGTGTCACGATGGAGCCGCCCACCTTGTCAGAAATCCAGCCGCCCAAGGGACGAATCAGTGCGCCAACAAACGGGCCAATCCAGGCATAGGTCAGGGCGGAAGGGGCGTTGGGATTTTTCAGCGTGTGTTGCATGATGCCAGCTGCATCGGGCACATGGCTGATGCCGAAGATCACCGTGATTGACAAGGGCAAGGCCATCGAAAAGCCGATAAATGAGCCAAAGGTGACCAAATACAGCACGGTCAGCGACCAGGTGTGCTTGTTCTTGAAAATCTCAAACTGCTTGGCGATGTTGCCCTTCATCTCGCCAAACGCTGCCAATTTCATGGCAGCCAGCGTCACCACAATCGTCATCGGCAGTGCCACCCACATGTTGAGCAGGCCCAAACCGGTGGGTGCGGGCAGGTAGAGGTAAAGCCCCAAACCACCTACCAGGCAGGTGATGCCCCAGAGGTAAATGATCTTGCTGAAGGCCGCGATGGTGCCGCCGTAGTTAGGGGAGAGCGGCAACAGGTTGTTCATGCCAAACCAGGCAGCCGTTACCAGTGGCAACAGAATGGCAGCCCAAACAAAGCCGGCATTCTGAATGAAGGTGGGGGTGCCCGCCAAAATCTTGCCCATGATCCAGCCGCTGTCTTTGGTTAGCACCATCGAGCCACCGCCCACAGCGCCAAACAGGCCGACCGTCATCACCAGCGGAATCAGCACCTGCATGGTGGTGACACCAAAGTTGCCCAAACCTGCGTTCAGACCCAAGCCAGTGCCTTGCAAACGCTTCGGGAAAAAGCCGGTGATGTTGGACATGGAGCAGGCGAAGTTGCCGCCACCAATACCGCTCAGGAAGGCGCAAGCCTGAAACACCCACAGTGGCGTGGCTTTGTCTTGCAGCGCAATGCCGGTCCAGATGGCAGGCACCATCAGCAATGCCGAGGTTAAAAAGATGGTGTTTCGCCCCCCGCACAGTCGGATGAAAAACGAGGCCGGAATGCGAAAGGTGGCCCCCATCAGACCTGAGATGGCGGTTAGCGTGAACAATTCAGCAGGTTTGAACGGAAAGCCCAGGTTGAGCATTTGCACCGTGATGATGCCCCACATGGCCCACACGGCAAAACCGCAAAGCAGGTTGGGGATCGAAATCCACAGGTTGCGGTTGGCGATGGCCTTGCCGGTGCTTTCCCAAAATTGATTGTCCTCGGGTCGCCAATCGGCAATGTCTGCGCCGGATGTTTTTTGTTGGTTCATAGGTTCTTTCAGTTAGAAGAAATTTGGGCTTGTATCTCGGGTGGGCTTTTGTGCGCCATGTAATCGGCGCTGCGCACTTCGGTCCAGTACATCCAGATCAAAGAGACCCAGACCACGCCGTACATCAGCATGAAGGCGCTGGAGCGGATGCCGGTCAGATCCATCAGGGCTCCGAACATGATGGGCAGCAAAAATCCACCCAATCCACCCGCTAATCCAACAATGCCGCTGATCGTGCCGATGTTGTGCGGATAGTCGTCACTGATGTATTTGAATACGCTGGCCTTGCCAAATGCCCAGGCAATGCCCAGGGTAAACATCAAAAGGGTGAATAAATAAACGTTCAAACCGATGTGATACGTTTTAGGGCCATTCACGGTCAGAATGGTGAAATCGGTTTGTGGATAACTCAACAAGAACAGGCAGATCCAACTGACCCACAGCACCCACCAAGTCATCGAATGGGCGCCATATTTGTCAGATAACCAACCGCCAACGGCGCGCAACACACCACCGGGCAATGAAAAGCAGGCAGCCAGCAGTGCCGCAGTGCGGATGTCCAGGCCAAATTCACCCACGTAATATTGCACCATCCACAAAGACAATGCCACATAGCCGCCAAACACAATGCTGTAATACTGGCAATATTTGATGACCTTGGGGTCTTTCAGAGACTTGAGTTGATCGCTGAACTTGACATGGCTGGGCACTAGATGTGCTGGATCGCTATGGCTGAAAAACCAGAACAGAATCACTGTGCCCAGCATGATGGCTGCATATACCTGCGGCACCATAGCCCAGCCAAAACCCACTACCAGCGCGGGTGCCAGAAATTTATTGACGGCAGCGCCAGAGTTACCCGCGCCATAAATGCCCATGGCGAAGCCTTGCTGTTTTTTCGGGAACCAGCGCGCAACATAGGGTGTACCCACTGAAAAAGAGCCCCCCGCCAAACCGACAAAAAGACCAATGCTCAGGTATTGCCAAAATTCAGTGGCATAGGACATCAGCCAGATGGCTGGAACGGTGCTGGCCATCAGCAGCGTCATCACAATGCGGCCACCATATTTGTCGGTCCATATCCCTAGGGGCACCCGTATCAGTGAGCCGGTAAGAACGGGTGTGGCCATGAGCAGGCCAAATTGGGTTGAATTCAGATCCAGTGTTTTCTTGATTGGTATGCCGATGACGGCAAACATCATCCAAACCATAAAACAAACTGTGAACGCGAACGTGCTGACAATCAGCACCGAGAGCGCTTGCCCTTTCTTGGTCATGTCACTAACTCCTATTTGTGTGACGTGACTTTAGGTTTTGCGCTTGATTCGCGGTATCCCTCCAAAGCACAGTTGGCTTGAATGAATGGAACTACGCAGCGCAGTTGCGCCATCGTTCCAAAGAACTATGTGCACTGCCTTGCGATGTCATGCTTTAATGAAAAAAATTTAAATCAATAGCTGCCAGCGCTTGCTGGACAAGCCCCAAGGGCACTTTTTATGCTTGACTATTGAGCATCGCCTTGAGTTTGGCCGGTCGTGAGCTTGACGAACGGTCGAAGGGCTTCGACAGGCTCAGCCCGAACGGAACTTAAAACATCATTAGGCCGGATCAATATTCAGTCGGTTCGATTGGGTTTGAGTCATTCGCCTTGTTCAAACCAAGCCGTTTTCGGTCGCGATGACCGCAGCGTGCACCCGACTGCTCACCTCGAGCTTGCGCAAAATGTGCTGCACGTGAATCTTCACAGTGGTTTCAGCAATGCCGTGTTGGCGCGCAATTTCTTTGTTGCTGGCACCACGAGTAATGCCGCGCAAAATTTCGCCCTCACGCGGCGACAGGGTGTTGAGCACCGAACTGGGCTGGTTAATGCTGCCAATGGCGGGCGCAACGACTGGATTGGTGCTGCCCACATGACTGGCCGCGCCACGATAAGCCGCCACCAGTTTGCCCATCATCTCGGGCGCGATCACGCTGTCACCTTGCATTGCCCGGTCAATGGCGTCAGTCAAAGCGTCGCCCTCTATGGTTTTGAGCAGGTAACCAGAGGCACCTGCACGCAGGGCGGCTGCCAAATCGTTCTCGTCTTCACTGACGGTGAGCATCAAGATAACCGCTTTGGGTGCTGCTTCACGCAAGGCAGGCAGGGCATCCACGCCATTCACGCCGGGCAAGTGGTTGTCCAGCAAAATCAGGTCGGGTTGCAGTTCCTGCGCTTTGCGTTGTGCCTGACCCGCATCAGCAGCATCGCCAATCACGCTCACTTTGGGGTCGCGGCCGAGCAATGCGGTGAGACCGCGGCGAAACAGGGTGTGATCGTCGACAACCAAAATCCGCGTGGGTAGCCTGGCACAGGTGAGGGTTTGGGATTCAGGCATGGTTGTGTGTCAAATGGTGAAGGGGGTTGCAATTCTGGATTCGATACCAGACGGATGCACAGCTTGCGCCATGGGATGGGTCGGCACCGGCAGACTCAGGATGATGGAGCAGCCTTGCCCAGCGGTGGATACCACTTCGAGCTCGGCTCCAATGCGCTGGGCTCGCTCAGACATGATGCGCAACCCGACATGGGTTTGATCCAGCGCGTCGCTTGAGGGGTTAAAGCCAATACCATCATCGCGCACTTCAAAACGCCAGTTTGGCTGCTGCTGCACGTCCAGCCAAACTTGCGAGGCCCTGGCGTGTTTGCGAACATTTGACAAGGCTTCCTGAATGATGTGCAAGGCCTGGATTTGCAGGTCGGGAGACAGGGGCAGCCCATGGCCTTGCAAATTCAAGCCAGCTTTGATGCCACTTTGATGCTCAAATTTCTGCAGTGTGGTGAGCAGTGCGGGTTCAATGTCTTCGGCGTTGGTGCGTGTGCGAAAGTGCAGCAAGAGTTCACGCACGTCGCTGTAACTCTCGCGCACACCCATATCAATCTCATCCACAATTTTGGCTACTTCTGCCTGATCGCTGGTTTTAATGGCATCGCGCATCAGCTGCACCTGAATTTTCAGGAAGGCGAGCGACTGGGCGATGGAGTCATGCAGTTCGCGCGCCAGCAGATGGCGCTCTTGCGAAACGGCGGCTTCTTTTTCGAGTGCGTTGAGACGCAAGTTTTCCATGCCACTTGCCAGATGCCGACTCAGCGCTTCGAGCAAAGACCGCTCCGAGGCCAGCAAGGTAATGCGGGCATGAAAAAACAAATCTACCTCGCCCATCAGTTTGTCGTGCAAGCGCACCGGAATCGTCACCACGGTCTGGAACCCAGCGCGTGCGCAATGTTGCGGGGCTGCGTCGGCCATGTCACGAATTGGAATCACCTTGAGGCCGATTTGCCCCTCGCTGGTGCCACAGTGACAGTCTCCGGTGTAAATGCATTGCTCGGCATCCACCATGGAGACCGGTAGTCCGTGCGCAGCCAGCATCAGATGGCGCTGGTTGTCCTGGGTAGACCAACGCAGCGCCACGCCGTCGGCTCGTGAAATACGTGCCACGGTTTGGGTGAACTGCTGCGCGAGTTTGTCCAATGAGGTCGCGTTGGCCACCAGAGCCGTGACTTCGTAAAGACTCTCAAGACGTTCGGTTTTATCCTGAATTTGCACGGTTTTTTCAGCAACCTTGGCCTCCAGGTTTTTATACATCGACTGCAAATGCTCGGCCATGCCGTTAAATCCGTCTGCCAAAGTGCCAAACTCATCACTGCTGCTGTGTTCAACCCGTGCGGTAAAGTCGCCAACCTGAATTTTTTCGATGGCTTGTTTAAGTTGCCCTACCGGCTCCAGTACAAACAAATAGCCGGTGTAAAGCAAAATGGCGGCCGCCAAAATAACCAATGCCAGCATGCTCATTTGTAACAAGTGAAGCAGGGCTGTCCATTTTGAAATGTGCGCTTCAATGCTGCTGACAAAAGCATCAATGTGTGAGGCAAAACGAACGGTGTCAGCGCGCAGTGTCTCGAAATGGTTTGGTTTCGCTGTAATCCACTGTGCCCTGTAGTTGCGCCAATCGTTTTCGACCGTGGCAAAGCGTGCACTGACGGTTTCATCCCAGGGCACAAACAAAGGACGATCCGGATCGCCCTGTTTCAGGGTTTTCAGGCTTTCATCAAATTCGCTGGCTTGTTCGGGGAGTTCGGTGAGTTGCCCCGTGCCAATAGACAACGACATGCGGTAGGACTGCATGCGCATGCGGCCGGCTTCATTCACGGCGGCTGCACCACCGTCGAGCTGCCAAGAAACCCACAAGGTGGCAGCGGTAGAGATAAAAACCAGCAGTAAAAAGGGTGCGCCCACCAGCATTAGCTTGGCGCCTAGGCTCCAGGTTCGGCTTGCTCCCATTGGGATGATTCACTCAGGTTGAGGTGGAAAAAAACAAGCTGCATCTTAGCCGGGTGCTGTCTGGCAGCGCGACTTGCGCAGACGTGAGGCGCAAAAGGTGCGCATGCGACAGCCTTGCGGTCAAATTTTGACTAGGGAACTTGACCATTTTTCGAGTGAAATAACGACGGATGAAATGCTTAAGGCATTTTTGACTAAGCTGCGCCAAGCTTCAGAGTCGACCTTCACGCCAAACTGATAGATCGGGCGATCTTGTTTGCGTTGCTGAATCAGTGCCTCAATCTCTGTGTCAGTGAGTGTCAACCCCAGGGATGCGAGGATTTTTCGTTTTTCCGCGAGCATTCCAGGTGCTCTGATCAGATTCATCAAACGGCTGTGCAGCAGCTGGTTGTCGGTCATGTCGTTAGCTTGGGCAAAGATCAGTTCATTCACCAGTGCAGCCAAAATCACGTCATCCAGACTGCTGCGTGCGCGCCAGACAATCGTGCCGGCAAAGCGAGTCAGACTGCGTTTGAGTTGGAGCGATGGTTCATGAATGTCTTCGATGTGGAAAAAATTGAAACCAACCTCATTCCATCCCAAGGCTTCGATGCGCTCCCATTGCTCATGGGCATGCAGTTGTAGCCGGATGCCAATATGGCTATGCCGGGTGGTGTTGCGTAAAGATGTGGGCGTGCTTTTGATCATGCGGGACACCATCAGGGGTTTGTCAAGTTGATGTGCGTCTGGTTTTACGCTTTGTGCGCGTCGGTTTGTCCATGCTGGGCAGACTGGTGAATTTTTGGTACATCTCAAACAGAAAAGCCACCCGCTCGGCATCGCTCCGGTAGCTCTTGTTGCCGCCGCTGAACTCGTAGGCTTTGTCCACGGAGGTATCCAGTCGCTGATGCGCCTTGAGCAGTTCGGGCGGCATGGTGAGCGGGTCATACAGATCTGCCAGCGTCGCCGGATGGTTGCCGGTCTGAAATTTGGCGCGCACGTCAAGCACGATTTGTGCTGCAGTTTTGATAGCTTCTTGTGCTTTATGGGCGGGCGCTACAGGTCTATTTGGCTTGGAGCTTGCGGGGAACTCGGGCCACGGGAAGTTGTTGTAAACGATGGTGTTGGAGTAGCGGAAATCGCTTTTGAGTCGGCCACAGGTGTAGCGCATCCAGGCGTTGTGCATGGCAGAGGTCAGCATGCCAAAGTGATAAAGCGAAGCATTGGGCAGAATGAAATTGGCATCACTGCAAATCACGTTGGCCTCCATGTAGCCAATCGGTATGTAGCGCCGGTTCTCTGACGAGACGCGCGGAATCAACAAATAGGGCTGGTCGGTCTGACGGTTTTCGCCAAACAGGGTCGGCGTGTCGGCCTGCGCTACCGTAACAGCCTTGGTGCTGGCCAGACGCATGGTCTTGACCGCTTGTATGCGTTGTAGCACGAGCGGCATGGCCCGCAGCTCGGCAGGTGCAATGTCTTTCAGCCACAAGCACCAACGCGGTATGGCGTTGATGAACTCATCGGCCCCCATGAAGGGTTGAATCCACTTTTTGGCCAGAGGTTCGGCTTGCAACAAAGCTTCTTTCTCGGCATTGCTGAGCAGCAGATGGCCACCGTCGGTGGGCTGACTGCCTTTAGTCATCTCAGGCGCTGTGCCAATGGGCCAACGGCGTTTTTCCAAAAACACATTGGGTGCATCGACCAGGTAAGGGTTGATGTTGACCGCTGGTACGGCGTGCGGCTCGCCCTTGATGTCGTCGTACTCATAAATCACTTTGCCAGGCCGGTCTTCCAGTCCAAAGCCGATGATGACGCAATGCACCGCCGCGTTGCCACTGGCTTCATTGCTCCAACGGAAGGTGCGGTGCGCAAAATGGATGTGGATGCCTTGCGCCAGCAACCAAGCCCACAACACTCCCACTTGCTCACCCTGGCTGATACTGTTGGTGGAAACAAAAGCCACCCGAATGGGCGTGAGGTAGCTGCTTGCAGGTTCGCGCACCCAGTGCGGCGACTGCTCTGCGTGTATCGGCTCCTGGCCGCGAATGTAATTGGCTGCTTTGATGTACCAGGCGGCCACGTAATCCAGTACGCCACCCCCCTTGAGTGTGGCAAAAATAGGCTCAACATCGGCCTTTTGCTGGGCGTTTTGGTAGCTGTAGCCGACAAAAGGCGGGTTGCCCACCAGAAAACTACAACGCACAGCCGGCAGCACCTCGTTCCAGTCCAGCCGCAGCGCATTGTTAAAAGCAATGTGCGGGCTGGTGCACAGCGGAATCCGGGCAAAGTACAGACCAAACTCAACGCTGACCTGCAAGTTCATCTGGTGGTCCATCAGCCACAGCGCCACCTGGGCAATTTGGGCCGGGAATTCTTCAATCTCGATGCCGTAAAACTGGTCCACATTGACACCAATCAGGCTGTGCACGTCCACACTTTGCTGACCCGTGTGACCACTGAGTTTCTGACTGGCGCGCAGCACGGACAGCTCCAGCAAACGCAGTTCGCGGTAGCTGATCACCAAAAAATTGCCGCAGCCGCAGGCCGGATCAAAAAAAGTCAGGGTGCGCAGTTTTTTGTGGAACTCAAAGAGCTTGTTCTTATGCCCTTTGACTCGCTCAAATTCAGTCCATAGCGCATCCA
>CAIYYA010000204.1 GCA_903930255.1 uncultured beta proteobacterium
TACCAGTCCGAAAAAGAGAAAAAACTCTATGCCATTCTGGATGCATTCAACCAAAACAATGGTCATTTGCAGGTCACCGATGCACGCTATGTGAACGCACTCAAGCTGTTTATAACGGGTGTTTCGCCACTCGAATACATGGCACACCGGGGCTTTGCCCACGTTGGGCGTCAGCTCGGCGGTGCCGGCCCTCGGGTGGCATGCCAAATGCAGGCGCTCGATGAAATCCGCCACTCGCAAACGCAAATCCACTCGATGTCGAACTACAACAAGTTCTACAACGGCATGCAAAATTGGCGCCATCAGCACGACCGCGTCTGGTACCTCTCGGTGCCCAAGTCGTTCTTTGACGATGCCATCACGGCCGGGCCGTTTGAGTTCATGATTGCCATTGGCTTTGCTTTTGAATATGTGCTGACCAATTTGTTGTTTGTGCCTTTTATATCAGGCGCTGCCTACAACGGCGACATGGCGGCGATGGCCTTTGGTTTTTCGGCGCAGTCGGACGAAGCAAGGCACATGACCTTGGGTCTGGAAATGATCAAGTTCATCCTGGAGCAAGACCCCGACAACCTGCCCATCGTGCAAGCCTGGATCGATAAATGGTTTTGGCGTGGTTATCGTGTGCTCACGTTGGTGGCCATGATGATGGACTACATGCTGCCCAAGCGGGTGATGAGCTGGAAAGAAGCCTGGGAAACCTATGCAGAGTCCAACGGCGGTGCCCTGTTTGCCGACCTGGCTCGCTATGGCATCACCGTGCCTGCCGGCTGGACGCAAGCCTGCAAAGACAAAGACCATCTGTCGCACCAGGCGTGGGCCGTGTTTTACAACTATGGCGCAGCCGCTCCGTTTCATACCTGGACCCCGTCCGAGACTGAAATGGCCTGGTTGTCTGAAAAATACCCGGAGACCTTTGACAAATATTACCGGCCTCGTTACGAGCACTGGGCTCAAGAAGCCAAAGAAGGCAAGCGTTTCTATAACACCACGCTGCCCATGCTGTGCCAGACCTGCCAGATTCCGATGTTCTTTACCGAGCCGGACGACCCCACCAAAATTGCTTACCGTGAGTCAGACTACAGCGGCATGAAATACCACTTCTGCTCAGACGGTTGCAAGAGCATTTTTGACCACGAGCCTGAAAAATACATTCAGAGCTGGCTGCCCGTGCATCAAATTTACCAAGGTAATTGCTTTACCCCTGAGGCTGATCCAACTGCCGCAGACTTCAATCCGCTGGCTGAAGTGCTCAAGTGGTACCGCATGGAAATGGGTCGCGACAACCTTGACTTTGAAGGTTCGCAAGACCAGAAAAACTTCAAGGCCTGGCGCGATCTGGCCACTGCCAACTAAGCAAACTCAGGAGACACAGAGATGACTACAAAATCCGTTAGCCCTTACCCTTTCATGCAGCAAGACACGGTGAATAAATTCCCCGCGCCCTTGCTCTACATTGGCTGGGAAGACCACCTGATGTTTTGCGCGCCCTTTTGCGCACCCATGCCACCCACGCTGAAATTCGGCGACATGCTGGCCGGTGCTTTGCCGGGGATGTTTGGGGCCCACCCAGACTTTGCCAAAATCGACTGGAGCACCGCCGAGTGGTTTAAATCAGGTAAGCCCTGGCAGCCCGATGCCGACAAAACCCTGGCTGAAAACGGCTTGGGCCACAAAGATGTGATCCGTTTTCGCACGCCCGGTTTGACCGGCTTGCAGGGTTCTTGCAGCTAAAGGAATAAACGCAGCGCATGAGCTACCAACTAACGATCGAACCGCTGGGCCAGGTGCTGGAGGTTGAGGCGGGTCAAACCATCCTCGACGCCGCCCTGCGCGCTGGCATTTATTTGCCGCATGCGTGTTGTCATGGGCTGTGTGCTACCTGCAAAGTGGAGGTGACTGACGGTGAAGTCGAGCACGGTGTGGCCTCCAACTTCGCCTTGATGGACTACGAGCGTGAAGAGGGCAAGTGTTTGGCTTGCTGTGCCACGCTCGAGTCTGATGTAACGATCGAGGCTGAAATTGACGACGAGCCTGACGCGCTGAATTTGCCTGTGCATGACTACCGGGGGCGGGTCTCGCGCATTGCTGATCTGACCCCTACCGTCAAAGGTGTCTGGGTCGAACTTGATCCAGCTCAGCGCATCACTTTCCAGGCGGGTCAATACATCAATCTGGTGGTGCCAGGCGAGGCGCAAAGCAGGGCTTTTTCGATTGCCAGTGCGCCAGCCCTGAGCGGCGAGATTGAGCTTAATATCCGCCGCATTCCGGGCGGGCGTGCCACCAGCTGGATTCATGACGAACTCAAGGGTGGAGACAGCTTGCGTTTTAGCGGTCCCTACGGACGCTTTTTTGTACGCCAAAAGCAGCATCTGGCCGAGCAACTGCCCTACTTGTTTTTGGCCGGTGGTTCGGGCTTGTCGAGCCCACGCTCGATGGTGCTCGACTTACTTGAACAAGGCATTACTTTGCCCATTACCTTGGTGAATGGTGCGCGCAACCAGGCCGAGCTATATCACCACGACGAGTTTGTAGCACTGGCGGCTCAGAACCCCAATTTTGACTATGTGCCGGTGCTCTCCAATGAGCCTGATAGCAGCGTTTGGGCGGGTGCGCGCGGTTTTGTGCATGACGCGGCCAAAGCCCACTTCAAGAATGACTTTCGGGGTCGCAAAGCCTACCTGTGTGGGCCGCCACTGATGATTGATGCCTGCATCAACACGCTGATGCAGGGGCGTTTGTTTGAGCGCGACATCTACACCGAAAAGTTCATCTCGGCAGCCGACGCACAACAGGTGCGCAGCCCGCTGTTTCGCAAAATTTGATTTCTGCAAGCTGTAATAGCCATGACCCTGCACACCGTGACCATCGAAGACGACGGCAGCAGCTACCGCTGCTCTGACAGCCAGACCCTGCTGGAAGGCATGGAGTCGCTCGGCAAAAAAGGCATCCCGGTGGGTTGCCGTGGCGGTGGCTGCGGTGTTTGCAAGGTCCAAGTGCTCAGCGGCTCTTACACCAAGCGGGTGATGAGCCGTGAGCACATCAGCGAGTCCGAGGAGGCGCAAGGCTGTGTGTTGGCATGTCGCGTGCGTCCAACCAACGCGACCACCTTGCGGGTCATCGGAAAAATGAAAAAAAATGTCTGCCGGGCGGTTGAGCCGGCCGACGTTCACTTCCCTCAACCTGAAGACTAACTGGAGACTACAAAATGGCAATGACAGGTGTTTTGCGCCCGGGCCACGCCCAACTGCGTGTGCTCGACATGGATGAATCGGTGAAGTTTTACACCGATGTGGTGGGCTTGGTAGAGACCGGGCGCGATGCGTCGGGTCGCGTTTATTTCAAGACCCGTGCTGAGCGTGACCACAACAGCATTGTGTTGCGTCAAGCTGACCGCGCTGGGTTGGATTTTTTTGGCTACAAGGTGCTCAACCAGGCCACGCTGGAAGACCTCGACAGCAAGCTCAAGGCTTATGGCGTGACCACCGAGCGCATCCCCGCCGGCGAAATGCTGGAAACTGGCGAGCGCGTGCGCTTCACGATTCCGACCGGCCACACCATTGAGCTGTTTGCCGACAAGACAGATGTAGGCAACCTCATGGGCTACAACGACCCCGAAGTCGATGTGATTGACGGCAAGGGCATTCGCCCGATCCGCATGGACCATGCGTTGCTTTACGGTGGCGACATTGACGGCGCGCGCAAGCTGTTTGAAGACGTGCTGGGTTTTAATCTGGTCGAACATGTCAAGCTCGAAGACGGTAGCACCGACTTGGCCATTTGGCTGACCTGCAGCGCCAAGGCGCACGACTTGGCCATGGTGCGCCACGCAGAAGACGGCAAGCTGCACCATGTGGCTTTTCAGATGGGCAGCTGGGAGCAGGTGCTGCGTGCGGCTGACATCATGAGCATCAACCGTGTTTCGATCGACATTGGCCCAACCCGCCACGGCATCACCCAAGGCACCACCATTTATTTCTTTGACCCGTCTGGCAACCGCCTTGAGACTTTCTGTGGTGGCTACGACCACTACCCCGACATGCACCCGATCACCTGGAGCTGGGAGCACGTTGGCCGTGGCATTTTTTACCATAACCGTCAGCTGAACCCGGCTTTCCTGAGCGTGGTGACCTGATGCAAATTGCCCATTCCCAATCTGTCATTGGCTGGGAAGCTGCAGCCACGGCGGCGCGTGCCGCTGTGCTGCACGCGCAAGGCCTGGGCCTCTGCATCAACGTGGCGGTGGTCGACAGTGGTGGCAACCTGGCTGCGTTTTTGCGCATGCCCGGGGCTTATCTGCATTCGATCGACATCGCCATTGACAAGGCCTATACCGCGGCCAGTTTTGGCCTGGCCACCAGCCAGTGGCACGCTGCGCTGCAGCAGCACTCTGAGGCAGTGCGTGAGGGCATCGTGCGCAGGCCACGCTTTGTCGCTTTTGGTGGCGGCTTGCCAATTGTTGAGCATGGCCAACGCGTGGGTGGCATTGGGGTGTCGGGCGGATCAGAAGAGCAAGACGAAGCCTGCGCGCAAGCCGGGCTCCAAGCGATTGGGCTCATGAGCTAATTTTTCTGACCCCCTGGAGAACCGCCAGGGGTCATAAAAGTTATTTCACTTTAACGGCGTTGGGCGAATGCCCTTGCGCCACTTTTGGAAGAGTTGACCATGAAAGAAATCAAGAACTTCATCAACGGCGAATACGTTGGCAATGTCAGCGGCAAAACCTACGAGAAGCGCAACCCGGTGGACAACTCGCTGATCGGCATGGTCTATGAAGCCGGCCAGCCCGAGGTCGATGCCGCAGTGACTGCCGCTCGTGCTGCCTTGCACGGCCCCTGGGGTAAGCTGTCGGTGGTGGATCGCTGCGCCATGCTCGATGCCGTCGCAGCTGAGATCAACCACCGCTTTGATGACTTTTTGCAGGCCGAAGTAGCCGACACCGGCAAGCCGTCGCACCTGGCCTCGCACATCGACATTCCACGCGGTGCGGCCAATTTCAAGATTTTTACCGACACCATCAAAAACGTGTCTACCGAGTCGTTCGAGATGCGCACCCCAGACGGCAAAACTGCGCGCAGCTACGGTGTGCGTACACCGCGCGGGGTGATTGCCATCATCTGTCCGTGGAACCTGCCGCTGTTGCTGATGACCTGGAAATGCGGCCCGGCGCTGGCCTGCGGCAACACCGTGGTGGTCAAACCCTCTGAAGTGACCCCCAGCACAGCAACCTTGCTGGGCGAGGTGATGAACAAGGTCGGTGTGCCGCCCGGGGTTTATAACGTGGTGAACGGCTTTGGCGTGAACTCTGCAGGCTCGTTCCTGACTGCCCATCAGGGTATCAATGGCATCACTTTCACCGGTGAGACCAAAACCGGCACCGCCATTATCAAAGCTGCTGCTGACGGCATTCGCCCGGTGTCGCTTGAGCTGGGTGGCAAAAACGCCGCCGTGGTGTTTGCCGATTGTGATTTTGACAACGCCGTCAACACCGTGACCCGTTCGGTGTTTGAGAACTGCGGCCAAGTTTGCCTGGGCACCGAGCGTGTCTATGTGGAGCGGCCAATTTTCGACAAGTTTGTAGCAGCGCTCAAAGTCAAAGCCGAGACCATGAAACCGGGTCGCCCGTTTGACCACGACACCAAAATTGGCCCACTGGTGAGCAAAATCCATCAAAAGAAAGTGCTCTCTTATTACGCCCGCGCCAAAGAAGAGGGCGCAACCATCGTCTTTGGCGGTGGCGTACCGGATATGCCCGACGACCTCAAAGACGGCTGCTGGGTCGAACCCACCATCTGGACCGGTCTGCCCGAAACAGCATCAGTGGTTCGCGAAGAAATTTTTGGCCCCTGCTGCCACATCACGCCCTTCGACACTGAAGAAGAAGCGGTGCGTTTGGCCAACGACACTAAGTATGGCCTGGCTACTTCGATCTACACGCAAGACATCAGCCGCGCCAGCCGAATGGCCAGCCAGATTGAAGTCGGCCTGTGCTGGATCAACAGCTGGTTTTTGCGCGACCTGCGCACCCCGTTTGGCGGCTCCAAGCAGTCAGGCATCGGGCGCGAGGGTGGCCTGCATTCGCTCGAGTTCTACACCGAATTGCGCAACGTGATGATCAAATACTGAGCACCTGCCGCATGAGCCAAAACCCTGAAATCGGCCGGTCCATCCGCACTGGCGGCTTTGCCACCAACTACCACGATGTTGGCACGGGCGCCCCGGTGCTGCTGATCCACGGCTCTGGCCCTGGTGTCAGCGCCTGGGCCAACTGGCGCCTGTTGCTGCCAACGCTGGCACAAAGCCGGCGTGTGATTGCCCCTGACATGCGCGGTTTTGGTTTTACCGAGCGCCCGCAGAACCCAGCTGATGCCAGTGCATACAACATGGCGGCCTGGGTGCAACAGGCCATTGATTTGCTCGATGCCCTGGGTCTGGAGCAAACCGATCTGGTGGGCAACTCCTTTGGCGGTGCTTTGGCGCTGGCGCTGGCCATTGCCCACCCCCAACGGGTGCGCCGGCTGGTGCTGATGGGCAGCGTGGGGGTGCCCTTTGCCATCACACCGGGGCTGGACGCCGTCTGGGGCTACACCCCGTCATTGGACAACATGCGCCAATTGCTGGACATTTTTGCCTACAGCCGAGCGCTGGTGACCGACGAACTGGCGCAGTTGCGCTACCAGGCCAGCATTCAGCCAGGTTTTCAGGAATCGTTTGCTTCCATGTTTCCAGCTCCGCGCCAGGCCTGGGTGGATGCCATGGCCAGCAGCGAAACAGCTATTCGGGCGCTGCCGCACACCACGCTGGTGGTGCATGGCCGTGAAGACCTGGTGATTCCGCTGAAAAACTCGCTGCAGCTTGCGCAATGGATTGAGCGCGCGCAATTGCATGTGTTTGGTCAGTGTGGCCACTGGACGCAGATCGAGCACGCCGCACGCTTTGCCCAGCTGGTGCAAAATTTTCTGACTGAGGCTGATGGCCAGGCGGCTTGATCTCAAATTACTATTCTATTCATAGCTGCTAGAGCTTTCTAAATAAGCGCTAGAGCCAAATTTCATATATAAATTTTTTTACTAACAGGACCCGATAACAATGGACACCCAACTGATCGAAACCCTGGGCGATGAGCTGTACCACGCCATGAGCACCCAAACCGTGGTCGATCCGCTCACCACGCGCTACCCTCAGATCACCATCGAAAACGCTTACCACATCCAGCAGCGCATGTTGTCGCGCAGGCTGCAAGCTGGTGAGCGTGTGGTGGGCAAAAAAATCGGTGTCACGTCGGCTGCGGTGATGAATATGCTGGGTGTTTATCAACCCGATTTTGGCTACCTGCTGGACGGCATGATCTACAACGAAGGCCAGACCATTGACAGCAAAACCTTGATTCAGCCTAAAGCCGAGGGTGAAATTGCTTTTATCCTGAAAAAAGACCTGATGGGTCCGGGCATCAGCAACGCCGATGTGTTGGCTGCCACCGAGTGCGTCATGCCATGCTTTGAGATTGTGGATTCACGCATTCGTGACTGGAAAATCAAAATCCAGGACACCGTGGCCGACAACGCCTCGTGCGGTGTCTTTGTGCTGGGTGACCGCGCCGTTGACCCACGCCGCATCGATCTGTCCACCTGCGGCATGGTGCTGGAGAAAAATGGCGAAATCATCGGCACGGGAGCCGGTGCCGCCGCTTTAGGCTCACCGGTCAACGCTGTGGCCTGGCTGGCCAACACCCTGGGTCGCCTTGGCATCGGCATGAAAGCCGGTGAAGTGATTTTGTCGGGTGCACTGGCGGCCATGTCGCCGGCCAAAGCGGGCGATAACTTCCGCGTCTCCATTGGCGGCCTGGGCAGCTGCTCGGTGCGCTTTGCCTAATTTCATTTTCATATCAATCCGGCATGTTGTTGCTTCGCCTTGCCGTACTAGAGCATGGTCTGCGGCTTCGCGCCAAATGTCGAATCGATCTGGAAACGGAATAAGTGACTCGCGCGGGTCAACAGAATTTTCAAACTTGGAGTTTTTATGCAAAAAATCAAATGTGCTCTGATCGGGCCCGGCAATATTGGCACCGATTTGCTGGCCAAACTGCAACGCAGCCCGGTGTTAGAGCCGGTCTGGATGGTGGGCATTGACCCGGCATCTGATGGCCTCAAGCGGGCGCGCGAAATGGGCATCAAAACCACCGCTGAGGGCGTCGATGGCCTGCTGCCGCACGTGCTGGCCGATGGTGTGCAAATTGCTTTTGATGCCACCAGCGCCTATGTGCACGCTGAAAACAGCCGCAAATTGAATGCTTTGGGTGTGCTGATGATCGACCTGACTCCGGCTGCCATTGGCCCGTTCTGTGTGCCACCGGTCAACTTGGCTGAGCATGTCGGCAAAGGCGAGATGAATGTCAACATGGTGACCTGCGGTGGTCAGGCCACCATTCCGATGGTGGCGGCGGTGAGTCGTGTTCAGCCGGTGGCCTACGGCGAAATTGTCGCCACTGTATCGAGCAAGTCAGCCGGCCCCGGCACGCGCAAAAACATCGACGAATTTACCCGCACCACCGCCCGTGCAGTGGAAAAAGTCGGGGGTGCCAAAAAAGGCAAGGCCATCATCATCCTGAACCCGGCCGAGCCGCCCCTGATCATGCGCGACACGGTGCATTGCCTGACCGAGACCGAGCCCGACCAGGCCAAGATCACCGAGTCGATCCACGCCATGATCAAAGAAGTGCAAAAGTATGTGCCGGGTTACAAACTGGTCAACGGGCCGGTGTTTGACGGCAAGCGCGTTTCGGTTTTTCTGGAAGTCGAAGGCGTGGGCGATTACTTGCCCAAATACGCCGGCAACCTCGACATCATGACCGCTGCGGGTGCCCGTACCGCCGAGATGTTTGCCGAAGAAATCATCGCCGGGCGCTTGACGCTCAAGGCCACGGCCGCCTGAACCCCTAGGAGAAATTCATGAACTTACACGGCAAAAAAATCACTCTGCACGACATGACTCTGCGTGATGGCATGCACCCCAAGCGCCATCTGATGACGCTTGAGCAAATGCGCAGCATTGCCTGCGGCCTCGACGCTGCAGGTGTACCGTTGATCGAAGTCACGCACGGCGATGGCTTGGGCGGCAGCTCGGTCAACTATGGTTTTCCGGCACACACCGACGAGGAATACCTGGGTGCCGTGATTCCGCTGATGAAGCAAGCCAAAGTGTCAGCGTTGCTGCTGCCCGGCATTGGCACGGTGGAGCACCTGCTGATGGCCAAGGATTTGGGCGTGAACACCATTCGCGTGGCCACCCACTGCACCGAGGCTGATGTGTCAGAGCAGCACATCACCAAAGCGCGCGCTTTGGGCATGGACACCGTGGGCTTTTTGATGATGGCGCACATGGCCAGCGCCGACAAGCTAGTGAGCCAGGCGCTGCTAATGCAAAGCTACGGTGCCAACTGCATCTACGTGACCGACTCGGCCGGTCACCTGCTGCCCGACGGCGTGAAGGCACGCTTGGGCGCGGTGCGCGCTGCCCTGAACCCCGAGACCGAGCTGGGTTTTCATGGCCACCATAATCTGGCCATGGGTGTGGCCAACTCGATTGCCGCCATTGAAGTGGGTGCTAACCGCATTGATGCCGCAGCTGCTGGCTTGGGTGCCGGGGCGGGTAACACGCCGATGGAAGTGCTGGTCGCCGTGCTGGATCTGATGGGTATTCCCACCGGGGTTGATGTGTACAAGATTCAGGACGTGGCTGAAGACCTGGTGGTGCCGATCATGGACTTTCCGATCCGCATTGACCGCGACGCGCTGACGCTGGGTTATGCCGGTGTCTATGGTTCATTTTTGTTGTTTGCTAAACGTGCCGAGAAAAAATACGGCGTCAGTGCGCGCGACATTCTGGTTGAAATGGGGCGTCGCGGCATGGTCGGCGGGCAAGAAGACATGATTGAAGACACCGCCATGACGCTGGCTCGTGAGCGCGCCAAAGCATAAAGCCTAGCCCCAACAAAACCCCGTTCGCCCTGAACTTGTCGAAGGGCCTGATCAACAAACAAGGTAAATCCGCCATGAATCTCGATCTACAAACCATTCAAGCGCTGGCTGAGCGACTGGAAAACTGCCAGCTTACACAGCAAGACACCACCAAAATTACCGACGACTACCCGGATATGGATTGGGACGATGCCTACGCCATTCAGGACGAAATTCGCCGTCGCAAACTGGCACGAGGCCTGCGCATTGTGGGCTTGAAAGCCGGCTTGACTTCGCACGCCAAAATGAAGCAAATGGGCGTCAGTACACCGGTGTTTGGTTTTATGACCGACGACTACACGGTTCCCGATGGAGGCGAGTGCAAAGTGAGTGAGCTGATTCACCCCAAGGTCGAGCCTGAAATTGCTTTTGTCACCAAGGCCGAATTGAGAGGGCCTGGGTGCCATATCGGGACCGTGCTGGCGGCCACTGACTTTGTGCTGCCCGGCATTGAGGTGATCGACAGCCGCTACCGCGATTTCAAGTTCGACCTGAAAAGCGTGGTCGCCGACAACACTTCGGCGGCACGTTTTGTGCTGGGTGGGCAGCCCATGAGCGCCGCGGGCGCAGACCTGCGCACGGTGGGCATTGTGATGGAAAAAAACGGTTTGCCGGTGGCTTTTGGCGCTGGTGCGGCAGTCTTGGGGCATCCGGCAGCGGCCATTGCCGCGCTGGCCAACCACCTGGGCGCGCGCGGTGAGTGCATTCCGGCTGGCAGCCTGATTCTGTCGGGTGGCATCACCGAAGCAGTGTCAGTGCAGGCCGGTGACAACATCACCTTGCGGGTGCAGGGCATGGGCAGCACCAGCATTCGATTTGTTTAATTTCCACTATTCAGGAGAAACACCATGCCATTTGCCCAGATCTACATGATGGAAGGCCGCACCGAAGAGCAAAAGCGCGCCGTCATCGAGAAAGTTTCCGCTGCGCTGGTCGAAGCCACTGGCACACCGATTGCCAATGTGCGTGTCTGGATCCATGACGTGCCCAAAGAAAATTGGGGCATTGCTGGCGTCAGCGCCAAAGACCTGGGACGCTGAGAGTTAGGCTTAGGGTCCATTACGTAATGGACCCTTAATTGTCTCCTTGCATTCAACTCAAGCGCTGAAACAGGCCGCCGGGCAACCGTGCTACCAGCGCGTCGAGTTCCAGGTTGAGCAACTGGACTTGCAGTTGTGCGGCATCCAGGCCTGTGCGTGCTTGCAGTGCATCCAGACCCATAGGGTCAAATCCAAGTGAATCGAGCAACAAATTTTGCTCATCAAATAGACCCTTAGCGCTTGTTCTGCATGCGTCAACAGCTACTGAGTTGATAGCGTTATTAAAAGCCCCAGGGAGTGCAAACTCTTCCAACACATCTTGTGCTGATTCGATCAGTTTGGCGCCTTGTTTGATCAGT
This sequence comes from uncultured beta proteobacterium, assembly GCA_903930255.1. Classification (GTDB taxonomy): domain Bacteria; phylum Pseudomonadota; class Gammaproteobacteria; order Burkholderiales; family Burkholderiaceae_C; genus Rhodoferax. The sequence goes on from CAIYYA010000204.1 coordinate 11,416, forward strand.
GCGTGGCAACCTCGGGCTTGCGCGGCATGGATCGAGCCGGGTATGGCAAAGACGTCCTTGCCTTGCTCAGCACTGAGTCGCGCGGTGATCAGCGAACCCGATTTCAGCGCCGCCTCAACCACCAGCGTGCCTTGTGCCAAACCCGCAATCAGCCGATTGCGTTTGGGGAAATTGGCCGTCAAAGGTGGTGTGCCAAGCGGGTATTCGCTGACCAGCAGGCCGGTTTGTGCAATTCGGTGTGCCAAAGCGTGGTGTGCTTTGGGGTAAACCCGGTCAAGCCCGGTGCCCACCACCGCCACGGTGCTGGCCGGTGCGCTGAGTGCGCCTTCGTGCGCTGCACCATCAATGCCCAAAGCCAGACCGCTCACAATGGTCAAGCCAGCTTGTCCCAGCGTTTTGCAGAATTCACGCGCATGGATCAGTCCCTGCGGCGTCGGATTGCGACTCCCCACCACAGCCAGACAGTTTGCCGGGCTGATGGGGTAAGGAGTTGCTTCCAAATAAGGAGCTGTTGACGCATGTTCAGCAGGCGCTAGAGGGGTTTTATCTGTAAATTCTCCAGCCCCCAGCAGATACAGCATCAGTGGTGGGTCGTCCAGGCTCTGCAGGGCACTTGGGTAGCCGCAATCGCCCAGCGTCACCACGCGACGCTGTTGTGCACCCGACCCACTTTGAGCGAGCCAACTGAGTGTGGTTTGCAGCAGTTTTGCCAGTCCGGGTGGCTCAGTGCGCACCTGCTGCACCTGCTGGCTGTCGAGCACCTGTCCCAAGGCGCTGACAGATTGGCAAAAAATCGCTTCGGGCAGACCAAATGCCACCAGCAGTTTGCGCGCTGTGATATTGCCAACGCCAGGTGTCAGCGTCAGACGCAACCAGGCTTCAAGTTCGACGGGGGTCATGAGGTTGCAGTGTGAGTCTTTTGTTGTTAGTTGATAGTTGATAGTGGTTAGTTGTTAGTTATGAGTTATTTAAATAAATACGGCAGCAAAATTTTGTAAGACTCGTAACTAAAAACTAAAAACTAAAAACTAATCTTTAGCGAGGGCTGATCAGCCGGTCACCCACTTTGACACCGCTGGTGATGTCGAGCACCAGTGCATAGGACACTTTTTCAAATGGTCGAAACACCATCAGCAGACCGTTGCGCTCGTCGGGGAGCTTGAGTTGCGTGGGAATCGCTTGGGTTTTGTCTTGCAGCAGTTCGCCGGCCTTCATGATGGCCAGCATATGCCCACTTTCGATGCCGTCGCGCGTGCCGCGGTTGATCGTTACCACCTGATTTTGTGCGGCATTCACCACCGCACTACCATAGACCGAGAGAATGCGAGCCTCCAGCTCGGCAGGGGCGGCATGTGGCACAAAGTTTTGAAATTTTTGTGCCGGTTCTGGAAGCAGTCGGTCACCCACGCGAATTTCTTCTTTGGCATCAAAAATATCGATGCTGGCAGGTACCACGCTGGTGCTGGATTTGCCATCGGCAGCTGTGCTGCTTTGGGTCGATTCACTTTGCACCAGACGTGCCTTGCCGATGTATTGCGCCTCGTAGCCCAGCACGGCCGCGCTAATCGGATCTTTCAGTGGCGTCGCGTTGCGAAACACCCGCAAAATCTGAAATTTTTGGCTCGGGTCATCCATCAGCTCGGCTCCGGCTGGGCCGCGCGCATAAGCGCGGTCGCCTCGTGTCAGCAGCACGCGGCTGTCTTGGGCTGCCACAATGCGCGCAGCCTGGCTCAGGCCGGTTTCATCCACCACAATGGGTTCGACCAGAAAAGGCTCGATCAGATGGCTTTTTAGCGTTGGCAGAGCCGTGCTGCTGATGCTCTGCGTGCGCGTGTGGGGCGACAGCTTCACCGTGTTCAGGCTGGCTTGTGCGTCGCTGAGCGGGTTGCTACGCAACATGGCTCGACCGTTGGCCGTGACCAGATAGAGCATTTGACCGGGGTAGATGCGGTGCGGGTTCTGAATGTCCGTCAGATTCATGCCCCACAGTTCAGGCCAGCGCCACGGGCTTTTCAGAAACAGCTTGGCAATCGCCCAAAGAGTGTCGCCGCTCTGCACGCTGTAGCTGGTCGGGGCATTTGCCGCTAATTCACTGAGCGCGATGCCGTCGCTGGCAACCTGCGCAGCCGTGGCGCGTTGCTGGGCGCTCGGGGGTGTCACTTGTGCAGCAGCTGGCGCTGTCAGCAGGGCTGCGCTGATGACGGCCAGAGTCAGTGTGGGTGCGAGCGAGTCAAAGACGTATTTCGCCATGGTGTTTTGCATCCTGTTCATGCGCCCAAACCTTGGGCTGGAGCCAGATTGTGACCCAAGCCAGCATATCTGCAAAAAAGTAGCGAAAATACGCGCCTCTTTAAAGTAACACCATGGCTTTACTCCCGATTCTTTGCTACCCCGATCCCAAGCTTCACACCGTGGCCAAACCAGTGCCCAGCGTTGACGCACGCATCAAAACCCTGATCAGCAATATGCTCGAAACGATGTATGACGCCAAGGGCATTGGTCTGGCAGCGACTCAGGTGAATGTGCATGAGCGGCTGATTGTGATCGACGTCTCCGAGTCGCGCCAGGAGGCGCTGGTGCTGATCAACCCGCAACTGCTTTGGTGCAGCGAGCAAACCCATATGAATGAAGAAGGCTGTTTGTCAGTGCCGGGCATATACGATGGTGTGCTGCGCCATGATGCCATCAAGATTCGGGCGCAGGACGCGCAGGGTCAGCTGCGCGAGATCGAAGCCGACGGTCTGCTGGCGGTGTGCATTCAGCACGAGATGGATCACCTGCTGGGCAAGGTGTTTGTCGAATATCTTTCACCACTTAAACGCAACCGTATCAAGAGCAAAATGCTCAAAAGCCAGCGCGAGGCACGCGATTGAAGCTGATTTTTGCGGGAACCCCTGAGTTTGCCCAGGTTGCGCTGGCGCAGTTGCACGCTGCCGGGCACGAAATCTCATTGGTGCTGACGCAACCCGACCGACCCGGCGGGCGCGGCATGAAGCTGCAGGCCTCCAGCGTCAAACAGTTTGCCCTAAAGCATGGCTTGGCACTGGCGCAGCCGCGCAGTTTGCGGCTCGACGGCAAGTTTGCAGACGCTGCACAAACTACGCGCGAACAACTGCTGGCGCTGCAAGCCGATGCCATGGTGGTGGCTGCTTACGGCCTGATTTTGCCGCAATGGGTGCTTGATCTGCCGCGCCTGGGTTGCTTCAACATTCATGCTTCACTGTTGCCGCGCTGGCGCGGTGCGGCACCTATTCATCGGGCCATCGAAGCCGGGGACAGCAGCACCGGCATCACCATCATGCAAATGGATGCGGGTTTGGATACCGGCGCCATGTTGCTGGTGCAGAGCTTGCCGATCGGTGCTGCCAGCACCACGGCGACGCTGCATGACGAATTGGCAACAATGGGTGCCAGCATGATGCTCGAGGTGCTCGGTCAGGCGGCTTGTGGGCAACTGCAGCCGCAAGCGCAACCCGCGCAAGGCATCACTTACGCCAGCAAAATCGAAAAAAACGAGGCCTCAATCGACTGGAAGCAAAGCGCGCCAAGCATTTGTCAGCGTGTGCGTGCGTTCAACCCGTTTCCGGTGGCTTGCACATCGCTGAACGGTGAAACCCTGAAAATTTGGGGCGCTAAACCCTCAGCGCAAAGCTTGCCGACGTCCGCAGTTGCGGGGCAAATTTTGGCTGTAACGCCCGATGGTATTGCGGTGGCTGCTATGAATTCAGTGGTGGTTTTGACCGAACTACAGCGCCCTGGTGGCAAACGCCTGGGGGTTGCTGACTTTTTACGTGGCAACGCGATCACGCTCGCCAACGTTTTCGGTGAGGCGCTTTGATGCGGCGTTTGTTAGCGTGGTGGCAGCATCCCGACTTTGTGCTGGGTTGGCGTGAAATGGCTGCCGTGTCACCCGGGCTGATGGCCTGGGGCTTGATGACCGGTGTGGCCATGGTCAAGTCGGGTATGAGTGTGCCCGAGTCACTGGCCATGACGCTGCTGGTGTTTGCCGGCAGCTCACAGTTGGCGGCCATTCCCTTGCTGGCTGCCGGTGCTCCGGCCTGGGTGATTTTGTCAACCAGCTTTTGCGTGAATTTGCGCTTTGTCGTGTTCAGCGCCCACATGCGCCCCTATCTGATGCATTTGCCCATGCGTTGGCGACTGTTGCAAGCTTATTTGACGGCAGACTTGAGCTATGTGATGTTCACCCGTCGCTTTGCGCACCCACCGCAAAGCGAGCCTGAGCGCCGTGCACAGCTAGCTTATCTGAGCGGTGGCAGTTTTTTTAACTGGTTCAGTTGGCAGGGCTCAAGCCTGCTTGGCATTGGGTTGGCTAACGTGATTCCAACGCACTGGGGTCTGGGTTTTGCAGGGATTCTGGCGCTCTTGGGCGTGGGCTGCTCGCTGGCATCGAACACTTTGCGGCGCACCTCTGCCGCTGTGGCGGCGCTGGCGGCTGTGGCGGCCTTTGCTTTGCCGCTGAAACTCAATATTGTGGTGGCGATTGCCTGTGCCGTTGCTTTGTGCATGCTGATTGAACAAAACGTGCCATCACTGCGTGAGGAGCGCCGATGAACCAAACCGACTTCTGGACGCTGGGGGTTATCGCTGGCATGGCGCTTGTGACCTTGCTGACGCGCTCTTTTTTCTTGATCAGCAGCCAGCCGTGGGAGCTGCCACATTGGGCGCAACGTGGTTTGCAATATGCGCCCATTGCCGCGCTGGCGGCGGTGGTTGCCCCCGAAGTGGTGATGAGTCAGGGGCTGCTCATCAGCACCTGGCAAGATGCGCGTCTTTACGCCTGTGCGGTGGGCGCTGCATATTTTTTTTGGCGAAAAGGCCAAGGTCAGGCGGTGCTGGGCACCATTGTCTCGGGTATGCTGGTGTACCTGCCATTGCATTTGGCTTTCGGGTGGTAGTTTTGCCAGTTCTCTTGCCTGCTTGTCAGCCCCAAAGTGGCTGATTTGGACTCTAAAATGCCGTTAATCAGTTTGTTTTATAAATAGGTGTCGATGCATGGAAACCAATTCAACATTTGCGAACGCTGCGCCTCTGCTGGATGTTGCGCGGGGTGTTGGCATGATGGGCTCGGAGTCAGGTTTGCGCAAAATCCTGAAAACCGTGGTGCTCAGCATGACTGCCGATTTACCCAAAATTGAATCTGCTTTGCAAGCGGGTGACGTGCCCACCGCCAATCGTTTGTTGCACGCCATCAAAGGTTACATGCCTATTTTTGCCTGTGACCCGCTGGTTGAGTTGGTCACTGCGGTTGAAAAACTCAGCAAAACGGCACCCATTGAGCAGGTGCAGAGCCCTTATCAGCAACTCGGTCCCCAATTGCATGCACTGGTTGCCGAAATTGAAATTTTTCTTACGACAGATTGAGCTTGGCGGTTGTTGACCAAATAAATCCTGCTAAGCTTTGCTCTCTAAAATATTACGAACGGGAATACAAAAATGACCAAGTTGGCTTTAGCCCGAATTTTGGTGGTGGACGACGACGAAGTTATGCGCACTTTTGTCGTCAACACCTTGCGTCGCATGGGCATTCAAACGATCGAAACCGCCACCGACGGTGTGCAGGCTTTGCGCGTCATGATCACGTTTCGCCCTGATCTGGTGCTCACCGATATTCACATGCAACCCATGGACGGACTCGAGTTTGTGCAGCAACTGCGCGGCCATAGCAACCCGCTGGTGAAAAACATGAAAATTATTTTCATGAGCGCTGATGCCAGCACGGCCACACTCGAAAGCGCCATGCCGCTGGGCACCTTTGGTTACATCGTCAAGCCCCCCCGACTGGAGAACTTGCAAACCAAGCTGGAGCTGGCGCTGAAGTGAGTCGTGCCGCTTGGCCTTTAACCATCAGGAAACAAACATCATGAATTTTTTTGGTTTGGGTGTTGCTTTCTTAAAGCCCATGTCGGGGCGCGTGCGGTTTTGGGTGTTACCCGGGCCGATGATTGCTGCCTTGGCGCTGATTGCTTTGCTGCATCTGTTCGAGGGTGCTGATCCAGTCTCTGGCAGCATGATTGCGCTGATTTCGCTGTCGGGTCTGATGTTATGGGTTTATTTGCAGCGGGCTTTTTTTAGCATCACCCGAGTTGAGCGTGATCGCACTGAAAGCTCTATGGATGCGGTTTCGAACGGAGACCTATCCTTGGGCAGTGGGCAAGTGGGCAACAGCCTGGGCAACTTTGGCAAACATCTCGAAGTGATGATTTCCAACATGTCGAGCATGGTGGCGAATATCCGCACCGCTGCGGTGCTGCTGGGCGATACCGGCAAAAAACTGGTCGAAGACACCCGTTCGCTGGCGGAACGTGCTGAAACACAGGGGCAACATTTGCAACAGACATCGCTGCACGTGAAAACCGTCAGCGAAACCGTGGCGCGCAATGCCCAGGCGGCGCAAGAGGTGAGCATGATGACTGCCAGCCTGCACACCGAGGCTGATTCGGCAGGCAAAAAAATGCACGAAGCCATGCAAAGCATGGGGCCGCTCGAAGTCACCTCCAAGCGCATGTCTGAAATCATTGGGGTGATCGACGGCATTGCTTTTCAAACCAACCTGCTCGCCCTGAATGCGGCCGTTGAGGCCGCGCGTGCCGGTGAGCAGGGGCGTGGTTTTGCGGTGGTGGCCACCGAAGTGCGCAACCTGGCCAAACGCAGTCAAGTGGCTGCGGCTGAAATTCGCGGGCTGATTGCCGAGTCGTCGAACCGCGTTGGCGAAACCGTGCGCGGTATCCGTGACATCAATGGCACCATGGAAAGCCTGATTTCTGGCATTGGCGAAATCGCCATGAACGTCAACGTCATGGCTGAAGGCAGTGCCGCGCAAAGCACGGCGCTCGAAGAAGTGGTGCACGCGGTGGGCGACCTTGATGTGTTAACTCAAGAAAACGCGCTGCTGGTGAACCGCGCTAGCTTCAACTCCGACCGCCTGATTCAACAGGCCAGCACACTGGAAATTTCGGTGGGCGACATCCGTCTGCGTCAGGGCACGGCTGATCAGGCACGCCAGCTGGTGTTTGACGCCTTGGTGCATTTGCGCTCAGTGGGCTACGAACAGGCGGTGCACGACTTCCACGACAAAGGTGGTGTGTTTATCGACCGCGACATGTATGTGTTTATTTTTAACCGTTCCGGCTACTACGAGGTGCATGGCGCCATGCCCGAGAAAGATGGCTCCGACATGCGTGCCATTGCGGGCCTGGATGCCGAGCAACTGGTGGCGGATGCCTTTGAGGCGTGTGATCTGGATCAGGGTGGCTGGGTTAACTACACCATCATCAACCCGCTGACACACGACACACAGTCCAAAACGTCCTATGTGGTGCCGATCGACGACGACCGCCTGATTGGCTGCGGCTGTTATCTCAACTCGCAATGGTTGAACGTATGACCGAACAAGCGAAACCCACTGAATTATCTAAACAGGCTTTGGTCGACCTGACCTCACAGGTGTTACCGGTGTGGGCACGCCATTTGGCCAGCTCACGCAGCCAGTCCGAGGTCGCTGTGGCGGAAATGCTCGGTGCCTTTGCCGAAATTGGGCCGCACCTGAATCTGGCTGAGCGCCAGTCTCAACAGATTTCGGCCGCCTTGGCGCAGGCCGATGGCGGCATAACCCAGTTGGCTCAAGCTTGCGATGCGGTGCTGCAACCCGTGCTGAAAGACTGCACGCCTCAAGCAGCTGCGGCAATTGCCCAGGTGCAACGCATGATTCATGTCTGTGTCGATGCGCTGGAGGCCATTGCAAAACCCTTTGAGCACGAAACCCGCATGGTGGGGCAGCAGGTCGAACGCATGTACCGTGGTTTTCAGTACCAAGATCGCATCAGCCAGATGATGACGGTGTTGCAAGAAGACATGCTGCGCTTGCAGCTCACTTTGCATGCACCAACGCCAGACCTCAACGCTTCAGACTGGCTGCAACGGCTGCAATCGACCTATGTGATGGCCGAGCAGCACGAGCAGCACCACGATAGCGGCGACGCTGCACAGGCTGGCGAAGAAGAAACCACATTTTTTTGATAAGGAAACTGAAATGGCACAGACTATTTTGATCATTGACGACTCGGCCAGTCTGCGCCAAGTGGTCGCCATGGCTTTGCAAGGTGCTGGCTACGAGGTTCTGCAGGCCGGTGATGGGCTGGCTGCAATGGCACTTCTTGATGGTCGCAAAATCAACATGGCGGTGTGCGATGTGAACATGCCGCGCATGAACGGCATTGAGTTCGTCAAGGCCGCGAAAGCGCTGCCCAACTACCGTTTTCTGCCCATTCTGATGCTCACCACCGAGAGTCAGGAAGCCAAAAAAGAAGAAGGCAAGGCCGCCGGTGCCAAAGCCTGGATGGTCAAACCCTTTTCGCCAGCCTCGCTGCTCAACGCTGTTTCCAAACTCTGCTTGCCTTGAATTTAGTTGTTAGTTATTAGTTATTGGTTATTAGTTGGTAGTTGGTAGTTGGTAGTCCAACTCAAAACTACAAACTCAAAACTACAAACTCAAAACTACAAACTCAAAACTACAAACTAATGACTAATCATGAGTACACCCTTTGAGCTTCCCGAAGAAATGACCATTTACAGTGCTGTCGAAACGCGTGACAAATTGCTGGCCTGGGTTACTGAGCAAACCGCCAAAAGCACCAAAATGCTGGAAATCAGCGCTGCCAAGGTCGAGCAAATCGACGGTGCTGGCTTGCAATTGCTGGCCGCTTTGGCGAATATGGATCAGCCCTGGCGTGTCAGCCAACCCAGTGAAGCCTTTTCCCAGGCTTGCAAGACACTCGGACTGAACCAGTGGTTGCATCAGCCAGGCCTTTAGTTGGTAGTTATTAGTTGGTAGTCCAACTCAAAACTCAAAACTCAAAACTAATAACTCAAAAAGGACTTCCGACATGAGTAACGATGCCGATCAAGACTTTATTGCAGCGGCCATGCCCGCGTTCATCAGCGAAGCTGGCGAACAAACCGAAGCCATTGAAACCCTGCTGCTCGAGCTCGAAGAGCAGCCCAACGACCGTGAGCTGCTCGATTCGCTGTTTCGTTGTGCTCACACCGTCAAAGGCTCGGCCGGTATCTTTGGCTTGAACAAGGTGGTCGAGTTCACCCACCATGTCGAAACCTTGCTCGATCAGCTGCGTGAAGGCAAGCATGCGCTGAACCCCGCGATGAGCACGCTGCTGTTGGAGTGCAACGACCAAATCAAGTTTCTGGTTGACACCGCCAGCGACGAAGCCGCCGATACACCCGAACAAAAAGACTTGCGCGCTGATCTGGTGATCCAATTGCGCGCCTACACCGATGAGGCTCCAGCGCCCGTCGTACAAGCACCGAAAGCTACAAAGAATGTAGCAAAAGAGGGGGCTTTGAACGAGTGGGCGATCTCGGCACGTTTTGGCCAGGAAACCTTTCGCAACGGCATGGACCCGCTCTCGATTGCCAAATATCTGAATAATTTGGGCACCCTCAAGTCGGTTGCCTGTGCCGTCGACGCGGTGCCATCGCTGGTCAACCTGAACCCCGAAACCTGCTATTTAAGCTTTCAGATGCTGTTGCAGTCGAGCGCCACGCGTGACGAGGTCGAGGGTGCGTTCAGTTTTGTAGCTGACGACTGCGAGCTTGACATTAAAGCGCCAGAAACCCCAGGTCAGCAACTGCTGCGTGCCATTGAGGACATGCCTACCACCCCGCGTTTGGGTGACATGCTGGTTTCCGTAGGCGCGTTGAGCCAAGATAAGCTCACTGAGGTGCTCTCGAATCAAGAGCGTTCTGCGACCGCTGCGCAAGGACAAAAACCAAAAATCGGCAATCTTCTGGAAACCAAGGGTGGCGTGCCACCCGAGGTCGTCGAAGCAGCACTCAACAAGCAGCAAAAAGCGCGTGAAACCAGCGGCGGCGAAGAAAACCGCTACATCCGTGTGCAGGCGGATCGGCTCGACGCGGTAATCAACTTGCTGGGCGAGTTGGTCATTGCCGGTGCCGGTGCCAATTTGCTGGCGCGCGAAACGCGCAATGTGGCGCTGATCGAGATGAATCTGCACATGAACAGCCTGATCGAAGAAATTCGCAACGGCACGCTGGGCTTGCGCATGGTGCCAGTGGGCGAAACCTTCAGCCGCTTTAGGCGTGTGGTGCGCGACACGGCTTCAAGCCTGGGCAAAGAGGTTAACTTTGAGATTGTGGGCGGCGAGGCCGAGCTCGATAAATCGATGGTCGAAAAAATCGCCGATCCGTTGATGCATCTGGTGCGTAACTCGCTCGACCACGGGCTCGAGCCACCGCAAGAGCGCGTGGCAGCAGGCAAAACACCGGCGGGCAAACTTATCTTGAGTGCACGCCACGAAACCGGCGCGATTTTGATTCGCATCGAAGACGATGGTCGTGGCATCAACCGTGAGCGCGTGCTGCAACGTGCCTGGAACAAGGGGCTGATCGAGCAGGGCGTGGTGCCGAGCGACGATGTCATCAACATGATGATTTTTGAGGCGGGGTTTTCCACTGCTGAGCAAGTCACCAACCTGTCAGGGCGTGGTGTGGGCATGGACGTGGTGCGCCGCAATATTGAGGCGTTGCGTGGCTCGCTCAAGCTCGACAGTCGCCCTGGGCGTGGGCTCACGGTAGATATTCGCTTGCCGCTGACTTTGGCGATCATCGACGGCTTTCTGGTGGGCGTGGGCAAAGCCAAATTTGTGCTGCCGCTGGGTTCGGTGGTCGAAGTGATCGAAGCGGGTGGCCAGCATGTGCGTGTGGATGCCACCGGGCGCCATTGTGTTGAGCTGCGTGGTAATGCTTTGCCGGTGGTGCGTTTGCGCACGCTTTACAGCGTCGAATCGGGCAAACCCGAGCGCACCAGCGTGGTGGTGGTGAGTTCGCCCAAGGGCAAATATGGCATCGAAGTCGAAGTGCTGTTGGGGCAACAGCAAACGGTCATCAAGCCGCTCGGGCGCTTGTTCAAAACCCTGCGCGGCATTTCGGGCTCGAGCATTTTGGGCAGCGGTGAAGTTGCATTGATTCTGGATGTCGCCTCGCTGGGTGAACTGGTCACGGCCGATAAAAATTTGATCAGGGCTTCGGCCTGAACCGGCTGAGGGGACAAAATGAATTTGAAGAACATGAAGATCGGTTCGCGACTGAACCTGTTGATCAGTGTGCTGGCGCTGTTTTTAATTGTGGGCGGCGCGGTGGGTCTGCTGAGTCTGTCCAAAAACAACGAAAGTCTCAGAAATCTGTATGAAGAGCACCTGGTGGCTACGCACCAGCTCGACCAGATCGACTCGCTGATGCTGCGCAATCGCCTGGTGATCAGCAACACACTGCTGTTGCCCACCAGCGAACGTGTGGCCAAATACACCAAAGAGGTCGATGGCAACATTGCCACCATCAGCAAGCTGTGGGAAGAGTTTTCGAAAATACCGCAATCACCTGAGGCGCAAGCGGCAGCCAAGCAGTTTTACGAAACCCGGCGCGAGTTTGTCCAGGGACTCAAAGCGGCGGTGCTGGCCTTGCGCACTGAAGATTTGCTGGAGGTGAATCGCATCGTGATTGAAGACATGAGCCCTTTGTACGATGCCACCAAGCCGCACCTACAGGCTTTAATCAAAACCAACCAGGAGATGGCCCTGGCCGAGTACACCGATTCGCTGGCACGCTATGTCTGGGTGCGCAACATTTCCATGGCTGGACTGCTGGCGGGTTTGCTGTTTGCGGTGTTTTTTGGCATCTATCTGGTGCGCGGCATCACCCGCCCACTGGCGCGCGCGGTGCAAGTGGCGGATGACGTGGCGGCGGGGCAACTCGATGGCACGATCGTTGTCGATAGTCAAGACGAAACCGGCCAGTTATTGACCTCGATGGCCAAAATGCAAGCCGTTTTGGGGGAGTTTCAGGCAGCTCAGGCTGAAATGGCGCGCCAGCACGAAGCCGGCATGCTCGACTTCAAAATGTCGACCCAGGGTTTGCCGGGGGCTTATGCGCACATGGCTGAATCAACCAATACGCTGGTGCAAGCGCACATTGCCGTCAAGATGAAAGTGGTGGAGGTGGTGCAAGCCTACACAGCCGGTCAGCTCGATGTGCAAATGGATCGCCTGCCGGGGCAAAAGGCGCGGGTCACCGAGGCCATGGACAAAGTGCAGGCGAGCATGAAAGCAGCCACCGAGGCAGCCACCTTTAACGAACGCATTCGCTTGTCGCTGGACAGCCTGCCGGTATGTGTCACCGTTTCCAATGCACAAGCCCTGCTGGTGCACGCCACACCACCTGCCAAAGAGTTGCTCAAATTGTTTGGTGGCGCCAGCTTCGATACCGACAAGTTCTATGGCAACAAGCTCAGCACTTTATTCAAGAACCCGCAAGACTCGGCTAAATTTGACCAGGCGGTGCGTTCAGGCGAAACCGTCGATATGGAAATCCAGGGTCGCAAATTGCGCCTGCTGGCACGCCCCGTCACGGACAGTCATGGCCAACCCATGGGGCGCATCACCCAATGGCTCGACCGCACCGACGAAATCGCCTCTGAGCAAGAGCTTGACAACATGGTCAGCGCGGCCACCCAGGGCGACTTCAGCGGACGACTGCGGCTGGACAACAAAACCGGATTCTTTGCCAAAATTTCAGGCGGCATGAACCAACTGGTACAAACCAGCGAACAAGGCCTGGAAGATGTCGCGCGCGTCTTGCTGGCCTTGGCCGAAGGCGACTTGACACAACGCATCACGAATGACTATCACGGTCTGTTTGGCCGGGTAAAGGACAGCGTCAATAGCTCTAACGACAACCTCACCCGGGTCATGGGAGAGGTGCGGGCGGCAGCCGATGCCCTCACCGGAGCCGCCAATCAAGTCTCTGCAACCGCCCAGTCGCTCAGCCAGGCGGCCAGCCAACAAGCCGCCAGCGTGGAAGAAACCACCTCGCAAATTGATGTGATGAGCGCCTCTATCACGCAAAATAGCGACAACGCGCGGGTTACCAATGGCATGGCGACCAAAGCCAACAAAGAGGCTTCTGAGGGTGGTAGTGCCGTCAATCAGACAGTGAAAGCGATGAAACAGATCGCGGCCAAAATTGGCATCGTGGACGACATCGCCTACCAAACCAACCTGCTGGCCTTGAACGCCGCCATTGAAGCCGCCCGCGCTGGCGAACACGGCAAAGGCTTTGCGGTGGTGGCTGCCGAAGTGCGCAAGCTTGCCGAGCGCAGCCAAGAGGCAGCCAAAGAAATCGGTGAACTGGCAGGCAACAGCGTCACGACTGCAGAGCGGGCTGGCAAACTGTTGGACGAAATTGTGCCCAGCATCCAAAAAACCAGCGAACTGGTGCAAGAGATTGCTGCAGCCAGCAGCGAGCAAAGTGAATCGGTCACACAAATTGGTGGTGCCATGGGGCAACTCAGCAAAGCCACCCAGCAAAACGCCAGTGCCTCCGAAGAGCTGGCCGCCACCAGCGAAGAGTTGTCGGGTCAGGCTGAACAATTGCAGCAAAGCATTGCTTTTTTTAACACCGGCGATGCGCCAGCACCCGTGCGCGACCGCCACGCCCTGCCGGCGCCGAGCCGCCGGGCTGCGTCGGGCCAAGCCAGTGCCCCGCTGCTCTTAGCACCGGTGCGACGCAGCGATTCGGCTAATTTCAAAGCTTATTGAGGTAACACCATGTCACATCACCACGCCTTGACAGCCGCATCGGCGTTGCCGGGTTCGCGCTCAGGAGCCCATGAAGAAACCCTGCAATACCTCACCTTCACGCTCGGCGATGAGGTGTTTGCCATGGACATTCGCAGCGTGCGCGAAATCATTCAACACGGTGCCATGACCATCGTGCCGTTGATGCCTAGCTTTGTGCGTGGCGTGATCAATTTGCGCGGTGCTGTAGTGCCGGTGATCGACCTGCAGTCGCGTTTTGGACGCAACAGTGCCCAATTGGGCAAAAAAACCTGTGTCATTATTTTTGATGTTGGCGCCGAGAGCGACAAGGTTGAGCTGGGCTTGCTGGTGGATGCTGTGAGTGAAGTGATTGACATCAGCGCTTCACAAATCGAAGCACCACCGCAGTTTGGCACCACCATTCAGCGTGACTTTATTCGAGGTTTGGGCAAGGTTGGTAGCGAATTTATTGTGATTTTGGAGCCAGAGCGGGCCCTGAATATTGACGACATGGTGGGACTGGCTGAGCAACACCAGCAGGCCTGAGATCAAACCATGCCATAGCGTGAGCGGTCTGGACGCCTAGTCCACACACCCTGTCTGAATTATTTTTTTGGAGCCAGTTGTGCTAAGTCGTTTAAACATTGGGCTGCGTCTGGCGGGTGGTTTTGCCATCACGCTGGTTTTTTTAATCATCATTGCCGGTTTGGGCATCACGCGCATCTCGTCCTTGACCGAAGCCATCGATGGGTTGATTGGCAGCAGTTACCCCAAAACGGTGCAAGCCAACAACGTAATCGACGCAGTGAACATGATCGCCCGTGATTTGCGCGACATCTTGCTCGAAAAAGACCCTGCCGAAGTGAAAAAGGAATTTGAGCGTATTCCTGAACAACGCAAAATCATTGCCGCCAATTTGGACAAACTTGAAAAATCGACTTTTTCTGAAAGTGGTTTGGCCGTGCTGAAAAAAGTCAAGGTTTTGCGGGGCAGTTTTGTGGAAGCCCAAAATCAGACGCTTGAATACGTCAAAAAAGGCCAGCGTGCAGAAGCGCTTTGGTTTTTTATGAATGATGTGCGGCAAATTCAGGACGATTACGTGGCCGCCATCACGGCCCTGATCGACGCTGAAGCTAAAAGCATGGAGCAAGCGGGTGTTTCAGCTGCGAGTTTGGCGGCTGAGGCCAAGAGCACCCTGACCGTGCTCGCTTTGCTGACCGTGCTGCTGAGCGGACTGATTGCCGTTTTTATGACACGCAGCATCACGCGTCCGTTGGCACGTGCTATGGCAGTTGCCGACGACGTGGCCGCAGGCAAGCTCGACAGTGAAATTGTGGTGCACAGCACCGATGAAACCGGTCATTTGATGCAGTCTTTGGCGAATATGCAAGGCGTTCTCGGGCAGTTTCAGGCGGCACAAGCTGAGCTTGCGCGCCAACACGATGCCGGCATGCTTGATTTCAAAATGTCAACCCAAGGTTTGCCGGGAGCCTATGCGGCGATGGCTGATTCGACCAATACGCTGGTGCAAGCCCACATTGCAGTCAAGATGAAAGTGGTTGAGGTGATGCAAGCCTACACCGCGGGTCAGCTCGATGTGTCAATGGATCGCTTGCCCGGGCAAAAAGCTCGCGTCACCGATGCTATGGACAAAGTGCAGGCTAGCATGAAAGCGGCCACCGAGGCGGCCACGTTCAACGAACGCATTCGCCTGTCGCTGGATAGCCTGCCGGTGTGCGTGACGGTGTCGAATGTGCAGGCAGAGCTGGTGCACGCGACGCCGCCAGCCAAAGAGCTGCTCAAGCTGTTTGGTGGTGCCAGTTTTGATGCCAACACGTTTTATGGCAACCAACTCTCGAGTTTGTTCAAAGACCCGGCGCATGGCAATCTTCTCGATCTGGCTGGGCGCACCGGCCAGGCCATTGACCTCGATGTGAATGGTCACCATTTGCGCTTGCTGGCGCGACCCGTGGTAGACAGCCACGGCTTGCCGATTGGTCGCATCACGCAGTGGATCGACCGCACCGATGAAATGGCCGCCGAACAAGAAGTTGCCGGCATTGTCAGTGCATCGGCGCTCGGCGACATGACTCAGCGGGTTAGTTTGGATGGTAAATCAGGTTTCCTGGGCAACTTGTCTGCAGCCATGAATCAGCTGCTCGACACCAGTCAGGGCGTTATGACCGACACCGCGCGAGCACTCGAAGCCTTGTCGCAAGGCGATTTAACGCAGCGCATCACCGGCGACTACCAAGGCGTCTTTGGACAAGTGAAAAACAGCGCCAATAGCACCGCCGAAAAACTTACCCAGGTAATCGGTGAAGTGCGTGCTGCGGCCGATGCCCTCACCGGCGCCGCGAATCAGGTCTCTGCAACTGCCCAGTCGCTCAGCCAGGCAGCGGGTGAACAAGCGGTCAGTGTTGAAAAGACCACCTCTCAAATTGCTGTGATGAGCGCCTCGATCACGCAAAACAGCGACAACGCCAAAGTGACAGACGGCATGGCGACCAAGGCAAATAAAGAAGCTTCTGAGGGTGGTAGCGCCGTCAATCAGACTGTGGCGGCTATGAAGAAGATAGCAGCCAAGATTGGCATTGTGGACGACATTGCCTATCAAACCAACCTGCTGGCCTTGAACGCCGCCATTGAAGCGGCTCGCGCCGGCGAACACGGCAAAGGCTTTGCTGTTGTGGCAGCCGAAGTGCGCAAACTGGCCGAGCGCAGCCAAGAGGCGGCCAAAGAAATTGGCGAGCTCGCCAGTAGCAGTGTCACCACCGCCGAGCGTGCTGGCAAACTGCTTGACGAAATTGTGCCCAGCATCCAAAAAACCAGCGAACTGGTGCAAGAGATTGCGGCTGCGAGTAACGAGCAAAGCGAATCGGTCACACAGATTGGCGGTGCCATGGGGCAACTCAGCAAAGCCACCCAGCAAAACGCCAGTGCCTCAGAAGAGTTGGCGGCCACCAGCGAAGAATTGTCGGGGCAAGCCGAGCAGTTGCAGCAAAGCATTGCGTTTTTTAACACCGGTGAAGAGCAGGCTCCCGTGCGCGACCGCCACGCCTTACCGGCACCGAGCCAGCGTGGAGGCAAAGCCAGAGCCCCGCTGCTGGCAGCGCCCGTGCGGCGCAGCGATTCGGCTAATTTCAAAGCGTATTGAACTAAACCCAATGAGCCTACCGATGAACTCGACCCAAACCAAAAGCCAGCTTTCAATCAAAGCCCGCATCCTTGCGGGCTTTGCCTTGCCGATCGTTTTGTTCATAGGCTTCACAATCTGGTTTTCGGGGCAGCTCAGCCAAGTTAAGCAAAGCATGAGTCAGGTGGCTGAAAACAGTGTGGAATATGCTTTGCTGGCCACCGCGATGGACAAAAATGTGGTGCAAATTCAGCAATTTTTGTCGGATGTGTCGGCTACCCAAGGCAAGGACGGGCTTGACGATGGCTTTAAAAACGCACAAACCAATTTTGACGAACTCAGCGCTGCGTTGAGCAAATTTGACAAGCATTTTGCCGATGCCGGCGACAAAGCCGCGCAGCAGCAAATTGGGCAGATCAAGGGTGATGCCGCAAGTTATTTTGCCATTGGTCAAAGCATGGCCAAAGCCTTCGTGGCAGGGGGACCCGCAACAGGCAACAAGCTGATGGCGGACTTTGACGCGGCGAGTGAAAAGCTGCAAAAAAAACTGGCACCCTTTGTGCAGGCGCAGGTTGCACAAATGAAAACCGATTTGGCCAATGCGTCAGGAAAAATCGACCAAGTGTCCCAGTTGGGCATGGTGATTGTGGCGCTGGCACTGCTGTTGGCGGTGGCGGTGGCGTTTTGGGTTACGTCGAGCATCACACGGCCGTTAGCCAGTGCCTTGCGTGTGGCACACGCAGTAGCGGCCGGCAATATGAATGCCACTATTGAGGTGGATGACAGCGAGATCGGTCAGCTGATGGCGCCCTTGGCGAAGATGCAAGAAACCCTGCTGCAGTTTGAGTCGGCTCAACTAGAGATGACACGCCAGCATGATGCCGGCATGCTCGACTATCAGATGCCCACCGACCAGCTGCAAGGTGTGTACCGTGGCATGGGGCTGTCAATCAACCAATTGGTGCAGGCGCACATTGCAGTCAAAATGAAAGTCGTCGAAGTGGTGCAAGCCTATACCGAAGGCCGCCTTGATGTGCAAATGGATCGACTACCCGGACAAAAAGCCCGCGTCACTGAAGCCATGGACAATGTCCAAGTTGCGATGAAAATTGCGGCAGAAGCGGCCACCTTCAACGAGCGCATCCGGCTGTCGCTCGACAGTCTGCCCGTGTCTGTGACCGTTTCAAACGACCAAGCGCAATTGGTGCATGCCACTCCCCCTGCCAAAGAACTGCTCAAGCTATTTGGGGGCGCTAGTTTTGACGGTGACAAGTTTTATGGCAATAAGCTCTCATCGCTGTTTAAAGACCACACGCATGTAACCCAATTTGACCAAGCGGTGCGCACCGGGCAAGCCATTGACATGGAAGTTGCCGGCCATCAGCTGCGCTTGTTGGCACGTCCGGTTCACGATGCCAGTGGTCAGCCGATCGGGCGTATCACCCAGTGGATCGACCGCACTGATGAGTTGGCGTCGGAGCGCGAGGTGGCCTCTATCGTTAGCGCATCGGCTCAAGGCGACATGACCCAACGTGTCTCGCTACAAGGAAAAACTGGCTTTTTTGCCAATCTGTCGGCTGCCATGAAT
Organism: uncultured beta proteobacterium; assembly: GCA_903930255.1. Classification (GTDB taxonomy): domain Bacteria; phylum Pseudomonadota; class Gammaproteobacteria; order Burkholderiales; family Burkholderiaceae_C; genus Rhodoferax. The sequence goes on from CAIYYA010000204.1 coordinate 29,786, forward strand.
CAATTGATTGAAACCAGTCAGATCGTGATGACCGACACCGCCCGGGCACTTGAGGCGCTGTCACAAGGTGATTTGACGCAGCGCATCACGGGTGACTACCACGGTTTATTTGGCCAAGTGAAAGACAGCGCCAACAGCACCGCCGAAAAACTCACGCAGGTGATGGGCGAGGTTCGTGCTGCGGCCAATGCCCTTACTGGCGCAGCTAACCAGGTCTCTGCCACCGCCCAGTCACTGAGTCAGGCCGCCAGCGAGCAAGCGGCCAGCGTGGAACAGTCCACGTCACGTATCAATACCATGAGCGCCTCGATCTCGCAAAACAGCGACAACGCCAAAGTGACCGACGGCATGGCCACCAAAACCAATAAAGAAGCGATTGAGGGCGGCAGCGCCGTCAATCAGACGGTGGTAGCTATGAAACAAATAGCAGCCAAGATTGGTATCGTTGACGACATTGCCTATCAAACCAACCTGCTGGCCTTGAACGCAGCCATTGAAGCCGCCCGTGCAGGCGAACACGGCAAAGGCTTTGCGGTGGTGGCCGCCGAGGTGCGCAAACTGGCCGAGCGCAGCCAAGAGGCGGCCAAAGAAATTGGCGAGCTCGCCAGCAACAGCGTCACCACCGCCGAGCGCGCCGGCAAACTGCTCGACGAAATTGTCCCGAGCATTCAAAAAACCAGCGAACTGGTGCAAGAAATTGCCGCAGCCAGCAGCGAGCAAAGCGAATCGGTGGTGCAAATTGGCGGCGCTATGGGGCAACTCAGCAAAGCCACCCAGCAAAACGCCAGCGCCTCCGAAGAGCTGGCCGCTACCAGCGAAGAGCTCTCAGGCCAGGCCGAGCAACTGCAGCAAAGCATTGCCTTTTTTAACACCGGCGAAGCGCAGGCACCCGTGAGCGACCGCCACGCCCTGCCGGCGCCGAGCCGCCGGGCTGCGCCGGGCAAAGCCAGTGCCCCGCTGCTTGCTGCACCAGTGCGGCGCAGCAATTCGGCGAATTTCAAAGCGTATTAACTTTTCGTTGGAGTAAGGCAAACACATGAAATACAAAGTTGAACCGACCGCACGTGAACGCGTTATGCGTGAAGACGATTTCATCGTCTCAAAAACTGACCTCAAAGGTCATATTACCTATTTCAACCGGGTTTTTGTCGAGTTTGCTGGCTATGAGCCCGACGAGTTAAGGGGCGCTCAGCACAATATCGTGCGTCACCCCGACATGCCGCGCGGTGTCTTCAAGTTTTTGTGGGACACGCTAGGGCAGGGAAAAGAATGCTTTGCATACGTCAAAAACATGACCAAAGACGGCAGTTATTACTGGGTTTTTGCCAACGTGACGCCCGATCTGGACGAGCAGGGTCGGGTGGTGGGTTATTTTTCGGTGCGGCGCAAAGCCAAGCCGGCAGCGATTGCGGTGATTGCCGATGTCTATAAGGCCATGCTGGCCGAAGAAAACCGGGTCGGACCGAAAGACGCTTGCACTGCATCGTTGGCGCTTTTGGGTGGTGTTTTGAAGCAAAAAGGACTCAGCTATGAACAACTCATCCTCAGCCTCTGAAGGTTCAGGCTACGTTTGGGCGATGGGCGGCATTTTGCTGCTCGGTGCGCTGGCACAAAGCTGGCACGAGGGCTGGGGCGCCTTTGCCCTTGTCTGGCTGCTACCGGCGTTGCTGATACTGGTGTTTTGGCATTTGAGTTTGCAACGCCAGATGCGCAGTGTGCTAGATATTCAGGGCATTGCGCAAAATGTGGCACAAGGCAAATTGAGCCAACGCTTGCACGATATTCCGGCCAGCGGCATGCTGCACGATGTTTGTTGGGATATCAATGACATGCTCGATCAGTTAGAGGCCTGCTTTCGTGAGCAGGCAACTGCATTGCACTACGCCAGTCGCGCTGATTATTTCAGGTTGGCTCAGTCCGAAGGTTTGCGTGGCACCTTCAGCAAGTCGCTGGAGCAAACCAACCAGTCATTGCGTGCCATGGCAGCGGCTGATGCTGCAGAAAAAGCCGCAGCCTTGGCCAAAGAGACCGCTCAAGTGAAGGAGCGTGAGGTGGCCAACGAAAACCTGCGCATTCGCATGGCGCTCGACAGCCTGCCTGAATGTGTAACCATTTCTAACGCTGAGGCGGCTTATGTGCATGGCACACCAGCGGCCAACCAGTTGCTCAAGCTGTTCGGTGGTCCCAGTTTTGATGCTGAAAAGTTTTATGGCAACAAACTCAGTAGTTTGTTGAAAGACCCGCAGGCTGTTGCCAAGTTTGATAGCGCTGTGCAGTCGGGTGAATTCGTCGATGCCGAAATTGAGGGGCGGCAA
>CAIYYA010000205.1 GCA_903930255.1 uncultured beta proteobacterium
GGCGTTGCACACCAATGGACATGCTTTCGGTGCTGGTATCTAGTGCCAGCAAGTTCATGGGCTCGTATTCAGGTTAACTTGATCAAGCTGCAGTGGGTTGAGAAATTGCTCGGCATAGAGCCGGTAAATATCTTGTTTGAAGAAAATGTCAAACAAATCAGCATCAATATGCCCTTCGTCTTTCAACTGGTTCATGATACGCATGGCTTGCGAGAGTTTCATTCCTGGTTTGTAAGGACGATCCGAGGCCGTGAGCGCTTCAAATATATCGGCAATACCCATGATACGCGCTGGTACCGACATTTGTTCGCGTGTAAGACCTTTCGGGTAACCTTTGCCATCCATGCGCTCGTGGTGGCCACCGGCGTACTCGGGCACATTGACCATATGCTTGGGCCAAGGCAGCTTCTCCAGCATCTTGATGGTGGCAACGATGTGGTAGTTGATGATGTCGCGTTCTGCATTGGTCAGGGTGCCTTTGCGGATGCACAGGTTTTCAATTTCGTCAGCGGTTAAGAAGCTGGTTTGCACCCCTTCGGCGCTGCGCCACAGATGCTTGCTGCCAATATCACGCACACGGGCAATTTTTGCGTCTTGCATGAATTCGCCACCCTGATTGACTTGGCGCAGAAAATCGCGTTCGTTGTCGAGCGCTGTGAGTTGGGTGCGCACATCAAGATTGATTTTGTTTTCTGTTTCTGCATCTTGGCAGGTTCGCAGCGACAGTTGTTTGCGCAAGGCAACAATCTCGACATCGCGCTTGAGCACCTCAAAGCGAGTGTCAATCAGCGCGATGCGGTCAAACAAGGTTTGCAGCTTGCTGGCTTTATCAACCACATGAACTGGGGTGGTGATTTTTCCGCAATCATGTAATAGACCGGCAATTTTCAGTGCGTAGCGATCCAGATCGCTCAAGGCGAAACTGGCTAGTGGGCCCTCGTGGGTTTGTGCTGCGGCTTCGGCAAGCATCATGGTGAGTTCAGGCACGCGCTGGCAATGACCGCCGGTGTAGTGCGACTTCTCGTCAATGGCCAAGTTGATCATTCCAATAAAAGATTCAAACAGGTTCTCAAGTTGCGCCATCAGTTGTCGGTTGTTTAGGGCGATGGCTGCTTGTGATGACAGCGATTCAACCAATTGCTGGTCTGCAGCCGAAAAAGCGACGACCTCGGTACTGCCTGGTTTTTGGGCATTGATGAGTTGCAATACGCCGATGACTTCACCTTCGTGGCTGCACATGGGAACCGTTAAAAACGATTGGGAGCGATAGCCTGTTTTTTGATCGAACAAACGCGTGCCCGAAAAGTCGAAAAGTTCGGCGCTATACGCATCCTCAATATTCACAGTAACCCGGTGAATCGCCGAGTAGGCCGCAACCAAGCTATCGTTGTTGTTGCCTTCGGCATTGATGAGTGGTAAATCCGGAAAATGGATCGCCTGACTGGCACTACCACCCATGGCAATATTCAGTGAGTCTGTTCGCAAAATTTCAAAACGCAAGGTTTTACCGTCTTCGAGCATTCGGTAAATCGTGCCGCCATCGGCATGCGTCAGCTCTTTGGCGGCTAGCAATATTTGTTCGAGTAAGCGCGTAATATCGCGCTCTTTGGATAGCGATGCCCCGATGGTGTTGAGTTGCTCGAGCCGCTTGAGCAAGCTTGCAACGGTGCTAAGTTCTAGATTGGGTGTAGTGGTGGTGGTCATGGTATTACTTGGTGACATAGTTAAAGGTTCCATCCCAGTCAGATTCTGGAGGGTTCTTGAAAAAATGCGTAATTCGCTCAGCATACAGGGTGTAAACGTCACGCGTTGGATCAAGCTGATGCAAATTTGCAAATGCGGCAGCAGCCAACTCCCAGTTTTGCGAACGATACAGTTGTAAAGCTTGGGTGTAAAGATTTAATTCATGCTGTTCAACTTCACTGAGTAGGTCAAGCGCTTTGATGGGTTCGAAAATTTTCACCGGAATGTCTTTGCCTTTGACGCGTACGCTATCGAGTTCGCGGTAAGCAAAATCCGGCACAGCGGCTTTGGTGAACTCGCTGACGATGATTTGAACGCCATAGTTTTTGGTCAGGCTTTCGAGTCGGGAGCCCAGGTTGACGGCATCCCCCATGACGGTGTAAGCCAGTCGGAATTCCGAACCCATGTTGCCAACGGTCATCACACCCGTGTTCAGACCCACACCAATCTTAATGGGTGGCCAACCTTTGGACTTAAAGTGGCTTTGTAAAGCCTCCAACTCTTTAATCATCTCCAGTGCTGCTAACAAGGCGCGCCTTGCATGTTGTTCGTCACTCAGCGGTGCTCCCCAAAATGCCATGATGGCATCACCCATATATTTATCGATAGTGCCCCGATTTCGATGGATCACATGGGTCATCGGCGTCAAGAAATCGTTCATTAATTGCGTGAGTTGTTTTGGGTCAAGCCCTTCTGAAATGGTGGTGAAACCGCGCACATCAGAAAAAAGAACGGTCATTTCGCGATTCGAACCCTCTAGGCTGTAGGCCTCGGGGTCGAGCGCCATTTCGTTAACCAATTCGGGCGGTAC
>CAIYYA010000206.1 GCA_903930255.1 uncultured beta proteobacterium
GCCCAGGTAGCGGATGAACGAAAGGGGGTCCATGCCGTTGCGCAGCACATCGGGGCCAAAGCGCATTGAAATATGCCAGTGGTCGGCGTTGGCTGTGTTGGCATGGATGCGTTGCACCTGCTCGGCCTCTGCAGTGGGAACCCGACGGGCTTTGTCGATAGGTTGAGCCTCGGCTTTGGGGGCATCCAAGTAACCACGCAGCTCGCCAATCAAGGGCTCGCCCTGCGCCTGCAGTTCCGGGGTGTTGCTGTGCTGGCCAGCGGCAACGCCATCGATCAGCGCACCAATGTGGTCGCAACAACCGAGCAGCAGCACCACCAATTTGTCTGCCAACGTGATCTTGCCGGCGCGCACTTTGTCGAGCACGCTTTCCACCACATGGGTGAAGCCCACGACGTGATCCAGGCTGAACAAGCCCGATGAACCTTTGATAGTGTGCGCAGCACGAAAGATGGCGTTGACCATTTCGCTCTTATCGTCTGCTGCTTCCACGGCCAGCAGAGCGGTTTCCATGTCGTCGAGCAATTCGCGACATTCGACCAGAAACGTTTCCAGTGCGTCGTCGAGTTCCATATCAGCTCCTTGAAGCACTGGTGCGCGAGTCCATCACCAGATGATCACCAAAATAGGCTGCTACGTTGAGCAGTTCAAAGACCTCGATAACCGCCGGGCTGTGAGCGATCAATTTAAGGTCGCGGCCTTGAGCTTGCGCGGTTTTTTTGGCCAACATGAGCAATTGCACACCAGCGCTGTCAAGGTCGGTCACGCCTGAAAGGTCAATTTCGGTCACAGGAGGTGTTGCCAAAATGACAGGCTTGAGCTCCATGGCGCGAAAAATCGTGAGCTCGCCTTCGATGCGCAAAGTGTTGGCGCTCATGGCAGGCACAGCCGTTGGACTGCTCCGATCAGTTGTTCAGGCTGGAACGGTTTAACCACCCAGGCGCGCGCGCCGGCTGCCTGGCCTTCGCGTTTTTTCGATTCTTCTGATTCAGTGGTGAGCATGATCACCGGGGTGAACTTGTAGGCCGGCATTTGTTTGACGTTTTTCAGAAACGTGATGCCATCCATCACCGGCATATTCACATCGCTGATGATCAAGTGCACTTTTTGGCCTTTGAGCTTGCTCAGCGCGTCCTTGCCATCGACGCCTTCGAGCACGTCATAGCCCGCACCTTTGAGGGCGATACCGACTACGCGGCGCATGGAGGCGGAGTCGTCAACAATCATGATGGTTTTAGCCATGGCGTTTCCTCTAGAAAAAACTGATTTCGGTGGTGCTTTTTTGTGTGACCGTGCCACCCTCATGAATCACATGCTGGTCGGCCATCACATAGGTTTTTTTCAATTCGGCCAGCAGCTCTTGGGCGTCAGCAGCTTGCAACACGCGCTGTTCGGCATAGCAACTGAGTTGCTTCTGCATGGCCAGGGGCAACTGGTCCATGTTTTTGATAATCTGCGTCATGATCTGACTCAGGCGATCTTGAAACTGCAACTGCACCAGCGCTTGATTCACTTCATTTTGGATGCCGTAGCTTTCGTCTTTAAGCAAGGTGCTCGAGCGCTGGAACGCATCCACAATGGCCTTCAGGTCAGCCAACACGGCAACAATGGTGTCGTGCGCTGAATCGATGGAACCATCTTCTTTGGCGACCGACTCGCGCACCAAGGTGCAGGTCTCGGTGATGGCGGCGCTGATGATTTTGACCTTTTCGGCAATGCGCTTGCCCATTTCACCCGATTGATTCGAGAGCATGCGGAATTCTTTGGCAACCACCGCAAAGCCACGCCCCAATTCGCCAGCACGGGCGGCCTCAATGGCAGCATTCAGTGCCAGCAGGTTGGTTTGCTGGGCGATGCGTGCCACGTCGGCGGCCATGTCGTGCAGCTCAACAATAAAACGATCCAGCCCCTGCACTTTGACCAGCATGGCTTCCATGCCTTCCATCGCACTGTTTTGCGTGGCGATCAAGGCTTCGAGTTTTTCTTCGCTACGGGCAAACACGCTGACCAGGCCATCGCTGCTGTTTTCTAAGCTGTCAGTTTCTTGAGCGGCGCTGTGCACCGAGGCGTCGAGCTTGTCAACAATGCCACCAAAACGCTCAGACAATGCGTTAACAGCCACTTCCATCTGCACGCGCGACGATTCAATGTGGTTTTTCCAGACCGGCACCAGCTCTTCGCCAAAAACAGCCTGGGCAGCTAAAAAATCTTCAATCGACAACTGAATGGCTTGATGAGCGGCTGCATTGCGGTAGCCCAGCCAAACACCCACCAGCAACACCACCAGCGCTGCGGTGGCGTGCAGAGCAGTGCCTTCGACAAACAAAATGGCCAAGGCGCCCAGCAGACCCAGGCCCGCGCTGTGAAAAAAATCGGCTTTGTGTTTTTTGAGCAGGTTCATATCAATTTCCCGCTGAGGCAGCAAGCTCAGCTGCCAGGGTCGTAATAATGGGCATCAGGTCGGCCACAAAATTGGCTTTGCCAACCATCCCCAAGACCCCCAGATCGTGCGCAGCCGATCGATACGATTCGTTGTCATGCAAAGATAAAAAAACAATATAGGGCGAACGCTCCCAGCCTTGCATGTAGGCCGCCACTTCGAGGCCGCTCATCTGCGGCATCACGATGTCGAGTAACACCAAGTCTGGCTGCAAACGCTGCGCCATTTCAAGTGCTTGAACACCGTTGTGGGCTTCAGCCATGACCTGCACATTGGGCAGCATCTTGAGGGACTTCTTGACCGATGCTAAAAAGGTCAGGTTGTCATCGACCAATAAAATTTTTAGGCTCATGACTGTGTTCGCGCTGCGTGAATAGTCGGGTGTGAATGCATAACCCAGACTTTACGCATTCTGGCTCTTCAGCAACATCGGGCGAATACCCTAATCAGGGTCGTGAAACACCTGAGCGGCTTAGTTCAGACGGAGCTATGGGGGAAAATTGCGCAGAACTGCACACCCGTTGGCGCAACGGGCTCAACTTCGAGACGGCCACCCAATTGCAGTGCCAAATCCGACACCAATTGCAAACCCAGCGACTGGGTGCGCCGCACGACAAAGTCTTCGGGCAACCCAACACCGTTGTCAGACAGGCAGATTTGCCAAAAACCCACTTGCTGCGCCGGTTTCGAGGTCAGGGTGACCAGCCCCGACCGCGCCGCAGGGAAGGCATGTTTAAGCGCATTCGCAAGCAGCTCATTAACCAGCAAACCACAGGGTGTGGCTTGCTCCATAGACACTTTGCAGGGCTCAAGCGCCAACACCAGGCGCACGGCTCCACCCTGCACACTCTGCACCCTAAATGCCTGGGTAGCAAGTTGCTTCAGGTAGGCAGCCAAATCAACCCAAGCAAAATTGCCAGCTCGGTAAAGGGCTTCGTGCAGCAAAGCCATGGCATATATGCGCCCTTGCATTTCTTTGAGCACCGCCTTGGTATCGGGCTGATTGCTGCGATTCGACTCGAGCCGCAGTAAGCTGCTGATCACCTGCAAATTGTTTTTCACCCGGTGGTGCACCTCGTGCAGCAGCGCCACCTTTTCTTTGAGCGAGGTCACCAGCATTTGCTCGGCTTGTTTACGCCGGGTGATGTCTTGTTTGAGCGCCACATAGTGCGTGGCAACGCCGTTTTCGTCAAGCACCGGCGCAATCACCGCGTTTTCTATAAATACCTCGCCATTTTTTTTGCGGTTCTGCAACTCACCTTGCCAAACAGCGCCGGCAACGAGGGTTTGCCAAAGCTCAACATAAACCGCCTGGGGTGTCAAACCAGACTGAAGAATGCGCGGATTTTTGCCCAGCACGTCTTCTTGTGAATAGCCCGTGATGCGCGTGAAGCTCGGGTTAGCATAACTAATGCCACCTTGCAAGTCGGTGATCACAATGGCAATGGGCGCTTGTTCGGCCACCAGCGACAACTGATTTAATTTTTCGGCACTGGCGCGACTCTCGGTGATATCCGTCACAAAACCATGCCATAAAACTGAACCATCGTCCAAGCGCTGCGGTAATGAGTTGCCAAATAGCCAGCGCACCGTGCCATCGGCAAAACGCACCCGATATTCGTGCCGCCAAGGGGTCAAGTTGCGCGCTGATTCCTGAATCGAATCGATCACGCCAGGCAAATCATCCGGGTGGCCGATCGCAAAAGCGCTAGATGCATCGTGCAACACTTGCAGTGGAGTGACCCGATAAATGTCACGAATAGCCTCACTGGCAAAGGGAAAGCAGGAGCTACCGTCTGGGCGCAGCAAAAACTGAAAAACCATGCCAGGCACCCGGGCTGCGATGGCTTGCAGCCGGCTCAGTGCTTGCTCGGATGTTTGTTTGCTGCGCTCCAAATCAGTCAGGGCATCGGCCAGCACCTGGGTTTTTTCGTTGACGCGTCGGCGTAACATAAAACTCCACGCCATCAAAAACAACGCCAACAAAAGAATCAAAAAAAACCCGATGAGCAAATTGCGTGTGAAAGTTGTAGAGCCAAAATCGTCGACACGGGTGCCAAACCACTTGTCTTCAATGGCCTTGTACTCCTGCTCAGTAATGCTGGCAAAACCACGCTCAACCAGAGCCAGGGTGGCCGCATCGCCCTTGCGCACCGCGCGATGAAACTGCCCGGAGAACAGCGATGTTGTGTGTCGAAAGTCTTGCTCCAGGCCAACTTGATTCAACAGATATAACCCGGGCGGATGATCCATGCAAAACACCCGCACCATGCCGGCTGCAGCAGCCGAGACCACAGCCGAATAACTCGAGAAACGCTTCAGGTTGTCAACCCCATTCGCCAACAAGCTGTCAATGCAGGCATCGCCTTCTTTAACGCCCACCGTAAAGCCTTTCAGCGAGGCTGCATCCACGATACCGCTGATGTTTTTGTGAAAAAAAATCGGCACTTCAAGGGTGACGTAGGGCTTGGAAAAATCATAGAGGTGCTGACGTGCCGGTGTTTGAAATATGGTGTCAATCACATCGGCTCGACCAGCCTGCAGAAGCTGCTGCGCCTGCAACCAGTTCATTGGCAGGAACTTAACTTCGACCCCGGTGCGCGCTTGCCAGAGCGCCCAAGTGTCTTTCAAAACACCCTGAAATTCACCGTTTGCCTGACGAAAGATAAAGGGCGGATAGTCGTCGTCAAGCACCACACTGATCGACTTAGGCAAAGCTGGGGGTGATGCGGGCGGAAGCACCAGGGTTGCGTGGACAAGCGTGAGCGCGCTTAGCCAGACCCCAAAAACAGCTTTTAAAAAAACCAATATTTTCATAAATTGATAGCAGCTTACGCAGGCCACATAAGCGTTAAAGCCCTATTTCTTATAAATTTTTTAGCAAATCAGAGGACTCAACCGGACGCGCAAAATAATAACCCTGAAAACAATCACAGCCGATCTTGATCAAAAAGTCGCGCTGAAAGGCGCTTTCAACCCCTTCGGCAATCACCTGCATGCCCATATTGTGACCGAGCGCCACAATGGTCTGGGAAATCACAGCATCGTCGGGGTCGGTTTCAAGATCACGCACAAACGATTGGTCAATTTTGAGTTGATCCATCGGAAAACGTTTGAGGTAACTTAGCGATGAATAGCCCGTGCCAAAGTCGTCCAGCGACAAGCTCACACCCAGTGCCTTGACTCTGCGCATTTTGTCGATAGCGTCGTCCACGTCACTTACCAGCATCGACTCTGTCAGCTCCAGCTTGAGCCGCTTTGGGTTCGCCCCAACCTGTTCGAGCACCTGCGCCACTTGGTCAACAAAATCGGCTTGGGCAAACTGCAAGGCACTGACGTTGACCGCCATGCTCCAGTGGGCTGTGGCTGGCTGGCTGGCCCACAACACCAACTGCTGGCAGGCGGCCTGCAAAACCCATTGACCCAATGGCAAAATCAAACCAGTTTCTTCGGCCAACGGAATAAATTGGCCCGGCGCTACCATGCCCCGCAGCGGATGCTGCCAGCGCAGCAAGGCTTCAGCGCCAACCGGCGCTCCGAATGCGTCCATCTGCAACTGGTAATACAACACAAACTCTTGTTCACGCAAAGCGCGTTGCATGTCCTGCTCGAGCTCGGTGCGTGCCAGCGCCTGTGCTTGCATGGCCGGATCATAAAAACACACGGTATTGCGCCCAGCCGATTTGGCTTGGTACATCGCGGCATCGGCCATTTTGAGCAACTGCTGGATGTCTGGGGTGTCTTGGTCAAATAAAACAATGCCAAGGCTGGCAGAGCCGCTGTAGTGACAACCGCGCAAGTTGTAGGGTTGGCTCAATGCATGGCGTATTTTGTTGGCCACCATTTCTGCGCGTGTGGCCGCCAGCTGCCGCTCCAAACCCATCGAATCGAGCATGACCATGAACTCATCGCCACCAAAATGCGCCACCGTGTCGGCCTCACGCACACACAGTTGCAAGCGCAAAGCGGATTCACGCAGCAAATCGTCGCCAAAATCTGGCCCCAGGGTTTCATTGATTTGTCGAAAATGGTCGAGATCGAGAAAAATCAAGGCGCCAGTTTGTGCTGAATGGGCAGCACTGCCTACCGCGACGGAGAGCCGCTCCAGCAGGCCACTGCGGTTGGGTAAATTGGTCAGCGCATCGTAGAGCGCCAGGTTTTGCAGTTTTGCTTCGTTCAGGCGGTGTGCGCTGAGGTCGGTCATGATACAAATATAGACAGCACGCCCTGCATGCAACATGCGAGATACCGTCAAACTGAGCGGAAAAAGCGATTGGTCTTTGCGAACCCCTTCCATTTCGCGCTCTTGACACATGATTTTGTCGCTGGTATCCCTCGCGTCTGCTTGCAAAAAATGCTGATGCTGCTGCCGCACTTCAGGTGCCATCAGCCTGATCACGTTTTGCCCTTGCAACTCGTCGGTTTGATAGCCAAACATGGCACTGGCACTGCGGTTAACCGATGCCACGACACCCTGCGCATCCAGGGTGATCACGCCTTGCGTCATGTTGTCCAAAATGGCCTGGTTGCTCAGCGCCAGCTCACGCTCACGCGCTTGCGCCTGCAACTTGTAAAAAGCCATCTGCAAAACGATGTGTAATTCGCGCTCAGTAAACGGTTTGAGGATGTAGCCATAGGGCTCGACCAATTGCGCGCGCTGCAATATATCGTCGGCAGCATAGGCGCTTAAAAACACAAATGGCAGGTTTGTTTGCGAACGAATCTGCAAGGCTGCGGTGATGCCGTCCATGCCAGGCCCCAACCGAATGTCCATTAGCACCAAATCAGGTTGCAATTCGGCAACCAGAGCCACCGCCTGTTCACCGGTGTGGGCAGGCCCCACACTGTCGTAACCCAACGCAAGCAGCTGCGCACACAGATCGCGCGCCACAATGATTTCGTCTTCAACAACTAATATTCGGTACTTATTCATTTCTGCCAAGCAGTCCGTTGAGCATGTTCAACCCATGCGCTTACTGGATGCATTTGACGTTAACGCTTTTTTGCACAAATAGACATCAGGCCAACACCCTAAAGTAGCCAAATAAACACCTGATAACAGCCGATGCAGCATGGATAATGCGACCTATTCAAGCCATTGCCATCTTTATAAAACACCATGATTTCCAACGCCAACACGGTGCTAGTCGTTGATGACGACCCATTTCAGTGTGCTTTGATTGCCATGCAATTGAATAGTCTGGGCTGGAACAATGTGCTGATTGCCGGAAATGGTGCCGAAGCACTGACCCAATTCAGTCAACATCAGCCGCGCATTCAATTGATCATCAGCGACCTGTCCATGCCCGACATGGATGGCCTGGAGCTGATGCGACATTTGGCTGAGCGCGGCTTTTGCGGGGGTTTTATTGTGTTGTCCGGCATGCAAAACGAGATTCTCAGCGGCGCTGCCGAGCTTGCCACAGCACACGGGCTGGATGTGCTGGGTTGCCTGAGCAAGCCCTGTGAAATCGCCAAACTGCAGCCATTGCTCGAAAAAGTAGTGGTTTGATTGATCCTGCAAATATTGCAGCATTGAGCGCTTGCCTGATAACTGTTGAATTTTGAGTTTTTATGCGCACCCCGAACCCAACTCAAAGTCAATGGCAGGAGCAATTGCAAGCCCACATTCACCATGCACCACTGACTCCACGCGCAGCCCTGTACATTGGCGAGCAGGTCTTTGGATCAGTAGATTTGCGTGCGTTTCGTGAGTTTGTGTCTGACACTGGACTGGGCGATTTGCTCTGCTGTCAAGGGGATCCCGACACCGGAGAAATCACGTGGTCGATCACCGGCGAGCTAGAACTGACGCTCGTTGCGATTGCTGATCAAATGCGACACATCAACTATGCCAACGTAGCGAATCTATGGCGTGACGAGCTACTGACGGTATGCAATAGCAATGGGCAAACAATTGGCCGCATTGAACGCGGTGCCATGAGGGCTTTAGGAATCGCCAGTCGTGGCGTCCATCTACATGCTTGCACAACCGATCAAAAGGTGTGGATACAGCAGCGTGCGATGAACAAGAAGACCGACCCGGGCCGGTGGGACACGCTAATGGGCGGCATGGTGTCGGCCTGCGACACCCTGGAGTCCGCGCTGGCACGCGAAACACGCGAAGAGGCAGGCTTGGAACTGGATCAACTCACTGATCTGCGCCATGCTGGCCACTTCACAATGCGTATGCCCAGTGCGCCAGACTGTGGCCTGGGCTATGTCGTTGAGCGTATTGACTGGTTTCAAGCTGTTTTGCCTGACACCCTGGTGCCCAACAACCAAGACGGCGAGGTGCAGCAATTCAAACTGGTTTCACAAGAGGCGCTCATGAGAATGCTGGCGAACAACGCTTTCACAACGGAGGCCGCCATCATTTTGCTGCAATCGTCCCATTGACGATGCACTCCAGACCACACAAGCGATGAGCAACGACGCAATGCGCCCGCGAGTGCCGCCATAGATGGGATATTTGCATTTTCTGAATCCCTTAAAGCCCTATATCTTGCATGGCCAGCTCTATCGCATGAATGGCCTGTGTCATGTCATGGGGGTCGATCGCGCCAATACAGCCGACACGAAAGGTTTCAATCTGCGTCAACTTGCCCGGATAAAGCAAAAAACCACGGGCACGCACGGCTGCGTAAAAGGACTTGAAATCGTATTTCGGCGTGTCGGGGGCATGAAAGGTAACGATGATGGGGGATTGCACCGTTGCATCCAGAAATGGTTTGAATCCCAGTTTGGCCATGCCCGACACCAATGTGTCGTAGTTGCGCGTGTAGCGCAGCAGTCGAGCGGGCTGGCCGCCTTCTGCTTCAAATTGGGCAATGGCTTCATGCAGCGCAACCACCACATGGGTTGGTGGTGTGAAACGCCATTGACCGGTTTTTTCCATGTAAATGTACTGGTCAAACAAGTCCATGGCCAATGACTGGCTTTGACCTGCACAGCCAGCAAGCACGGCTTGGCGAATGAACACAAACCCCATGCCGGGCACACCCTCTAGACATTTTCCGCTGGCTGCAATCAAGGCATCGAAGCGCGTCTTGCGCGCATCAATCTCCAAGGCGCCAAAGGAACTCATGGCATCGACGATCAACCCCTTGCTGTGCGCCTGGCAGACATCGGCCACCGCTTGCAATGGGTTGAGTACGCCAGCACCGGTTTCGCAGTGGATCATGACCACGTGGGTGATGGTTGGGTTGGTGCTTAGGTACTGGTCAAGCACAGCGGCAGATACTGGCTTGGCCTCATCAAAGTCCAGCACGGTGCAACGTCGTCCCATGAGTTGGGTGAGACGCGCTGCACGTTTGCAGTAGGCCCCGTTGTCCAGCACCAGCACATGTCCATCACGGGGTACCAGTGTGGCTACGGCGGCCTCAACGCTGAAGGTGCCGCTGCCTTGCAAAGGCACCACCACGTGACTGCCTGTGCCGTAAATGATATTCAGCAGACTAGCGCGCACACTGGCGGTCACAGCATTGAAATCAGCATCCCATGAACCCCAGTCTTTGAGCATCGCCAGCTTGGTGCGCAAAGTGGTGGTCAGGGGGCCAGGGGTGAGCAAGATTTTGTCGCGGTCCATTTACTTTTCTCCTGAGTACTATTTTTTCGCCAAGCCTGGGTACGTTGATGTATCAACCAAGCCAATACAATGAAGCACAGGCTGGCAACCGTGCTGGCTAAGCCAATCAGCACGGCCATGGCGGCAGCGGCGCCCATTTCTCCGGCCTCGTCCAAATTCAAAATTGCGATCGAAGCGACTTTGGTTTCA
>CAIYYA010000207.1 GCA_903930255.1 uncultured beta proteobacterium
CACCCTGGAACGGGCCGCCGAATTGGCTCGGCGTTTGCCGCCATTTGTCACGCCGGTGTTGTTGTTTGTTAATGAAGATGCTTCAAAAGTAATAGCTGCTTGTGCAAGCGTGGCGGGCGCTACAGCCCAATTTCATGGCGATGAATCATCCGAGCAATGTTGGCAAGCCAGTGGCCAAGGACAACACCAGTTTCTGCGTGCTGCACGTATTCCCACAGGTGAAGCCGGGCGCAGTTTTGATCTCTTAAAATTCGCCCACGATTATTCACAAGCCCAAGCCATTTTGCTCGACGCACACGTTGACGGGTATGGTGGTGGCGGGCAAACATTCAATTGGTCACTGCTTCCTCCAAACGTCAACGCTCACCTCGTCTTGAGTGGTGGGCTCTGCGCTGCCAACGTGACCGATGGCATTGTGCAACTGCGACCGCGTTGTAAAACGCTCACGGTCGATGTCAGCTCCGGGGTTGAGGTGCCTGGCCAAAAAGGCATCAAAGACCCGCAAAAAATCCACGAGTTTGTCGCTGCGGTGCGCCGCGCTGACCATTTATTTTTTACAAAATAGGCTTCTAGCGCTTATGCAGAAAGCGTCAACAGCTATCAATTGAATAACATTATGTTCACCTACCAACAACCCGACGCGCGTGGCCACTTTGGCATTTACGGCGGCAGTTTTGCCTCTGAAACACTGACCCACGCCATCAATGAACTCAAAGCGGCCTACGCCATGTATCAGTTTGACCCGGCTTTCATCGCCGAATTTGAATCTGAGCTGGCGCATTTTGTGGGTCGTCCGTCACCCATTTACCACGCTGCACGCATGAGCCGTGAGCAGGGTGGGGCGCAAATTTTTCTAAAACGTGAAGATTTGAACCATACCGGTGCGCACAAGATCAACAACACCATTGGCCAGGCCATGCTGGCCAAACGCATGGGAAAACCACGGGTCATCGCCGAAACCGGTGCCGGCCAGCACGGTGTGGCCACTGCCACCATTTGCGCACGCTACGGGATGGAATGTGTGGTCTATATGGGCAGCGAAGACGTCAAGCGCCAAAGCCCCAACGTTTACCGCATGAAACTGCTCGGCGCCACCGTGGTGCCGGTCACCAGCGGCAGTTGCACCCTGAAAGACGCGCTGAATGAAGCCATGCGCGACTGGGTGGCGAATGTGGACAACACCTTCTACATCATCGGCACCGTGGCCGGACCGCACCCTTACCCCATGATGGTGCGCGATTTTCAAAGCGTGATTGGCAAGGAGTGCCTGCTGCAAATGCCAGAAATGCTCAAAGCGGCGGGTTGCACCAGTGCCCAGCCTGATGCGGTGGTGGCCTGCGTGGGGGGAGGCTCCAATGCGATGGGCATTTTTCACCCCTACATCGGCTGTGAGGCCACCCAACTGATTGGCGTGGAAGCAGCCGGCGAAGGCATGGACAGTGGCAAACATTCGGCCAGCATCCAGCGCGGCAGCCCCGGTGTGTTGCACGGTAACCGCACCTATGTGCTGCAAGACGACAACGGCCAGGTGACCGAAACGCACAGCATCAGCGCCGGGCTGGACTACCCCGGAGTTGGCCCCGAGCACGCTTTTCTCAACGACATTGGGCGTGCCCAATACGTGGGCATCACTGACCAAGAAGCGCTTGCGGCGTTTCATTACCTGTGCCGCACTGAGGGCATCATTCCGGCGCTTGAATCCAGTCATGCCGTGGCTTACGCCATGAAGCTGGCCAAAACCATGCGCACCGATCAATCGATTCTGGTCAACCTGTCGGGCCGTGGCGACAAAGACATTGGCACGGTTGCCGATTTGTCGAATGCCGACTTCTATTGCCGCCCAAGTTGTCAGGGGCAGTCGGTTAAAGGTGGGCAAGATCAGCCCGTAACGCTTGTCAGACAAGCGCAAGAAGCTATTCTTTCAGGAGCATCTGTATGAGCCGCATCGCTGCCACGTTTGCCCAGCTCAAGGCGCAAGGTCGCAAAGCGCTGATTCCCTATGTGACGGCAGGTTTCCCGTTTGTCGACATCACACCTGAGCTGATGCACGCGTTTGTCGCCGGTGGCGCTGATGTGATCGAGCTCGGCGTGCCGTTCTCAGACCCCAGCGCCGACGGCCCGGTCATTCAAAAGGCCGGTGACAAAGCGCTGTCGTTTGGCATTGGACTAACCCAAGTGCTAAAGATGGTGCGAACGTTTCGCCTGCAAAACCAGCATACGCCAGTGGTGCTGATGGGTTACGCCAATCCGGTGGAGCGTTATAACCAGATTCACGCTACTCCTGAGAATCGCGCTACGAATACGTGTGCAGTAAATCCTCAAAACTCAAAACTCAAAACTCAAAACTCTACAACCAGCCCTTTTGTTAAAGATGCAGTGGCTGCTGGTGTGGATGGCGTGCTGGTTGTTGACTATCCCCCTGAAGAATGCGCAGACTTTGCCGCTGAGCTCAAAGCCAACCAGATGGACCTGATCTTTCTGCTGGCGCCCACCAGCACCGACGAGCGCATGCAGCAGGTGGCGCGCATTGCAAGTGGTTATGTGTATTACGTCTCGCTCAAGGGCGTGACCGGCTCGGGTGCGCTTGATACTGCTGCGGTCGAAGCCATGTTGCCGCGCATTCGCCAGCATGTGCGCATTCCTGTGGGGGTGGGCTTTGGCATCCGCGATGCAGCTACTGCGCAAGCCATTGGCCGGGTCGCCGACGCGGTGGTGATTGGCACGCGCATCATTCAGTTGATTGACAAGCTACCCCGTGACGAGGTTATGCTGAAGGCAGAATCGTTCCTGCGCGAAATTCGCTCGGCGCTCGATTCATAATCCGGCATCTTTTAAAGAACAAAAATAGGAATTCAGTATGAGTTGGCTTGAAAAACTGCTTCCCCCCAAAATCCAGCAATCCAACGCGGCCGATCGGCGCACCGTGCCCGAAGGTCTGTGGATCAAGTGCCCAGCCTGCGATAGCGTGCTTTATAAATCCGATCTGGAGCAAAACCAGAACGTCTGCCCAAGCTGTAGCCATCACCACCGCATCGGTGCACGGGCGCGGCTGAATGTTTTCTTGGACAACGAGGGGCGTTATGAAATCGGTCAAGAAGTTTTGCCGATCGATGCGCTCAAGTTCAAAGACAGCCGCAAATACCCCGAGCGCTTGAAAGAAGCCCTGGAGAGCACGGGCGAAACCGATGCGCTGGTGGTCATGGGTGGCACGGTCATGGGCATCGGGCTGGTTGCTGCCTGTTTTGAGTTCGAGTTCATGGGCGGCAGCATGGGCTCGGTGGTGGGTGAGCGCTTTGCCCGTGCAGTGCAAACTGCCATCGAGCAAAAAGTGCCTTTTGTCTGCTTCACCGCCACCGGTGGGGCGCGCATGCAAGAGGGCTTGTTGTCGCTTATGCAAATGGCCAAAACCAATGCCTCGCTGACCCGACTGGCCAAAAAAGGCTTGCCTTACATCAGTGTTTTGACTGACCCCACTATGGGTGGTGTCAGTGCCGGTTTTGCCTTTATTGGCGATGTGGTGATCGCCGAGCCAAAGGCGCTGATTGGTTTTGCAGGGCCACGTGTGATCGAATCGACCGTGCGGGTTACCCTGCCCGAAGGATTCCAGCGCGCCGAGTTTTTGCTAACTAAAGGTGCGGTTGATCTGATTTGCGACCGCCGCGAGTTGCGCAAAACCATAGCCAACACGCTGGCTATGCTGACGCGCCAAAGTGCAGACGCAGTAGCCTAGAATCCGCACTGCGTTTAAAAACGCATTCGCTAGGGGTGTTGGCTCGCTGTTCCGATTGCAGGCCGACTGAGAAAGTCCCTTTGAACCTGATTGAGGTAATCCTCGCGCAGGGAAGCCAGTCTGACAACGGGTGTTGCCGCCTTCTCGGGCAATACACCAACCGTTTCGCGCCAGCCGACCTGTCAACTCTTTGCATGGAGCAAACAGATGGCAACGACACCATTTTTCGACCAATCCAACACCGCGCTGACACCCGTGGTGGATTCTGAGCGTGTTTTTAGCGGGGCCGATCATGCCGCCCTATGGTTTAGCCTGGGCGTAGGCTTACTGGTGATGCAAGTCGGCGCTTATCTGGTGCCGGCTGTTGGCAGCCGCGACGCAGCGCTGGCGATCGTGCTGGGCTCCTTGTTGGGTGCGGGTTTGCTGGCATGGACAGCCAGGTTGGGCTGTCGCACGGGCTTGTCGAGCGCGGGTCTGATGCATGCTGCCTTTGGTGGCTATTTTGCGCCTTGGGCGTGCTGGTGGTGAGCGTTGCCGCACCCAGTGTTGATTTGGTCAGCACTTTGCTGCTAGCACAAGGGGGTCTGATTGCCTTGAGTTTGATATTGGTGGACGAAATTGACAATGCCTACGGTGACGTGTATTCGTGTGCCGTTTCAGGTCACAGTCTTCATACAAGCTGGACTGTGCGGCAATGGGGTTTGGGCATAGCGATAGTTTGCACCGCCCTGGCATTGGTGCTGCCCATGCACAGTTTGGAGCCATTTCTGCTCATGCTAAGTTCGGTGTTTGTGCCACTTTTTGGCGTGATATGGGGGCGTCTCGGGAGTGGCCAATTAAAGCTGTCGAAAAATACACGTCAGGTCGATTGGCTGGCAGCTGCGCTGTGGATCGCCGGCATTGCGAGCTACCATTTACTGGCCAATTTTGCGCCGCAATGGGGCGCTGCCCTGCCGACGCTGGTTATTACCTTCAGTCTGGCATGGTTGACACGCACGACCAAGTCCTTAACCGATGTTCAATAACAAAAATGCCTGGTTTTGAATCTGCTGTCATGGCAGGGTAAGAGCGCAAATTTGCTTCAACTCCGGATAGACTCCAACTGCTAACAATGTGCATATTTTCTAAAAATCCAGCCAGGAGACAACGCAATGAATGAGTCAGCCCTTACCACCTTTCGCTTTCCAGACGACACCTGCATTCCGCAGGCACAACCAA
Organism: uncultured beta proteobacterium; assembly: GCA_903930255.1. GTDB lineage: Bacteria > Pseudomonadota > Gammaproteobacteria > Burkholderiales > Burkholderiaceae_C > Rhodoferax. The sequence goes on from CAIYYA010000207.1 coordinate 4,949, forward strand.
AGTCTGGTGGGCGTGTTAGCACTGATTCGCCCGCCCTGGATGTCATGACTGACTTGGCTCAGGTTAGAGCCGCAACGATTGACCCCGCAACCACTTTGGTCAAGGCCGAGCAGGTTATGGTTCAACAAGGTGTGCGTTCGCTTTTTGTGGTCAGCCACTTTCCGTGTGTTGAAGGTTTGGTCACGGTGACTGACCTGCTGGGCGAGAAACCGATGCTTTTGGTCAATCAGCGCCAAATTCCCCGCCAGGATATCTGCGTTGCTGATGTCATGACCAAGCTGTCACTGCTTGATGCGCTGGACTACGACGAACTCAAAGCAGCCAACGTGGCGCATGTGATCGCCACTTTCAAAAAGGTTGGCCACAGCCACATGTTGGTTGTGCAGTCCGCCAATGAAAGCGGCTCAGCACGAATCCGAGGCGTGATTTCAATCACCCAACTTGAACGCCAATTGGGTCGTTCGATTGGGTAAGGGCTCTATGCAATAACAGGCACATTTGACTCATCCTCTTGGTGCGCCTACAGACACTCGGCAGTATTCGATACGATCTTTGCTTTCCATACGAAGTCAGAGAAACAATTGGAATCTGACCCCAATTTCTTGAATTGAAGGCTACTTGCGCTGCAGGTCGGCTTGCTTGCGCAGCGTGTTTTGCTACGCTTGTGATCGTGCTGGCATCGATTTCTGGTCACAAGACGCTGCAAATGCTGGTCAAATATACGCATTTGCGGGCGGGTAAGTTGGCTGAGAAGATGGGATAGGCAAGGCTGGCCCGTTGCAGCCGTGGTGTGGTTGAGTAAAATAGTGCCCACGATTTAAGTTGCCGTCGTAGCAACGCCAACAAAGCACAGTCAGTCTTATCGCCATTGCAAAACGCATTTTTTCAAACAGTTAACCACGGTCTGATTTTCTATCTATGTCTAAAACTTGTTCTGTTTGCGGTGCCGTGGTTGAACGCCAAGACTGTCATAGAAACCGTTTTGCAGAATACATTTGCAAAACCTGTCAGTCTGCCGGTATCAAGTCCACGTGGCGCAGGCGTGCAAAACATATCACGAAAAAATTCACACTCAGAGCTGGTAGATGGGTTGGTGCTGCCTTGTTGGTGGTGGTGTTGATCTGGATGTTTGTCAACTTTTTGACACGCATGGACTCTTAAGTTCAAGTCTTGCCCAGTCGTCGCTTAAAATCCGCGTTTCCGTCTGGACGTGAACTTAACAGAGCGCCCAACTCATCGACAAAACTCTCACTTCATGTCAAATTCAGCACCACGTCGTTTTATTGTTATCTTGCTTGTTTTGTTGCTGAACGCATGTGCATTCGCCCCAGGCATGTATGTTGGCGATGCCAACAAGATTCCAGACAGCGCAGACAACAATGGTCTTAAAGGTTGGTTTGATTCTTTGGCTTACAACCGACCGGTGGCAGCGCCAGCTGGCGAACCACAAGTTGCCCCTAGTCAAATTATTCCCATTACGGCTAAGCTCATTGGTCAGCTGCGTGCGGGCACCAAAAGCGAAATATCGGCCGATGTTAAAAACCTGTTTAACACGCCCAAGCCCTATCAGCTTGGTGCGGGTGACGTTTTAAACATTGTCGTGTGGGATCATCCCGAGCTATCGGTGCCTGCAGCAGCTGGCGCTGGCACCGACCCAGGCAGTGTTGCAACGGTTGGCAATGGCTACAACCTGAGCCCGCAAGGTTTTATACAGTTTCCCTATGTTGGTCAGATCAAGCTGTTGGGAATGACCGAATACGAAGTGCGCGACCTTTTAACGCAGCGCTTGGCGCTGTATATCAAAGACCCG
>CAIYYA010000208.1 GCA_903930255.1 uncultured beta proteobacterium
CACGGTGGCTATCCAACAAAAGAACAGCACAGCCAATGGAAACGAGATCGCCATGGTGATATACATGAAATATATCTGGCTTCCCAAAGACATGCCACTGGTAAACATGTGGTGCGCCCAGACGATCATCCCCAAACCAGCAATCGTCCAAAAAGAATAAACCTGCGCTTTGTAGCCATAAATCGGTTTACGTGCAAATGCAGAAAACACATGCGGTAACGCACCAGCGATTGGCAACAGCAAAACATACACTTCTGGGTGACCCATGAACCAGAAAATATGCTGCCAAAGAACCGGGTCACCACCACCAGCTGCATTGAAAAAATGCGTGTCAAAGTGTCGATCCATCAGCACCATGGTGACACCGCCTGCAAACACCGGCATGATAGTGATGAGCAACACGGCTGTCATTAGAAAGCCATGCGCAAAGAGCGGCATTTTCATCAGTGTCATGCCAGGTGCGCGCATGTTCAAAATCGTCACGATGACATTGATCGAACCCAAAATTGAAGAAACACCCAGCATGTGAATCGCAAAAATAGCAAAATCCATACCCCAGCCACTTTGAATTGACAAAGGTGCATACAAGGTCCAGCCCGTATCAACCGCACCTGGGCCTACCCCCAGAATGCCCAGAAAAAATGGCAGAGTCAGCATCAATGCAGCAGGCGGAAGAATCCAGAAACCCCAGTTATTTAACCGAGGTAAAGCCATGTCTGGGGCACCTATCATCATGGGGAGCATGTAATTTCCCAAGCCTGTAGCAACCGGCATGGCAAAACCAAAGACCATGATCAGTCCATGCAAAGTGATGAGTTGGTTAAACAGCTCCGGCTGCAGGAGTTGCAGCCCGGGTTGAAACAACTCCGCCCGCACCGCCAATATCATTGCACCGCCAATGAAAAGCATGATGAAACCAAAAATCAGGTACATGATGCCAATGTCTTTGTGATTGGTTGTCTCCAACCAACGAAGAAATCCACCTTTGTAATGTCCCTCGTGAGAATCTCCCACAGGCATGCCATGTGCCATATCGTGCGCCATTGCCAACTCCTTCTACTGAATAATTAAAACTTCGCTTTGCTTATTTGACAGCTTGAGCGACTACAGCTTTTTGACCATCTGCCAATGGGCTTGTGGCAACCGGTGCCACAACAGGTTTTTTACTGGCGATCCACTTTGCGAACTCTTCCTGACTGACCACATTGACAACCACCGGCATGAAACCGTGCTCCTTGCCGCAAAGCTCTGAACACTGCCCCCGGTAGGTGCCTGTTTTTTCAACGGTTGCCCAAAACTCGCGCAAGAAACCAGGTACAGCGTCACGCTTGACACCAAACGCCGGAACCCACCAACTGTGGATGACATCGTTGGATGTGGTGATAAATCTAACTTTTTTACCCACCGGTAAAACCAGCGGGTTGTCCACTTCAAGCAGATAGTTTTCACCCTTGGCAGCACCTTGATCGATTTGCTCGCGAGGCGTGATCAGCCGGCTGGTAAAGCTAATGCCTTCGGCCGGGTAGCTGTATTCCCAAAGCCACTGACTGCCTGTCACTTTGACTACCAATTCAGCATCTGTTTTGGTGTCTTCATACATGATCACAGCATGCAAAGCCGGAATCCCAAAAACCACATAATCAATAAAAAACAACAGGGCAAATGGTGACAAAACCCACAACCATTGCTTGCGGCCAATCGGTCCGGAAAAATTGGCAGGTTTGAAACCGACTGATTTGCGGTGCGTAATGAATGAGTAGACCAACAAGCCAAGCACCAGAAAAAACAACACCAAAATAACCACCATGACCAGGTTGTGCATGTGCAATGTTTCACGTGCAATTGGGGTCACGGGTTCCGGAAAATTAAACGCGTAGCCGGCAAACGCACTAACCGAGACCAGTAAGGCCATCAACACTATCCCATATCTGTACACACTACGCATAGATCACATCCTTAACGATTATTTGGCAGCATTCACGACTTGCTTGCAATTTGACATTTATCAAACAATTTTAATTCACACAGCATTTGAAAAAATGCAAATTTACTTAGGAAAACCCGAACGACAGGGCAACAAAAAATAACCAACAACCAATACTCAAGGCACCCAAAAAATCCTGGTCGCCGGCCATACCATCAGCAGAACAATGACACAGGGAACAATCGTCCATGAAATCTCAACCCAAACCGAGCTGTGAAAATTGATTTGACTCGATGCTCCATTCCGGTGGTGACGCCATGCAAGCACTAAAAGTGCGATGAACGTCACGGAAAAAATCAGCAAACAAACCAGCATCAATGCCCAGCGAAAATCAAACTCACTCATCGCTCAAACCCGAAGTTGTTCAGCCCAATTCAGTCAGCACGCAAACTTTATGCGTAACCAACTTATTTGATGCGTGCACGCTGCATGGTTTGCAGTTCGCTCGGCAGGCTGCCAACATAATTAGCCAATTCTTTTAGTTCAGCGTTGGAAAACTGTTTGGCAATCCCGCCCATGATCGGATGACCTCGACCAATCATAGGTTTGTCGTTGGTTTTATAAGAGCGCAGGGCAACATATAAATAATCACTATGCTGACCGGCAATTTTGGGATAAGAGGGGTCAACCGGTTTACTCAGATTTGCACCGTGGCATGTCACGCAGCCACCTTTGGTCAATAATTCTGTGGCCACAGGTGAAGCCAACTCGGCAGTGTCTGCCAGAGTTGCACCCGTGCCAGTCGACTCATAGTAAGCTGCTAGATCTGCTATATCTTGATCCGACAATGAACTGGCCAAAGTTCGCATCGAAGGATGCTTGCGTTCGCCCGTTTTGTAAGCATGTAAAGCTGAGCGAATGTAGCCTGCGCCTTGGCCGGAAATTTTTGGCACCTGATGCACCTCAGGAAATCCAGTGTGATAACCCTTGATACCATGACAACCCATGCAAAGCGCATTTTTTTTGGCTCCCGCTGTTGCATCACCTTTGATGTCAACAGCCTGTGCCGGTAAGGATGCGGCCATTAAGAAGCATGCTAGCGTCAAGAAGAGATTTTTCATTTTGCAAAATTGTTCGAAGAAAGATCAGACGATTTGATATTTATCAATTAATTATAGGTTTCGAAGAGTTGCTTGCAACTTGGCGTAAACCCGATAACGTGCAAATAGTCGAATCGTTTTTGCCCAGCGAACCTTTAAACTCCAACCCCGCACTCGACACCTCCACTCATGAAATTCCAAGGCACCTCCAACTACGTCGCCACCGCTGACCTGATGCTTTCGGTCAACGCGGCGATCACCTTGCAGCGCCCGCTGCTCGTCAAAGGCGAACCCGGCACGGGCAAAACCATGCTGGCTGAAGAAGTGGCCAGTGCACTGAAAGTACCGCTGCTGCAATGGCACATCAAATCCACCACCAAGGCACAGCAGGGGCTGTATGAATACGATGCAGTGAGCCGTCTGCGCGATTCGCAACTGTCTGACATTGACGGTGGCGAACGTGTCAAAAACATTCACAACTACATCATCAAAGGGGTGCTCTGGCAAGCCTTCACCGCCGAACAACCCGTAGCATTGCTGATTGACGAAATCGACAAGGCCGACATCGAGTTCCCGAACGACTTGCTACGCGAAATCGACCGCATGGAGTTTTATTGCTACGAAACCCGCGAGCTGATTCGCGCCAATCACCGTCCACTGGTTTTCATCACCTCAAACAACGAGAAAGAACTGCCCGATGCGTTTTTGCGCCGCTGCTTCTTTCACTACATCAAGTTCCCCGATGCTGCCACCATGCAGCAAATTGTCGATGTGCACTTTCCGGGCCTCAAAGCCGATCTGCTCAGCGCGGCCATGAAAACTTTTTTTGACGTGCGCAACCTGCCGGGGCTGAAAAAGAAACCCTCCACCAGTGAACTGCTGGACTGGCTCAAGCTGCTGATGGCGCAAGATATTCCGGCCTCAGTGCTGCAAACCCAGGGCGATAAAGTGGCTGTGCCGCCACTGGTGGGAGCACTGCTGAAAAACGAACAGGACGTAACACTGTTTGAAAAACTCGTGTTTATGCAACAACGCAACCGATAAACGACAGGCACAAGATGGACAAATCACTGTGGATTGAAGGTGTCTCCGACGCTATTGGCTTTGTCGGCGGGGCGCTGCTCGGGTTCTGGGCCGGGCGTTTGCTGGGCTTGGACATTTTTTCGACCGGTTACAACAACGCCAGCATCGCTGGCATCGTGCTGGTGGGTTTGGGTGGTGGCCTGGGCCTGCAACTGGCCAGACGTTGGCGCGCCAATAAAAAGCAAGCGGGCAAGGATTAAAAATGGCATTGGTCAAGCCCATCGTCATCCTGGCGTTGTGTCAGCATATTCAGCAGGCATGGTGTTTTACCAGCTTAATGTTCGGGCGCGACAGTGATTGCTTCTGATCTTATAGCATTCTATGCATACGGTATGAGCGCAAGAGGTCGATTTATCTTCCAATATTGCCATCTTTACTCTCCCGCAAATGACCCATTTGAAGCATGCTGATCGATTTCTTCTACACCCTGCGCGCTGCCAAACTGCCGGTCTCGGTGAAAGAATTCCTGACGCTGCTCGAAGCACTGAAGCTGGGTGTGGTGGGGCCAAAAACGCAGCAATCAGACGATGACACTGCTACGCGTGGCTACAAAATTGACGACTTTTATTTTCTGAGCCGCGCCACACTGGTCAAGGACGAAAAGCATTACGATAAATTCGACCGCGCGTTTGCTGCCTATTTCAAGGGCGTGGAAATGGTCAGTGATTTCACAAAAGAAGTTCCACTGGACTGGCTGCGCAAAACGCTGGAGCTCAATTTAAGTCCTGAAGAAAAGGCGGCCATCGAAAAAATGGGCTGGGACGAGTTGATGGAAACGCTCAAAAAGCGCCTGGAAGAACAAAAAGAGCGCCACGCAGGTGGCTCCACATGGATTGGCACTGGCGGCACATCACCTTTTGGTCACGGCGGCTACAACCCACAAGGCGTGCGCATGGGTGGCGCTGGCAAAAACAAGAGCGCCGTCAAGGTGTGGGAGCAACGCGCTTACCGCGACTACGACGACACGCAAGAGCTGGGCACACGCAACATCAAAGTGGCGTTGCGCCGCCTGCGCAAGTTTGCCCGCGAAGGCCATATCGAAGAGCTTGATCTACCCGACACCATTCGCGCCACAGCTGCCAACGCGGGGTATCTGGACATCAAAATGATCCCGGAGCGGCACAACAACGTCAAAGTGCTGCTGCTGATGGACGTGGGCGGTACCATGGATGAGCACATTGTCCGGGTCGAAGAGCTTTTTTCAGCGGCTAAAGCCGAGTTCAAGCATCTGGAGTTTTATTATTTTCATAACTGCGTGTACGACTTTGTCTGGAAAAACAATCGGCGCCGTTTTGCCGAAAAATTTCCCACCTGGGACATCATCCGCAAATACAACAAAGACTACAAACTGATCTTTATTGGCGATGCCACCATGAGCCCGTATGAAATCGTGCAGCCAGGTGGCAGCGTGGAATACAGCAACGAAGAAGCCGGAGCCGAGTGGCTGAGCCGGCTGACCCACGCCTTTCCCAAATTTGCCTGGGTCAATCCTGAACCGCAAGGGGTCTGGCAATACCGCCAAAGTATCAGCATCGTGCAGCAACTCATGAACCAGCGCATGTTCCCCATGACCCTGCGTGGGCTCGAGGACACCATGCGAATGCTGAGCAAGTAAACTTTGTAGAACCATGCAAGAAACTGCCCCCACCCCACGCCCCACTCGTTCATCTAAAAGACTATTGCTGATATCCAGCTCGCTCCTGCTAGGTTACTTTGCCCTGGGCGCCGTGGCAGTGGGGCCGCTGCTGAAGTGGGTTGCCGAGAAATTCGTCGCCGATAAAACTGGCCACAGCTTGCAATTGGAGTCCGTCAAATTTGATCCACTAACACTCGAGCTAACGCTGGACAAGCTGCAACTGAATGAGCCCAGCGGCAAGCTGCTGCTCGGGTTTGAGTCACTCGTGGTGGACTTGAGCGCCAGCAGTTTGACCAACTGGAGCTGGACTTTTGACAGCATTCGCCTGGCTAATCCGCATGGCCAACTGTCATTGGCAAAAAATGGTTCAACCAACTGGGAACCTTTTTTAGCAGCATTCAAAGGGCAACCCAGCAACGAACCACAAAATTTGCCACGCCTGCTGGTGCGGCAATTTGAGTTGTCACAAGGCCGGTTTGATTTTGCTGACCAAAGCGTGCAGCCAACATTTCAGACCAGTCTGACCCCCCTGGACGTGACACTGGCTGACCTGTCGACCCTGCCAGACGACAAAGGCAACTACCAGATATCAGCGCGCACGGCTCTCGGCGCGCAGCTTCAATGGCGTGGCGAACTGCAGCTTAGCCCAACACGCTTAAGTGGAGATTTTTCGCTCAAAGGGATTCAACTGCAACAGCTGGAACCCTATCTGAAAGGCCGCGTGCCAATTGCAACGCCCCAAGGCACTGCGGACATCAGCAGCCATTACAACGTGCGCATTGACCAGAAAGTCGAACTCAATCTGAAGAAGATCAGCGCGCATGTCAACAACTTGCACCTGCGCTCGCTCGATGCCAAGCTGCCAACCCTGCAGCTCAAGAGCCTGGCGCTGGTCGGTGGCCAGCTCAACCTGCAAGAACAAAGCGCCAGCGTGCAAAGCATCAGCCTCAACAACCTGGCACTGGCGAACCAAGGCCAAGCACTGCTGCAAATCGATGCACTGCTGCTCGATGCAATCAAGGCCGACCTGCGAGTGCGGAGCATTGCAGCCGAACGTTTCAGCCTCAATGGCGGCAAACTGCGCGTTGTGCGCAGCGCCCAAGGCGAGATTGACTGGCTCAAGTTATTCGCCGACATTTCGGCGCAACCGGCCAACCAAACTCCCACAAAACCAGCCGCTAAAACGCCAGCAACACCCGCCTGGTCATGGCAACTGGGACGCACAGAACTCAACGACTGGCAAATAAAGGCCAGTGATGAAACCACCACCCCCAGCACCAACCTGACCCTGCACCACATCAACGTCAGCGCCAGCGAACTCAGCCAAGACCTCCAGGCCAAAATTCCGCTCGAATTGAGTTTACAAGTGCAGCAAGGCGGCGGGTTCACACTCAAAGGCCAGCTGATCCCAGCCAGTACCGAGCTGGATGCCCAGATCATGCTGAGCGACCTCAATTTGACGCCTGCACAAGGCTATCTTGAACAAAAGCTGCACGCCAAACTGGCGTCTGGGCTGTTCAGTTCTGCAGGGCAATTGCGCATCAACGAACAACCAACTTACCACGGCAGTTTCAGCATCAACAACCTGCTTGTTAACGAGGCCGACAGCAACATCCGAGTACTGGCCTGGAAGACCGTCAGCAGCAACGAATTGGCGCTGTCCATGCAAGCCCTCTCGCTGGGCGAAGTCAAAGCCGAAGGGCTTGGGCTCAAGCTGGTGATCGACAAAGACAAGAGCATCAATCTGCAACACTTGCTCAAACAACCACCTGCACAAGCCCCCGCAGCAGCAGTCCCCACCTTACCGGTCAGTGCCGCAGCCGCGAACACCAAGCCGTTCAAATTTGCCATTGATCGCATCAAATTGAGCGCTACCGAGCTTGATTTTTCTGACCAGTCGCTCGCGTTACCCTTTGCCACACGCATCCACCGCCTGCGCGGCACCGTCGACGGCATCGGTTCGAATTTGCCTGCACAACTCGAACTCGATGGCAGTGTGGACGAGTACGGACTGGCGCGTGCGGTTGGGCAAATCAGTCTGCTTGAACCGAAAAACATGACGGATATCAAGGTGATTTTTCGCAATGTCGAATTGAACCGCCTGACGCCCTACAGCGCCACGTTTGCCGGCCGGCACATCCAATCTGGCAAGCTCTCACTTGACCTGGAATACAAAATCAACAAAGGCCAACTGCAGGGTGACAACAAAATCGTCCTGAACAAACTCATGCTCGGCGAGCGTGTCGAGTCCGCCACTGCCACTTCTTTGCCGCTGGATCTGGCGATTGCCATTCTGGAAGACTCCGATGGCATCATCGATCTGGATCTCCCCATCTCCGGCAGTTTGGAAGACCCGCAATTCAGCTACGGTGGCCTGGTCTGGAAAGCCATAGTGAATGTGATTGGCAAAATTGTGCTGGCTCCCTTTCGCGCCCTGGGCAGCCTGCTCGGCGCTGGTAGCGAAAAATTCGAGCACATAACGTTTGAAGTGGGCGAAGCACGTTTGCTGCCGCCTGAGCGTGACAAACTCAAACAACTTGCGCAAACCCTGGTCAAGCGACCCAACCTGGTATTGACAGCCAGTGCCACATGGAACCCTGTCAGCGACCGTCTGGCGCTCCAGGAGAACCAGATTCGCCGTGACATCGCCACCCAGCTGGGCCGCAAATTGGCTGCAGACGAAGAACCCGGGCCGGTCTCAACTGCACAGCCAAAAACACAGGAAGTTCTAGAGAAACTCTATTCCACCCGGTTGGGTGCCGATACGCTGAAAAACCTCAAAGAAAAATTTGCCCAAGCCAACCCGCAGCCCGCACCCAGCGGCACGGCTGGCAAGCTGCTGTCGCGCTTGTCGGGGCTGATGAAGAGCAAACCTGTTCCGTTGAGCGAACAAGAATCGGTGCAACTCAAAGGCGCTGATTTGCACGTGCTGATGTACCAAGGTCTGCTGGAGAAAATCCTCATCTCCGAAGAACAACTCAAAGCCCTGGCGCAAGAGCGCGGCAAAACCATTCAAAAGGCTTTGCAACGTGCCGGTATCGGTCCAGAAAGAGTCGGCTTGCAAGCCAGCACAGCTATCAGCGGCGAAGGGCGCGAAGTACCGACCAAGTTGGGCTTAACAGGTTTGAGATAATCCAGCCCAGCCTCGCCGTAGCACAATGGATAGTGCGCATGCCTCCTAAGCGTGAAATACAGGTTCGATTCCTGTCGGCGGGACCATTTAGCGGTTTCATACCGTGTCAAAACACCTCAAAACCCGCTTCTTTCATAGGGAAGGCGGGTTTTTCTTTGCCTTATAGAGTTTCAGGCGGTATCATGACATACCGCCACAAATATGGCAGTTTTGGCGGTATGTGGCATACCGCCTGAAACGCATACCGCCAAAAGGGCAAAAGATGGCACTGACTGACACCTTCGTTAAGAACGTCAAACACACGGGTTCACCTGCTGGTGACAAGCACACTGATGGACAGTCGATGTATCTGCTGGTGAATGCTGGCGGTAAGTACTGGCGGCTGAATTACCGCTTTGCTGATAAACGAAAGACGCTGGCGCTGGGTGTTTACCCGGACGTGTCGTTGCTCAAAGCCCGTCAGCGGCGTGAAAAAGCCCGTGAGCTACTAGCGGACGGCATCGACCCCGGCGCGGCCAAACAGGCAGCCAAACAAGCACAGGCTGCTACCGTTGCCAACACATTCGAGAAAGTGGCACGTGACTGGCTGGCAAAAACCAAAGCAGATCGAGCTCAAATCACGCAAGAGAAAGTGACAACATGGCTTGAAAAAGATGCTTTCCCATGGCTTGGAGCTATGCCCATATCAACTATTGGGCCGCGTGATGTTCTGTCCACGGTACGCAAGATCGAAGCACGTGGGGCAATTGACACCGCTCACCGGGTGACTCAGCTATGCGGGCAAGTGTTTCGTTTTGCAGTGGCAACAGGAAGCGCAGAGCGTGACGTGACGCAGGACTTGAAAGGCGCGTTGACCAAGCCAGTCAAAAAACATTACGCAGCGTTGACCGAACCTAAACAGGTGGGCGATTTGATGCGTGCCATCTTCAACTACACCGGCCATCAACAGGTTGTAGCTGCATTGAAGTTGTCGCCGATGCTATTTGTTCGCCCCGGCGAGCTTCGCAGTGCTGAATGGTCTGAAATCGACCTGGACGCGGCAGAGTGGCGCATACCCGGCAGCAAAATGAAGATGAAGGTTGACCACCTCGTGCCACTGTGCACACAAGCAGTGGAGATTCTGAAGGGAATGAAACTGCTGACAGGTCACAGACGCTTTGTATTCCCCAGCATTGGACGCAGCGAAGACAGGCCAATGTCTGAAAACACCGTCAACAGTGCTTTACACGGCATGGGGATCGCCAAGGAAATGCACACGGCCCACGGCTTCAGGGCGACCGCCAGAACCATTATGGACGAAGTGATGGGCGAACGTGTGGACTTGATCGAGCATCAGCTGGCCCACGCCGTGAAGGATGCCAATGGCCGTGCTTACAACCGCACGGCACACCTGCCAGCACGCACGGCCATGATGCAGCGCTGGGCGGACTACCTCGACAAGATTCGCATCGGCGCGGACGTGATACCGATTCGACAAGCGGCTTGACTGTTTGATCGTTTTCGCGGGTCGGGTCAGTTCGTGTCATATTGACTCGTTTAGAATCCATGTTCCAAACCCCAAGGAACTTAAATAAACAGGGCGTGCGCATTCAGTAGTGATCTTATGACCCCGATCACAGGTGCGATATCCACGAGATGAGAAGACAGGCGTAACGTAACCATTTCTTCGTACAAACCCCGGCCGGGGCAGTGTCGAAAGAGCCTGAGGTGTCAATAACCGCTGATTTAATTTCAGCTTATTGATGCCTATCATGAAAACTCACAAATCTATAGCTACCCCAGCAAGCAGCGCATGCGCTGAAACAGTATTTGACTTACTACCTGACAGTGCTTGGGTTAGAGAATCCCAGCTAGTGCGCAGTCAAAAATGTGCAGATAGCGCCATTGCCCCCCTGCCATTCTCTGCACCGACCTTGTGGCGCAAGGTGAAGGCCGGCACGTTTCCCAAACCCACCAAATTGAGCACTCGTGTGACCGCCTGGCAGGTCGGACAGGTACGGTCCTGGATGGCCGCCCGGGCTGCAGCTTGAGGGTTGCGTTATGAGCATTCCACAGAAAGCGCAATACACAGCACCACCCCACTCGAGGGCGAAGTTGGACGTGATGCGGTCAACAGCTACCAACTGGAAAGAC
>CAIYYA010000209.1 GCA_903930255.1 uncultured beta proteobacterium
AATGCCGCCAAGGTCGAATAGCAACGGTCATCTCAAGGCTCCTGTAACAGGGTATTGTGCTTAAGATTGGGTACAATAAAAGCACGGTCGTTCTTTTATTTGTTTTGTAGATTGTCGTTCGAGCGATAAAGCTGACAGCAGAGCACGCATAGAATCGATCAGTTGACGTGCACGTCAATCAAAGCGAAGGCGTGCGATCGAATGGGTTACCAATTTTTTTCACTAAATGGAGACACACTTTATGAAAGTCCTGGTCGCAGTCAAGCGCGTGGTGGACTACAACGTGAAGGTTCGCGTGAAGTCGGACAACACGGCCGTAGAGACAGCCAACGTCAAAATGAGCATGAACCCCTTTGATGAAATTGCCATCGAAGAGGCTGTTAGATTGAAAGAAAAGGGCGTGGTCACCGAGATCATTGCGGTCTCCTGTGGCGTCACCCAATGCCAAGAAACCTTGCGCACAGCCATGGCCATTGGCGCTGATCGAGGTATTTTGGTTGAGTGCATCGACGAGTTGCAACCGCTGGCTGTCGCCAAGCTACTCAAAGCCCTGGTGGATAAAGAACAACCTGGCTTGATCATTTTGGGCAAGCAAGCCATTGACGATGATTGCAACCAGACCGGTCAGATGCTGGCTGCCTTAGCCGATTTGCCGCAAGTGACCTGCGCGAGCAAGGTCGAAGTGGCTGATGGCAAAGCCAGTGTGACTCGCGAAGTGGATGGTGGTGCCGAAACCTTGAGCGTGACATTACCCGCAGTCATCACTGCTGACTTGCGCCTGAACGAACCCCGTTATGTCACTCTGCCCAACATCATGAAGGCTAAGAAAAAGCCACTTGAAATCCTCAAGCCGGCGGATTTGGGCGTTGATGTTGCCCCGCGCATCAAAACGCTGAAAGTGAGCGAACCGCCTAAACGCAGTGCCGGCATCAAGGTGCCCGATGTGGCCACACTGGTCGCTAAACTCAAGAACGAAGCCAAGGTGATCTAAATGACAACGCTTGTAATTGCTGAACACGATAACGCCACTCTCAAAGCCGCTACGCTGAATACGGTCACAGCCGCAATTCAATGCGGTGGTTCTGTGCATGTGCTGGTAGCCGGATATAACGCAGGTGCTGCCGCTGCTGCAGCGGCTCAAATCGCCGGTGTAACCAAAGTGCTGCATGTGGATGCTGAATCTCTGGCTCACGCTGTGGCTGAAAACATGACGGCACAAATTGTCGCTATGGCAGCCAGCTACAGCCATATCCTTTTCCCCGCCACAGCTTCGGGTAAAAACATGGCTCCGCGTGTCGCCGCCAAGCTGGATGTGGGACAACTCTCGGATGTGACGAAAGTCTTGAGTGCCGATACCTTTGAGCGCCCGATCTACGCGGGCAACGCGATTGCAACGGTGCAAAGTCTCGATAGCATCAAGGTTTTGACAGTTCGGGCAACAGGTTTTGACGCTGCAGAGCAGGCTGGAAAATCGTCAGTAGCTATTGAAAGCATAGCCGCTGTGGCTGTATCGGGCCACACGACCTATCTGGGTTCAGAGATTGCCAAAAACGATCGACCCGAACTGACTGCCGCTAAAGTGATTGTCAGTGGCGGGCGCGCATTGGGCTCGAGTGAAAAGTTCATGAGTGTCATGACGCCGTTGGCTGACAAACTCGGTGCTGCACTCGGGGCTAGTCGTGCTGCTGTGGATGCGGGTTACGCACCCAACGATTGGCAAGTGGGGCAAACCGGCAAAATTGTGGCGCCTCAGCTCTACATTGCAGCCGGCATCAGTGGTGCCATTCAGCATCTGGCGGGGATGAAAGACAGCAAAGTCATTGTTGCCATCAACAAAGATCCAGAAGCCCCGATCTTTAGTGTGGCCGACTATGGCTTGGAAGCTGACCTGTTTGCCGCGGTGCCGGAGCTAACGGCTGCACTTTAAGCCTTGACGCACAAGGGCATCTGCGGTGAAGCCCTTTTATTCTGAGAATTTGGAGATTTACCATGAGCTACGTTGCCCCCCTGAAAGACATGTTGTTCAATATCAAGCATCTGTCCAATATCGAACAGATTGCTCAGTTGCCTGGTATGGAAGATGCTGGCTTTGACACAGCACAAGCCGTTCTTGAAGAGGCAGCAAAGTTTAATGAGGGTGTGCTGAGCCCGCTGAACTGGGTGGGTGATCAAAACCCTACATCATGGAAAGATGGCGTGGTCACGGCGACACCTGGTTTCAAAGAAGCTTTCAAGCAATACACCGAGGCAGGCTGGCAAGGTTTACAGCACCCCGTGAGTTTTGGCGGCCAGGGTCTGCCCAAAACCATTGGCTCGGTGGTGGGTGAAATGCAAAATTCGGCCAACATGAGCTTCGCTTTGTGTCCATTGCTAACGGATGGCGCCATTGAAGCGCTGTTGACTGCCGGCTCAGATGCGCTCAAAGCAACCTATCTTGAAAAACTGGTCAGTGGCGAATGGACTGGCACCATGAATCTGACCGAGCCACAAGCTGGAAGCGACTTGGCCGCTGTGCGCACCAAAGCGGATCCGCAGCCGGATGGAAGTTACAAGATTGCTGGCACCAAGATTTTCATCACCTGGGGTGAGCATGACATGGCGGAGAACATCGTCCATCTGGTGTTGGCGAGAGTCACCGGTGCCCCCGAAGGGGTTAAAGGCATCAGCTTGTTTGTGGTGCCCAAATTCATGGTCAAGGCGGATGGCTCGGTGGGTGCGCGCAACGATGTGCATTGCGTAAGCATTGAGCACAAGATGGGCATCAAAGCCAGTCCGACAGCGGTGCTACAGTTTGGTGACAACGGAGGTGCTGAAGGCTACCTTGTTGGCCAGGAAAACCGTGGCCTCGAATACATGTTCATCATGATGAACGCAGCACGCTACGGTGTTGGCGTGCAGGGCATTGCGATTGCCCAGATGGCCTATCAGAAAGCGGTCGATTTTGCCAAGGAACGTATTCAAAGTCGTCCGGTTGATGGTTCGCTCAAAGTCGCTGGCCCGATCATTCACCATCCTGATGTCAAACGTATGCTCATGACCATGCGCGCCTACACCGAAGGTTGTCGTGCCTTGGCCAGTGTGGCTGCAGCAGCCTACGATGCAGCACACCATTGTCTGAATGCCGAGATTCGGCAAGAGAATGAAACTTTTTACGAATTCATGGTGCCACTGATTAAGGGCTTTAGCACTGAAATGAGCCTAGAGGTCACGAGTTTGGGTGTTCAGGTTCATGGCGGTATGGGTTATATCGAAGAAACTGGCTGTGCTCAGTTTTATCGCGATGCCAAAATTTTAACCATCTACGAAGGCACGACCGCCATTCAGGCGAACGACCTGGTCGGACGCAAAACTGCGCGTGACGGTGGTCAGACGGCCAAGGCGCTGGCGTTTCAGATTCAGGCCTGTGAGGCTGAACTGTTGCAGAACGGCAGTGATGATGCGCAGGCTATGGCCAAGCGCTTGCAAGCAGCGCGACTGGCTTTTATTGATGTGGTGGATTTTGTAGCAGGCAATACCAAGGCGCACCCCAACGACGTGTTTGCCGGCAGCGTGCCTTATTTGATGCTGGCCGGTAATTTGATGGCGGGTTGGCAGATGGCGCGCGCACTGTTGGTGGCGCAAGAGCAAGTTGCTTTGGGCGAAGACGTAGCGTTCATGCAAGCCAAAATTATCACTGCACGTTTCTACGCGGATCATATTCTGACGAAAGTTCCTGGCTTGCGCGATGCTGTTGTGGAAGGTGCAGCCTGCGTGACCGCAATGCCCCTGGACGCGTTTTAAAGAGGTGATTTAGCGGCTTTTTCAGCTACAATCCGCCATCACGACCAAACGGGCGAGTCACTTCCGCCCGTTTTTTTTGGTCGATTGTTTTTCATCATCTGGGTATATGAGGTTTTGGTGGCGCTACAAGACATTGTTCAACAAACGGTAACGGGCTTAGGCTATGACTTGGTAGAGGTTTCACGTTCTGCCGGTGGTTTGTTGCGCATCACCATTGATTTACCCTGGGTCTTGGCGGCTGAAAATTCGTCCAAAGTCGAACAGATTGAGCAGTTTGTCACCGTTGAGGACTGCGAAAAAGTGACACGACAGCTGATTTACGCCCTTGAAGTCGATGCGATCGACTACAAACGTCTGGAAGTGTCATCGCCTGGCATTGACCGGCCTTTGCGCCACAATCAGGATTTTGAGCGCTTTGTCGGCCAGGTGATTGATGTCACATTGAAAGCGCCAATGGGCAGTGCGGCAGCTGGGCAGGTGAGTCCGAGTCGAAAAAAGTTTCGTGGTGTGCTGGAGCGTGCTGAAGCAGTGGCAACGAGCGCAGATGAGTCGTTCGAGACGGCTTGGCAGATCGTTTGGCGCGATGAGCCGGAGTGTAAGCCTGGGCAAAAAGTGAGTAAAAAACGAACACCTGCGCCATTGCAGGCTTTGGGATTTATGCTGAGTGAGCTTAAAGAAGCCCGCTTGGCACCGATTGTGAGTTTTAAAGGCCGTGCAGCTGCGCCGTCTTTTGAGCCGCAAATAACAAATGTGAATTGATTTGAAACAGGAGAGTCGTGGCATGAATCGCGAAATGTTAATGTTGGTTGACGCCATCTCACGTGAGAAAAATGTCGAACGTGATGTGGTTTTTGGCGCCGTTGAGCAAGCCTTAGCTCAGGCCACGAAAAAGCTGTATGTGGGTGAAGTGGATATTCGTGTCGCGCTTGATCGTGACAATGGCACTTATGAAACCTTTCGCCGCTGGCACGTAGTGCCCGATGAGGCTGGGTTGCAGTTGCCCGATCAGGAAATTTTGCTGTTTGAAGCGCAAGAGCAAATTGCTGACATCGAAGTCGATGAATACATCGAAGAAACCATCGAGTCGCTGCCGATTGGGCGTATTGGCGCAATGGCTGCCAAGCAGGTTATTTTGCAAAAAATCCGTGATGCCGAACGTGAAATGTTGCTCAACGATTTTATGTCGCGCGGTGATAAGATTTTCGTTGGGACGGTCAAGCGCATGGACAAAGGCGATCTGATCGTCGAGTCTGGCCGAGTAGAAGGTCGACTGCGCCGTGGCGAAATGATTCCGAAGGAGAATTTCCGCACAGGTGATCGGGTGCGTGCCATGATCATGGAAGTCGATTTGACCTTGCGCGGGGCTCCGATTTTGTTGTCGCGCTCAGCGCCTGAGTTCATGATGGAGTTGTTTCGCAACGAAGTGCCCGAAATCGAACAGGGTTTGCTTGAAATCAAATCGTGCGCGCGTGATGCGGGTTCGCGTGCCAAGATTGCCGTGCTCTCACATGACAAGCGCATTGACCCAATCGGCACGTGCGTCGGCGTGCGTGGCACTCGGGTGAATGCCGTCACGACCGAGTTGGCTGGTGAACGCGTTGACATTGTGCTGTGGAGCCAGGATCCGGCACAATTTGTTATTGGTGCGCTGGCGCCAGCCAATGTGAGCAGCATTGTGGTGGATGAAGAGCGTCACGCCATGGATGTCGTTGTTGATGAAGAAAATCTGGCGATCGCGATTGGCCGTGGTGGACAAAATGTGCGTTTGGCTGCCGAATTGACGGGTTGGAAAATTAATATTCTGGACGCGGCCGAATCGGCTCAGAAGCAAGCCACCGAAGTCGATAGCAGTCGCCATTTATTCATGGAAAAGCTCGATGTTGATGAAGAGATTGCTGATTTATTGATTGCGGAAGGCTTTACCAGCTTGGAGCAGGTGGCTTATGTGCCACTTGAAGAGATGCTAGAGATTGAGAGTTTCGATGAAGACACTGTCAACGAACTGCGCTCGCGAGCCAAAGAAGCTTTGCTGACGATGGAAATCGCCAACGAAGAAACGGTGGAAACGGTGGCGCTGGAGTTGCGTGACCTCGAAGGTCTGTCGCCCGAATTGTTAGCGCGATTGGCCGAAAACGGCATCCAGTCGCTGGACGATCTGGCCGATCTGGCGGTGGACGAGCTCACCGACATCTCTGGCCAAACTGAAGATGAAGCCAAGGCACTGATTATGAAAGCACGTGCGCATTGGTTTTCCGAAGAGGCTGCAGTCCAGGCTTGAAGTGACGCCGTGCACTGTGCCAATGTGGGCAGTGCCAAGTCCACCGTGTTGTAAAGTCAGAACCAAAGGTTGTTGAACAAATGTCCAGTATGACAGTCGCCGAGTTTGCGAACGAACTCAAAAAATCACCCGACACCTTGCTTGAGCAACTCAGGTCGGCTGGCGTGGCCAAAGCGGCCGCGTCTGACAGGCTCACCGAGTCTGACAAACAACATTTGTTGAGCTACCTCCAAAATAGCCATGGCACGGCTTCGCTGGAACGAAAAAAAATCACACTGGTTAAAAAGTCGACCAGTGAGATCAAGCAAGCTGATGCTTCGGGCAAAGCGCGCACGATCCAGGTTGAGGTGCGAAAAAAACGCACTTTTGTGCGCCGTGATGACGGTCAGGATACGGGTGTTGAAGTGCCGTCCGATGAAACTGTTGATGCTGCCCATTTGATCGATCAGGCTGAGTTGGCTAGACGCGAAGAAGAAGCGCGTCGTCAAGCTGAGTTGATACGTCGCCAGGAAGAAGAGCTGTCGCAGCGACGGCAGTTACGCGAACAACAAGAAGCGCAAGCGCGCGAGAACGCCGAGCGCTTAGCGGCACAAGCCGCCGCCGCCGCCCAGTTAGCCGCAGTCGCGGCTGCGACAGCGCAGGCGCAACAAGCCAAGCAAGTTGCAGCAACGGTGCCGCAGGAAAAACCAGCCCTTGAGCAAGCTCGCCAAGAAGCAGTTGCAGCAGCGGCAGCTGTGGCTGCTGCTGCTCGCGAGACACAAGCTGCCAAAGTGGCTGCTGATCTGGAGGCACAGAAAATAGCAAAAAATAAAGCGGTAACAGAGTCCCAGGCACGTGCGGCTGAGGAGCAAGTGCGCGCGCTCGATTTGATGGAGCGACGTCGCAAGGCTGAAGCCGAAGCGGCCGCTATTCGCATGATGATGTCGTCGCCGGGTAAAAAACTGCCACCGAAAAAAGTTGAAGAGCCCAAACCTTTGGTCAAGCCGGGTGCTCCGGCAGATGCAGCCAAAGCGGGAATCAAGGGTACCTTGCACAAACCGGCTGGTACACCGGCTGCCAAGCCGGCTGTGACGGCTGCCCAGCCTGCGCCAGCAGGTGTTGGCAAGGAAGTTAAGGCGGCTAAATTATCGAGTAGCTGGGCGGGTGATCCGGCCAAGAAAAAAGGTATTCCAACGCGTGGGGACACGACTGCGGGTGCCGGTGGCCGAGCCAGTAATTGGCGTGGCGGACCGCGTGGCAAACGTGGCAGCAACGATCGAGATGATCACCATGCAGCAGCGCCTGTGGCCGAGATTCGTGTGCTCGAGGTGCATGTGCCTGAAACGATTACCGTGGCCGAATTGGCTCACAAAATGGCCGTAAAAGCATCTGAAGTGATCAAGCATCTGATGAAGCTAGGTCAGATGGTCACCATCAACCAGCCGCTGGATCAGGACACCGCAATGATTCTGGTCGAAGAAATGGGACACAAAGCGATTGTGGCTGCGCTGGATGATCCGGAGGCATTTACTGACGAAGAAGTCTCACGCCAACAGGCTCCATCTATTCCACGAGCCCCAGTGGTGACCGTAATGGGGCACGTTGATCACGGCAAAACCTCGCTGCTCGACTACATTCGCCGCACCAAAGTGGCCTCGGGCGAAGCCGGTGGCATTACCCAGCACATTGGTGCCTATCACGTTGAAACTGAGCGTGGCATGGTGTCGTTTCTTGATACACCGGGACACGAGGCGTTTACGGCTATGCGTGCCCGCGGTGCCAAGGCCACCGACATTGTGATTTTGGTGGTAGCCGCAGACGACGGTGTGATGCCGCAAACCAAAGAAGCCATCAAACACGCGAAAGCTGCTGGTGTGCCCATCGTGGTGGCGATTACCAAGATTGATAAACCCGATGCCAATGCCGATCGAGTGAAAAACGAGTTGGTGGTTGAAGAGGTGATTCCTGAAGATTTTGGTGGCAGCTCACCTTTTGTGTCGGTGTCTGCCAAAACCGGCCAAGGTATTGATGAACTGCTGGAGCAAGTGCTCTTGCAGGCCGAAGTGCTAGAGCTGCGTGCGCCGGTGGATGCCATGGCTAAAGGCCTTGTGATTGAAGCGCAGTTGGACAAAGGTCGTGGCCCGGTTGCCACCGTGCTGGTGCAGTCAGGCACACTGAAGGCCGGCGACATTGTGCTGGCTGGGCAAACTTTTGGTCGTGTACGAGCCATGCTTGACGAAAATGGCAAGCCTGTGAAAACTGCGGGACCATCGATTCCAGTTGAAATACAGGGTCTGACAGACGTGCCGCAGGCCGGCGACGAGTTCATGGTGTTAGCTGATGAGCGTCGCGCACGTGAAATCGCCACCTATCGCGCAGGCAAGTTCCGCCACACCAAACTGGCCAAGCAGCAAGCCGCCAAGCTGGAGAACATGTTTACCGACATGACTGCTGGCGAGGTCAAAATGGTGCCCATCATTGTTAAAGCCGACGTGCAAGGTTCGCAAGAAGCTCTGTCGCAGTCGTTGTTAAAACTCTCGACTGACGAAATCAAGGTGCAACTGGTTTACGCTGCCGTGGGTGGTATCAGTGAGTCCGATGTGAATCTGGCGATTGCTGCCAAAGCTGTCATCATTGGCTTTAACACCCGTGCTGATGCCGGTGCTCGCAAGCTGGCCGAAGGCAACGATGTTGACATTCGTTACTACGACATCATTTACGATGCAGTGGACGACCTGAAATTGGCGATGTCTGGCATGCTGACGCCAGACAAGAAAGAAGAAGTTATCGGTACCGCTGAAATTCGCCAGATTTTCAAGGTTTCCAAAATTGGCTCAATTGCCGGTTGTATGGTTACCTCGGGTGTGGTTCGTCGCTCGGCTCGTTTGCGTCTGTTGCGTCAAAACATGGTTATTTTTACCGGCGAGCTCGACTCACTTAAACGCTTCAAAGACGATGCTAAAGAAGTGCGCGAAGGTTTCGATTGCGGCTTGAACATTAAAAACTACAACGAAATTGAAGAGGGCGACGTGCTTGAGTTCTTTGAAATTCGCGAAGTTGCGCGTACGCTGTAAATGCTTGGGTTTAATTCATGCGCAAAAAATCAGCAACTCCGAACCGTGCCTTCAAGGTGGCTGATCAGATCCAACGTGATCTGACGGAGTTGATTGCTCGTGAACTGAAAGACCCGCGTGTTGGTATGGTGACCATTCAAGGTGTTGAGGTGACACCCGATTACGCCCACGCCAAAGTGTTTTTTAGCGTTCTCAATGGCGATACCAAAGCCTGCTCCGAGGGCTTAAACCAGGCAGCAGGCTTTTTGCGTGCAGGTCTTTTCAAACGTTTGCACATTCACACGGTTCCCACCTTGCATTTTGTTTACGACCAAACCCCTGAGCGTGCAGCAGACATGAACGCGCTGATTGCGCGTGCAGTGGCCTCGCGAGCTAAAGAAGATTAAGCATGAGCACCGCCGGGCCGCCCCAAGGTGCGAAGGCCCCCTTGGGGGGCAGTGAATTACACGCAGTGAATGAACGTGGGGGTGAAATAGTCACCGCCGGGCCGCCCCAAGGTGCGAAGGCCCCCTTGGGGGGCAGTCAATTACACGCAGTGAATGAACGTGGGGGTCACTCTCATGCGCCACGAGCACGGGTTGCCAGGCGCCCTGTGCATGGGGTGCTGTTACTGGATAAGCCTTTGGGTTGGTCGAGTAACGATGCCTTGCAAAAAGCCAAGTGGTTGCTGCGTGCAGAAAAAGCCGGCCACACGGGTACTTTGGATCCGCTGGCTACTGGCGTTTTGCCACTGTGCTTTGGTGCTGCCACCAAATTCAGTCAAATTCAGCTGGATGCTGATAAAACGTATAAAGCCGTCTTGTGTCTAGGTGTTAAAACCAGCACGGGTGATGCAGAGGGTGAAGTGCGGCAAACACGTGCGGTGCAGGTCACGCCAGCCGATGTGGCGCGTGTGGCGGCTCAGTTCACAGGGCCGATGAGCCAGCTGCCACCGATGCACAGTGCCCTGAAAAAAGATGGCAAAGCTTTGTATGAGTATGCGCGTGCAGGAATTGAAGTTGAGCGGGCTCCTCGTGATGTCAAAATTCATACGTTAAATATGACTCTAGAGCTTGTCAGTGAAGCGTATGCAGCTATTAAAATGCTAGTAAAATGCAGCAAGGGTACGTATATCCGGACGCTGGCTGAAGACATTGGTGAAGCACTCGGTTGTGGCGCGCATTTGACCGCTTTGCGCCGCGTGGAAACCGGTGGTTTTAGGGGCGCACAGTGTGTCACACTGGCCGAATTAGAGACAATGAGCGAAGCAGAACGCTTGGCCAGGTTGTTATCGGTCGATGCACTGCTGGGTGGTCACATGCGTGTCATGCTCGACCCGGAAGATGCCAGACGTTTTCTGAGTGGCTTGCCGCGCCGTGGCGCGTGGCCCGATGCCGAACGGGTCTCGGTGTATGCGCAGAGTGACAGTAGTCTGTTGGGCAGTGCCCATATCAAGGCCAATGAATTAATCCCTGGGCGTTTGCTCAGTTCTATTGAAATCAAGCAGATGCAGGAAGACTGCAACAGCAAAGCAATTTAAGAAAGTGAACCATGAGCCATAAACAAATCCGCAATATTGCGATCATTGCCCACGTTGACCACGGCAAAACCACGATGGTGGATCAGTTGCTGCGTCAGTCAGGCACTTTTGCCGAGCACGAAAAAGTGGTCGATACCGTGATGGACAACAACGCTATCGAAAAAGAGCGTGGCATTACCATTTTGGCAAAAAATTGTGCGGTTACCTGGGAAGGCACCCACATCAACATTGTCGACACCCCAGGTCACGCGGACTTCGGTGGTGAAGTGGAACGCGCTCTCTCGATGGTTGATGGCGTGGTGTTGCTCATCGATGCACAAGAAGGACCGATGCCACAAACCCGTTTTGTGACCAAAAAAGCGCTGGCTTTGGGCTTAAAACCAATTTTGGTGGTGAATAAGGTTGACAAGCCCGGCGCTCGCCCCGATTACGTTGTCAATGCAGCCTTTGACTTGTTCGACAAACTGGGTGCAACGGATGAGCAACTCGATTTTCCGGTGGTCTATGCCTCTGGCATTAATGGTTGGTCTTCGATGGAAGAAGGCGAAGCCGGTGAACAGTGGGGGCCTGATATGTCGGCTCTGTTCAATACCATTCTTGAGCACGTTCCGCACCAGCAGGGCGACCCTGATGCACCGTTGCAATTGCAAATTTCCGCCCTTGATTTTTCGACATTTGTCGGACGCATTGGTGTTGGTCGCATCAGCCAAGGCACGATCAAACCCATGATGGACGTGGTGGTGATGGAAGGCCAGGACGGAAAAGCCGTCAAAGGCCGTATCAACCAGGTGCTGACATTCCAGGGTCTGGAGCGTGTGCAGGCCACCGAAGCCGGCCCCGGCGAGATTGTGCTGATCAACGGCCT
>CAIYYA010000210.1 GCA_903930255.1 uncultured beta proteobacterium
CTCATAAAAAATTGCTCCTGCAGCCCGCTAACAATGCAGCACCAGCTATATAAAATATAGCTGTCATCATGAACCAGTTTTCAATTAACTCTTTAGTCAATGCGTTACGGCGCGGCTTGTCGGTTTTTCGGCCGGCTTGCCGTGCGCTGCTTACGCCGCAGGCGGTGGTGCTTGAGCCGGGGGACAAAAGTGCCCCGCTGGTGCGCAGGCTGGATGCCACCGGTTTGCCCTTGGAGCTGCAGTTCACGCAGGCGATGGCTGTTTTGCTGCAAATGCTAGACCAGGCAGGGGTGCAGGGGCAGCGCTTGCACTTGCTGGTGTCGGATGACTGGACTCGGCCTGCGCTGCTGGCTCTGCCTAACCCATCCGCCAGCGAGACTGCGGTCGAAACCCTGCTGGCCAGGCATTACCGAGGTGTGTATGGTGATTTGATGGATGCCTGGCAATGGTGCTGGGATTTGCAGGGCATACAACTGGTGGCTGTGGCCTGGCCAAAGGTGGGGCTAGATGCGCTGCGGGCTGGATTGGCCGTGCGTTTTTGCACGCTGGCATCGGCCAGGTCTTTGGGGCTTGCATTGGCAAGTCAGTTATCGGTTGAGTCGGATGTCTGCTGGGTGCTTGTCAATGCGCCAACGAGTGCCACATTGCTGCGCCTGCAAGGCAGTGCCTTGCAACACTGGTGTGTGCTGGCGCATCCAATCGGTGACGTGCAAAGCATGCCAGTGCAACTTGCACGTGAGGCCTTGCGCCGGTCTGATAGCTGTCGCAGCGTGGTTATCATTGATTGCAATGCAAGCAACACCTCAGCCTTACTTCTACAAAATCTGCTGATTGCAGGCTGGGTCGCCCGTGTTTGCGCTGATAGCACTTTTGCCAACATGTGGGGCTGGCGCCTACAGCAGTTGGGTCACCCTGCAGCGCCTGCATGAAACACTTTTCTGAACTTGATTTTGCGTTAAACCGCACAGAGCGCAAGCGGCGCAGGCAGGCGCTGATTGCCGTGCTGGGTTTGCTATTTGGTTTGCAGGTAGGGGCTGCGGCCTGGCGCTGGCAGTCGCTGGTGGATGAGCGTGTGGCGCTAGCTGGGCAGCAGCGGCAAAGCGAACAACAGGGTGTGCGCAATAACAAAGCCACTCTGAACGCAGAGCAGATCAAGCTGGCCAACAGCGCGCAGGTCATGCTTGACAGCATTGGCGTGCCGTGGAATGGGGTGCTAACAGCCATTGAAACGGCTCGCACGCCACGCATTTTGGTGGAATCGATCCAGCCGCATGCGCAAGATGGCACGCTCAGCATCAGCGTCAGTGGCCCCGACTTTGCTGCCGTTGACGCCTTTGTGCAAGGCTTGATGCAACAAGAGCAGCTGTATGGTGTCAAGCTGGTGTCAGAGGTGCTGTCGGAAAACATGGGTAATGGCCAAGCGCTGCGAGCCTTGATTTCTGCCAACTGGCGCAGCAAGCCATGAGCTTGAGTTTTGTCAAAACCCCCTTTGCAATGGTTGTCAGCATGGCGATGGTGCTGATGCTGGGTGCGCAGGCAGTGTTTGAATATGCTTGGCTGGCACCACAAGCAGCAGTGCTGACGCAGCTCAGGCAAGACATCAAAGATCAGCAACGAAAAACTTTGTCACAAACTGCCACTGTGTCCGAACCCAAAGCGCGTCTGGATGCTATTTTGCATCGCTTGCAGCAGCAGCCTGCCAGCGATGCACGCATTTTGCGCCTGCATCAGTTGGCCGCTCTACAGGGCGTGCTGGTGCGCAAAGCCAGCTACAAACACCAGCAGCAAGCGGGCAACATCGCGCGTTTGGAAGTTCAGACTGACTTGAGCGGTGGCTATCCGGCGATTCGCCTTTTTTTGCACGAGTTGCTGCTGCAAGATGAGGCCGCAGCGTTGGAATCGGTTGAATTCAGTCGTCCGGCGGGCAATGTGGGTGTGCATGCCCAAGTTCGGCTGGTGTTTTTTTCTGATCTATGAGTGCTGCCCCTATCACCACCGTTAGCACTGTGCGCCGGCGTCTAGTCTTGACCGCCGGGCTGACTTTTGCACTGTGGGCCGCTTGGCAGGTCAGTCAGGACGAACCCGCGGCCAATGTTCAATTGGTTGAGCAGCGCAGCCCCACCACCCGGCGTGTTCCCGCAAAGCCCTTGGCCGCAGCGTCGGTGCCCGCACTGGTGTGGCCCACGCAGGGCAGCCAAGTCGTTTCGATGGGTGATCTATTTAGCCCAGTGGTTGTGCCAGTCACCAAACCACCTGCACCGCCCCCAGTGGCTCCGCCAGGCCCGGTGTTCACCTATAAATACGTGGGTCGGTTAGACGATGGTGTCAATAGTCACGCCTTTTTATCCAGCGCGCAAGACCAGATGGTGGTGGTCAAAGCGGGGCAACCTGTTGACAGCGAGTGGCAGTTAAGCACCATTGGCAGCCAGCAACTGGTATTTCGCCACATTGCCACAGGGCAAGAACACACCCTGCAGATTGGAACCCTTCAATGACTTACCGTTTTGCTAACTACGCCAATTACGCCGGTTTGAGCATGGTTGTGCTGCTAAGCGCCTGTGCCACTGGCCAGGGCAAAGACGCTTTTCGGCGCGGCCAAGAGCAACTGGCTGCGCGCCAATACGAGCCAGCTTTGGTGAGCTTTTATGAGGCCGATAAAAACGAGCCGGAAAACGCCGAATACCGCACGGCCATCAAAACCACCAGC
>CAIYYA010000211.1 GCA_903930255.1 uncultured beta proteobacterium
CCCGCACCGGAGATAACCAACACACGGATAGATTTGTCGGCTTGCACCGTGGCCAACGCCGCGCGCAATTCGGTGTGCATGGCTCCGGTAAAGCTGTTGAGCTTGTCGGGACGGTTGAGCGTCAGCCGGGCAATGCCGCCTGCCTGCACTTCAAAGAGAATATTCTGGTATGTCATGGCAAAAAACCTTAGACGTGATAGCGGCGCTGCACCACGCGAAAGCGGTTCGCCACAAAAGCCGAGTCGGCATACGAGGCATTGGCTGCAGGGTTGCCGCCGGTGCCGTGGTAGTCGGAGAACGCGGCTGACTGGTTGACAAACACGCCCCCCGTCAAGTTGATGGACAGCGCGACCTTGCTGCGCCAAGTGGCCGCCGTCATGGACTCAAGCACCTCAGGCCGGGTCGAATAGATGCCGACCGTCAAGGCACCATGGGTCGAAACAATACGCTCGGACAGGGCTATAGCGCTTGCTGTATCTGCGCAGCGCACTACAAAAGTGATAGGGCCAAAGCGCTCTTCCATGTAAGCAGATTCGTCTGCAGCATCACAGGCCAGCAGCACCGGGGTGTGGACTTCGGCCTTGGGGAACTCGGGGTTGTTTAGCTTGCTTGAGGCCAGCAAAACTGTGCCCAGCGTGCCACTATTGGCCAGCGCAATCCGCTTGAGTGTGGCTGGTGACTGCACCGCACCCAACACGGCCAACGCCACTTCGGGCTTGGCCAGGCAAGCCGTTAGTGAGCGCGCCAGATCTGCACACACCTCGTCATAACTCTTGTGACCGTCCTCGGTGTCAATGCCACCCGCGGGCACCAGCAGCGCCTGCGAGGTGGTGCACATCTGGCCTGAATACAGCGACAGGGTGAACGCCAGGTTGCGCAGCATGGGTTTGTAGGCATCGGTCGAGTCGATCACGATGTTGTTGACACCGGCCAGTTCGGCATACACCTGGGCTTGGCGGCAGTTGTCAATGAGCCATTGGCCAAACAGATTGCCGCCAGTGAAGTCCACCGACTTCACTGCTGTGTGGGTCACCAGGGCTTGCGTGGTTTCGCGCTTGTCGGGCACACACAGGGTGACCAGATTGGGGTCGATGCCGTTCTCAGACAACACGGCGCGCAACGTGCGCACCGTGATGGCCGCTGGCAGGATGGCGTTTTCGTGCGCTTTGACAATCACCGCATTGCCCGTGGCCAGCGCCGCAAACAGGCCCGGATAGGTGTTCCAGGTCGGGAAGGTGCCGCAACCTACCACCACCGCCACGCCACGACCGACCACCTCAAAATGCTTCTTCATCACCAGCGGTGGGTTTTTGCCCTGCGGCTTTTCCCAGGTGGCCTCGGAAGGCACAAATTTCTGCTCGCGGTAGGCGTAGGCCACCGCCTCCAGGCCACGGTCTTGCGCGTGCGGTGAGCCCGCCTGAAACGCCATCATCCAGCCCTGTCCGCTGGTCATCATCACCGCGTGGGCCAACTCAAAACTTTGCGCGTTCAGGCGGTCCAGCATCTCGATACACAAGCCGGTACGGCCTTCAACCCCCGCAGCTTGCCAAGCAGTCATGGCGACTTGGCCGGCGGCAATCAAGGCCTCGATGTTGCACACCGGGTATTGCACGTTCAGGTCGATTCCGTAAGGGGATTGTTCGCCACCGTACCAACCGGTGGTGCCGGGCTGGTTCAACTCAAATTTCTGGCCAATGTGGGCTTCAAAGGCTTTTTTGCCATCATCCGCAGCAGTTTCGCCATAGACCTTGGGGCTGGGCATCTCGTTGTAGGCTGCCCAGTAGCCACGGGTGTGGATGGCGTTAAGGGCGGCTTCCAGCTTGGCATGGTGTTTTTCAAACAAGGGGTGGTTCATGTAGGGTTCCTCAATTCGTTGATAAAATAAAAATAATAGCTGCCAGCGCATACTGCATAAGGGCTAGCGGCGTAAAAGGCAAAAATTTTTTTGCTTATGGGTTCAGCCTGAATAGGTTTGCACCGTTTGCTCAATCGCACCAAAGATGGATGCGCCCTGGACATCCAGCATCTCAATACGCACGCTATCGCCATACTGCAAATAAGGGGTTTGCGGTCGACCGGTCTCAATGGTTTCGTACATGCGCACCTCGGCAATGCAGCAATAGCCAACGCCGCCATTGGCAATCGACGAGCCTTGCAAGCCCCCTTGTTTGTTCGACACCGTGCCTGAACCAATGACGCTGCCCGCACACAGTTCGCGGGTTTTGGCTGCGTGGGCAATCAACTGTGCAAAGTTGAACACCATATCCTGTCCCGCATTGGGCTGGCCAAACAAGGTGCCGTTCAGATGAACTATGACTGGCCGGTGCACCCTGGCATCCGACCAGTGCGCACCCAATTCGTCGGGCGTGACTGCCACCGGGCTGAAAGCCGACGCTGGCTTGGACTGGAAAAAGCCAAAACCCTTGGCCAACTCGGCCGGAATCAAGTTGCGCAAGGACACATCATTGACCAGCATCAGCAGACGCACAGATTTGGCAGCATCGCTCTCGCAGCATCCCATCCTGACGTCACCAGTAATGACGGCCACTTCGGCTTCCAGGTCAATGCCCCAGTCAGTGCAGTGGACACGCACCGGGTCGCGCGGACCCACAAACGAGTCTGAGCCACCTTGGTACATCAGCGGGTCGGTCCAGAATTCTGCGGGCAACTCAGCGCCCCTGGCACGGCGCACGAGTTCCACGTGGTTGACATAGGCCGAGCCATCGGCCCATTGGTAGGCACGTGGCAGCGGCGAGTGGCATGCGCTCTGCTCAAACACATCTGGATTGCTAAAAGCGCCACTGTTGAGTGCTTCATACACCTGGCGCAATTGCGGCTCACAGACCTCCCAGTCATCCAGCGCGGCTTGCAGGCTGCGGGCAATGGCGGGCACGGCACGGCAGTGTGTCAACGCGCGGTTGACGACCACCAGTGTGCCGTCTCGTCCGCCTTTTTTGAGTGTGGCAAGTTTCATGGCCGCTTATTCCCCCACATAACTGCCGTCATGCATCCAACGGGCATGCTGCGGGGCTTTCTTGGTCACCGCCCATTCGTTGAGCATGTCCCACTTGGCATCGTCAAGCATTTTCGTCATTCGGGGTGTGCCCGTGTTGGCCGCCAATTCCAGCCGGTGCCCACTCGGGTCAAAGAAATAAATCGACTTGAAAATGGTGTGGTCGGTGGGGCCTACCACCGAAATACCATCGGCCTCCAATCGAGCCTTGGTCTCCAGCAGTTCGTCCACTGTGGCCACTTGCATGGCCAGATGTTGTGTCCAAGCCGGCGTGTTGGGGTCACGGCCCATCTCGGGCTTGGTGGGCAGCTCAAAAAATGCCAGCACATTGCCGCCGCCCGCATCCAGAAACACATGCATATAGGGATCGGGCTCTTTGGTGGAAGGCACCTCGTTTTCGGCAATCGCCAAAATGAAATCCATGTTGAGGTATTTGCCGTACCACTCCACAGTTTGTTTGGCATCTTTGCAGCGGTAGGCCACATGGTGAATTTTCTGGATTTGCATGGGTGTTCCTTAAACGTCTTGACGGGCGATCTGCATGGCTTGGCGCAGTACAGCCATGTCGCCCACATGGTTAGCCAGCAACAACACCAACCGGGCATTGAGCATGGCACTTTGTTCGTCGTTCAGGTCGCGGTGGGTGTCGATCAGCGCTTCGTAAAAGTCATCGCCCGGTGTGAAGGCGTGAAAGTAGCGTTTGCCGGATTCAAAGAAATGGGGTGTCAGGTTCAGAGGCATCGTCAGCTCCTTATTGAAGATTGCAAGTAGCGCGTGCCAATGCCGCACCCACCTTGGCGCTATCCCATGCACGCCAGCGCGCAGCCACGTGCTGATCGGGTCGAATCAGGTAGACCGAGCCTTCTTTCGCATCAAAACGCTCGGCAAAGCGCCCCGCCTGGTCTTCCAGCACGCGAAAACCCGGCTGCGCAGCACCCGGATTGGCAGACACCAGCACCAGTTCGGGTGCCAGGGGGCCATTGGCCAGCGCCGTGAAGGAATTCAACAGTTCAGAACTCACCCGCGCCGGGTCACTGACATAGAGCAGCACCATGAAGCACTTGCCTACGCTGTCAAGCAGCCAGACATCCTGACCACCCACCCGCAGGGGTGCATCATCCATCGGCGCTCCGGGCACCATGTCGCCCGCAAAAACATCACTGTCAGGCGTGTTCAGGCTTGACTCAGTGAGGATGGCCGGCACCGACAAGCGCCCCGAGTTAACCAGCGCGCGGGCAAACGCATGATCGCGCGCCAGGCTGAGAGTGGCGTTGCGAAACATCAATGAGGTCTTGCTTTTGGGGGTGATGAAATCGGTGGAACGGGTGGAGTTCAGCAGGTTCTCGTCCGCTGCAAACACCCTTTCTTCAGAATAGGAGTCGAGCAGGCTGCTGGGGGCCTTGCCCTGAATCACCAATTTAAGTTTCCAGCACAGGTTGTCGGTGTCCTGAATGCCGGAGTTGGCA
This sequence comes from uncultured beta proteobacterium, assembly GCA_903930255.1. Lineage (GTDB taxonomy): Bacteria > Pseudomonadota > Gammaproteobacteria > Burkholderiales > Burkholderiaceae_C > Rhodoferax. The sequence goes on from CAIYYA010000211.1 coordinate 4,480, forward strand.
CCACGCGCACCAAACGGCGACACCTGATGCGCGGCATCCCCGGCAAACAACACATGGCCATGGGTAAAGGCGTTCATGCGGCGACACTGAAAGGTGTAGACGCTGACCCATTCCAACTCAAACTCGCGCGCATCGCCGAGCATGGCCTTGATGCGTGGAATGACTTTTTCAGGCTTCTTTTCTTCCTCGGGGTCGGCGTCCCAACCCAACTGGAAATCAATGCGGTAAACGCTGTCGGCCTGGCGATGCAGCAGCACTGACTGCCCGGGGTGAAACGGCGGGTTAAACCAGAACCAGCGCTCATGCGGAAAGTCGGCCTTCATGACCACATCGGCAATCAGAAATCGGTCTTTGAAAATTTTGCCGTCAATGTCCAGATTCATCATGCGCCGGATGCCACTGCGCGCGCCATCGGCCACCACCAGCCAGTCGGTCTCTAGTGTGTAAATGCCGTCAGGTGTTTCCACTTGCAGCGTGGCACCATCGCCTTGCGGTTTGACTGAGACCACCTTGTTTTTAAAACGCAAATCCAGGTTAGGCAGTTCCTGCGCACGTTTCACCTCGAACTCTTCCAGGTAGTATTGCTGCAAGTTGATCATGCCTGGGCGTTTGTGGTCGGGCTGGGGCCGCAGGTTGAAGTTGTACACCTCCTGCTCATTAAAAAAGGTACGCCCCACATTCCAGCTCACGCCTTTGTCCACACAGGCTTGTCCCAAGCCAATGCGATCCAGCACTTCGAGCGCACGTTTGGCGTAACACACGCCGCGTGACCCCACTGAAACGGTGTCGTCGTCGTCCAGCACCACGACCGGCACACCAGACTGAGCCAGTTCTATCGCTGCTGCCAGACCCACCGGGCCAGCACCCACCACCACCACGGGGTAGCGTTTTTGTTCAGAGCCAGTCTGCTCGGGCGGGCGGAGGTACTCGTACTTTGGATAGGCGTAGGTACTCAACATGGATTTGTCTCCGGTGTTTTATTCTTTCTTCGGCGCTTTAGGCAGTGGCTTGCAGGCCGTGCCACATTTCCTTGTCACGCTCAGCCGTCCAGATGCGCGGGTGTTTGATGCCGCTGGCCTCGTCTACCGCACGGGTCACGTCAAACGGCAGGCAGTGCTCGTAAATGAACACGTGGCCAAACTTGGGGTCCATGGCCTTGCGGCAATGCGCCATGGCCTGATTCAGGTTCATGCCCTGGGCTACAGCCTCTTTGGCAGAACTCAGCAATGTGCTGACGAAATCACGGGTGTAAGCCAGGCCAGAGGCGACCCGCTCAGGGGTATCCAGCGCCGGACCCCGGCCAGGGACAATCTTCTCGGGCTGCAAGGCCGCCAGCGCATCCAGCGTGGCAGGCCATTCTTCGAGCTGCGCGTCGCCGGTGTAACAGGCTGCATCGGCTTCCATCAGGTCACCCGAGAACAACACGCGCTCGGACGGCACCCAGACAATCGTGTCGCCTTTGGTATGGCCCGGGCCGACATGCATGATTTTGACCTCTAGACCAGATAGATAAAGCGTCATCTGCTCCTGAAAAACGAGCGTTGGCCAGGTCAGACCGGGAATCGAGTCAAACGCATCGAACAGGCGTGGAAAGCGTTCGTACTCGCTCTGCATGTCTTGCGCGCCGCGCTCGACAATCATCTCGTAGGTGCCTTGGCTGGCAATGATTTCTTGCATGCCCGCATCTTTGTAGCCAGACGCACCCAGCACGCGCACGGCATGGTAATGCGACAGCACCACGTATTTGATGGGTTTGTCAGACACTTTGCGAATTTCGGCAATCAGGTTTTGCGCCATCACCGGTGTGGCCAATGCGTCGCAAATCAGTACGGCTTCGTCGCCAATGATCACGCCGGTGTTGGGGTCGCCCTCGGCGGTGTAGGCCCAGCAGTGCGCCGAGAGCTGCGCAAACGTGGTCTTTTTGACTTCCAGGTCAGCTTGGGATGCGAATTTTTTGGTCATACATTTCCTTTGAGTTATTTACATGCCGAGGTACGCGGCCCGCACCTGTTCGTTGCTGATGAGTTCCTGTCCGGTGCCCGTCAAAGTCACCGTGCCAGTCTCCAGCACATAGCCCCGGTCGGCAATCGCCAGAGCGGCAAAGGCGTTTTGCTCGACCAGCAAAATCGTCATGCCCTTGCTCTTGAGCATCTTGATCACGTTGAAAACTTCTTCCACCAGCAGCGGCGCCAAGCCCATCGATGGCTCGTCCAGTAGCAACAGGCTGGGTCGGCCCATGAGCGCGCGGCCAATCGCCAGCATCTGCTGCTGACCGCCAGACAGGGTGCCCGCAGGCAGAGCGCGTTTTTCTTTCAGAATCGGAAACATGGTGAAGATTTTTTCCATGTCGCCTTCAACCTGATCGCGCGGCTGCGTGTAGGCCCCTAGGCGCAGGTTGTCTTCAATCGACAGCGGGCCAAACACTTGGCGGCCTTCTGGGCTTTGGCAAATGCCACGGCGCATGCGCTTGTCGGAGCGCAGTTTAGTGATGTCTTCACCCTTGAAATGGATGCTGCCGGCGCTCATCGGCTGCACCCCTGAGAGCGTACGCAAGAAGGTGGTCTTGCCTGCGCCATTGGCCCCGACCAGCGCCACGGTTTCGCCCTGGCGCACCTCGATGCTGATGCCCTTGAGCGCCTTGATGCGGCCATAACAGCTCTCCATACCCTCCACACGCAACTGCACCTCGGCTTTGGAACGATCAGGTAGCGGCTGCAGCTTGCCGTCGCTGTGGCCGCCCAGCCCGACCGACTCGGGCGCCATGCTGACGATACGGTGGAACAACTGGCGAAACTCTTCCTTGGCCTTGTCGCCAAACAGCGGATCGTCGTTGTCCAGAAACGCCTGGTTGATCTCGGTCCAATCAGCCTCGAGCAGCGCGCTGCGGGCCAGCGGCAAGACACTTTTTTCTTCGGTGCGGATGTGGGTTTTCAGGCCCGTGGTGTAGTTGCGCAGTTCCGTGGCCAGCTGCCCACCAGACAACTGCCCTGCAGTGGCCTGGATGACCTTGGCACGCAGGGCTGCCAGCTTGGCCGGGCCATCGCGGTGTTCGACCTGCAAGCTGTCCAAAATGGCAGCCGCCTCCACGCTGCGCAGGCGCAGCAGGCGAAACAGGTAGTCGTCTTCCTTGGGGTGATGTGAGCGGTCGACAAACTGTTCGAGGTAATCAAACACGGCATTGAAAAACGGCTGCTCAATGGGCGCGCCGGTTTCGATTTCAGATGCCACCTGGTCAACGGTGGTGGCCAGGCGCCACAGGTTGCTGTGGTCCTGGCTGATGAGGGTGAGTGCGTCCATGGGGTTCCTCTTGGTCAGGCGTGGGCGCCCAGATAGGCGGCAATCACATCGGGATTGCGGCGCACTTCGGCGCCGGTGCCTTCGGTGAGCTTTTTGCCGTAGTCCAGCACCAAAATCCGGTCAGAGAGATTCATCACCATCTTCATGTCGTGCTCCACCAACACCACCGTCACACCCGAATCAGCCACCTTGCGCACCAACGCATCGACCTCAATGGTTTCCTTGGGGTTCAGACCGGCAGCAGGCTCATCCAGAAAAATCAGCCGGGGTTTCATCGCCAGTGCGCGGGCAATTTCCAGCCGTTTCAGGGCGCCATAGGGCATGCTGTCGGCACGCGCATCGATATAACTCTCCAGACCCACAAAGCGCATCAGCTCGGCCGCTTCACCGTGCAACTCGCGGTCGCGGCGCTTGAGGGCGGGCCAGCGCAAGGCGGCCTTGAGCAGGTTGCGGTCCAGCCGCAAATGCGCACCCACCATGACGTTTTCAATGGCGCTCATGTTCATGCAGATTTGCAGGTTTTGGAAGGTGCGCGCCACGCCACGGCGGGCCAACTCGTCGGGCGACTTGCCGCCAATGGATTCGCCATCGAGATGAATCGTGCCAGTGGTGGGTGTGTAGACCCCGGTGATCAGGTTAAACAGCGTGGTTTTGCCAGCACCGTTGGGGCCGATCACCGCGTAGACAATGCCCGCGTCAATCGTGAAGCTGACGTTTTGCACCGCCTTAACACCACCAAAGTGAATAGACAGGTCTTTGACTTCTAGCAGGGCCATATCTATTCTCCCTTGCCGAATTTGGCTGCCAGCGTGGGCACCAGGCCTTTGGGCAGAAAGATCATGCACAGCATCAAAATGGCCCCAAACACCACGGTTTCCCAGCCTTCAAAGGAGGTCAGCGCTTGTGGCAAGGCAGTTAGCAACACCGCTCCGATCACTGAGCCATAGACCGAGGCCATGCCGCCAATCACCACCATGGTGACCAGCTCAATCGAGTGAAAAAAGTCCGCCAGATTCGGCGTGACAAATCCCACGTAATGCGCTGTCACAGAGCCCATGATGCTGGCAAACACGGCTGACAGCACAAAGATGGCGACCTTGTAGCGCACCACATCAACACCGACCACCTTGGAGGCGACCTCGCTGCCGTGCAGCGCGCGCAGCGCCCGGCCAAAGGGTGAATCGATCAGGTTCAGGGACGCCCAGACGCTGATGGACAACAACAAGGCAACGATCCAATACCAATGTTTGTCGCCTGAAATCTCAAAACCAGCCAGACTCATGGCAGGCACCGGCATGCCGTCTGGCCCACCGGTCCAGGCCGCCTCATTGCGCACCACGATGTTGATGATGATGCCCAAACCCAGCGTGGCCATGGCCAGATAGTGCCCCTTGAGCTTAAAGATAGGCCGCGCGACGATGGCCGCCAACAAACCCGCTGCCGCAGCGCCGGCCAGCAGCGCCAGGATCGGATGCCAACCCAGATGCGTGGGCAAAGCCGCCGAGGCGTAGGCACCAATGCCCAGAAAGCCCGCGTGGCCCAGGCTGATCTGGCCAGCAAAACCAATCAGCAGGTTCAAGCCCAACACGATGATGGCGTTGATCGCCATGCGAATCGCCAAGTCAACATAGAAACTATTGGGCAACACAAAAGGCAGCACCAGCAGCACCGCCATGATGATGTACAGACCAAAGAAGGGACTCTTTTTCATGGCTCAGACCCGATCGGTGGATTGGCCGCCAAACAGGCCGCGCGGCATAAAGAACAAGATCAGCAAGATCAGCACAAAGGGCATCGCGTCCTTGTACGACGACGAGATGTAGCCCGCGCCCATGGCTTCCAGAATGCCCACCAGCAAACCACCCACCACCGCGCCCAGACCGTTGCCCAGACCACCCACCACTGCCGCCACAAAACCTTTGAGTCCGAGCATGATGCCCACGTCATACGAGGTGAGCGTGATCGGGGTCACCAGAATGCCGCCCAAGGCCCCCAGCGCGGCTGACATGGCAAAGCTCAAAAACAGCACCCAGTTGGTATTGATGCCTACCAG
>CAIYYA010000212.1 GCA_903930255.1 uncultured beta proteobacterium
GGAGCAGACCCAGTGAAAATCGAAACCATCGCCGTTCACGCTGGCTACACGCCGGATCCCGCCACCAAAGCGGTCGCCGTGCCAATTTACCAAACCGTGGCCTATGCATTTGACAACACCCAGCACGGCGCTGATTTATTCGACCTGAAGGTGGCGGGCAACATTTACAGCCGCATCATGAACCCGACGTGCGGCGTGCTGGAAGCCCGCGTGGCGGCGCTCGAGGGCGGCCTTGCCGGGCTGGCAGTTGCATCAGGCATGGCCGCCATCGCCTATGCCATTCAAACCATCACCGAGGCTGGTGACAACATCGTGTCTGCGTCGACGCTTTATGGCGGCACTTACAACCTTTTTGCGCACACCTTTCCGCAAATGGGCATTGAAGTGCGCTTTGCCGACTACCGCGACCCGGCCTCTTTTGCCAAGCTGATCGATGGCCGCACCAAAGCTGTGTACTGCGAAACCATTGGCAACCCGCTGGGTAATGTTACCGACATTGCAGCGCTGGCTGCCATCGCGCATGCGCATGGCGTGCCGCTGATTGTTGACAACACCGTGGCCAGCCCGTTTCTGTGCCGCCCGTTTGAACACGGTGCGGACATCGTGGTGCATTCACTGACCAAATACCTCGGTGGCCATGGCACCACGATTGGCGGCATCATCGTTGACTCCGGCAAGTTCCCGTGGGGCGAGCACAAGGAACGCTTCAAGCGCCTCAATGAGCCCGATGTGAGTTACCACGGCGTGGTTTACACCGAGGCTCTGGGGGCTGCCGCCTACATTGGTCGTGCCCGCGTGGTGCCGTTGCGCAATATGGGCGCCGCCTTGAGTGCGCTGGCTGCTTTCCAGATTCTGCAGGGCATTGAAACCCTGGCCTTGCGCATGGAGCGCATTTGTGAGAACACCCTCAAAGTTGCCAAATACCTGCAGGCGCACGCCAAAGTGAGCTGGGTCAATTACGCAGGCTTGCCAGATCACGCCGACCACGCCCTGGTGCAAAAATACATGCAGGGTCGCGCCTCGGGCCTGATCAGTTTTGGACTGAATGCCAGCGATAGCTTGCAGGCCGGCGCCAGGTTTCAGGATGCCCTCAAGCTGTTCACGCGGATGGTGAATATTGGCGACGCCAAATCGCTGGCGTGTCACCCGGCCTCTACGACGCACCGCCAACTCAACCCGGCGGAGCTCGCCAAAGCGGGCGTGAAGCCCGACATGGTGCGCCTCTCGCTGGGCATTGAGCACATCGACGATTTGCTGGAAGACCTCGAGCAGGCGCTGGCCGCAGTTTGATGGCCGCTTGCACCACGTTTTCGGTCCAGGCATAGGCATAGGTCGGCAGGCACTATGCCTAGCGGGGTTCGGGCTGCGCTGGCGTGTCTTTTGAATTTGTCACGAAATGAAAAACCGGATGCGACCTGGACACCATCCGTAAGCAACAGTAGGAACAGGATGTCTGAAGTTCTTATGGAATGAAGCCTAACCGGGGCAAAGCTGACTTCGGGGGCGATAGACTTGCGCACAAACCATTTCCGCTACTATGGCAAGCCATGATCAAACCTCCTTCAAAACCCATTTTCAGTGCCGCTCAGATCGGCGAGCGCTTGTCCAAACGGGTTGCGTTTCTGATGCGTTGTTCGCGTCGAGAGGCCGAGCAATACATTGAAGGGGGCTGGGTACAAGTGAACGGGAAAGTCGTTGAAGAACCCATGGCTCGGGTGGATGAACACACGGTATTGATCGACGCTCACGCCAGCCTGCTGGCGCTGACCGATGTCACGCTGCTGTTGCACAAACCACCTGGTTTTGATGCCTTGGTAGCGCTGGGCGAAGCTGGCAAAAGGGTGAAGCCGGCGCAACAACTGATAGAAACGGCCAAGCACTGGACGCAAGACCCAGCGGGTGTGCGTTTGCTGAAGCGTCACTTTGCCAAGCTCACCGCGGCTGTTGCACTGGAAACCGGGGCGAGTGGATTGCTGGTTTTCACGCAAGACTGGCGCGTGTTGCGCAAACTCACCGAAGACGCTCACCTGATGGAACAGGAGCTGCTGGTAGAAGTCGCCGGTGCTGTTGATCCAGAGATTTTGCAGCGCTTGAATGCGGGTTTGAACGACAACGGCCAGCCTTTACCGCCGGTAAAGGTGAGCATTAACAGCACGTCAGAGAGCACCACGCGACTGCGATTTGCTTTGAAAGGCGCTCACCCAGGTCTGATTGCTTATTTGTGTGAACGTGTCGGGCTGCAAATTTGCAGCATAAAGCGTTTACGTGTTGGCCGGGTCGGACTGGCAGGTTTACCTGAAGGGCAATGGCGCTATCTGCAAGTGCATGAACGGTTTTGACGTAAGACTTACGAGGTTGAGTGCACCGATAATCACGCCACTTTTTGCACTAAGTCACACCATCATGGATCGTTTTTTAATCACTCTCGACGCTGCCTTGCGCACGGTTTTTGCTACCCACAATGCCAGCCAGCCGTGCCCGACCGTGGCCGGTGACGTTACCGAGTTGACGGAGGCCGAAAAAAAAGAGGCTGCTGCATTAATGCGCGTCAACCATGTGGGCGAGGTGTGTGCTCAGGCACTTTATACGGCGCAGGCTTTTGCCACGAAGAATGACGCATTGCGCGCGCATTTTCTGAAAGCGGGTGCCGAGGAAACCGATCACCTGGCCTGGACCGAGCAGCGTCTGCGTGAACTGGGCGACCGAACTTCGCTGCTTAATCCACTGTGGTATGCAGGGGCTTTTGGCATCGGACTGATTGCCGGGCGACTCGGTGACAAAGTGAGCCTGGGCTTTGTGGTGGAAACCGAAAACCAGGTTGAAGCGCACCTGGACAGTCACTTGAACCGCCTGCCCCCAGGCGATCATGCCTCGCGCGCCATCGTGGCGCAAATGAAAGACGACGAAGTGCGCCATGCCATCAACGCCAAAGAACTTGGCGCGATGGATTTGCCGGCTCCCGTCAAGGGTCTGATGACGGCCGTGGCCAAGGTGATGACCACGGTGGCGCACCGGATTTGATCAGCCCTCGACGACTGCGAAACTGGTCGTAATTTGCGCTGACTTGCCCAGCATCACACTGGCTGAGCAGTATTTGTCGTGACTCATGGCTATGGCGCGCTCAACCGCCGCTGCGGGGACATTCTTTCCGGTTACGGTGAAATGCATGTTGATGCTGGTGAATACCTTGGGGTCGGTTGGTGCTCGTTCAGCTTCGAGCTTGACGGTGCAGCCGCGCACGTCGTGCCGTCCACGTTTCAAAATCAGCACCACGTCGTAAGCGCTGCAACCGCCAGTGCCGGCCAGCAGCAACTCGAGCGGGCGAGGTGCCAGATTGAGTCCACCATTTTCAGGTTTGACAGTATCGGGTGCACCATCCATCATCAGCGTGTGACCACTGCCGGTCTCAGCCACAAAACCCATGCCAGAGCGCGTACCCAGTGCGCCCGTCCAGTTGACTGTGCATTCCATCTGTATTGCCTCTATTCAAATTTAAGGAAAGCGATTGTCGCTTTAGGCGCTGCGTTTATCATCACCCACCTATGAAAACCACACACTTGACGCCTGCTGACTACCTAAAAAAAATCCTCACCGCTCGCGTGTACGACGTGGCGCAAGAGTCTGCTTTGCAGATTGCGCAGAATTTGAGCGCACGGCTGCACAACACGGTGCTGCTCAAGCGCGAAGACCAGCAACCCGTGCGCAGTTTCAAGTTGCGCGGAGCCTATAACAAGATGGCGAATTTGAGCCCCTTGCATTTGAAAAAGGGCGTCATTTGCGCATCGGCGGGCAACCACGCGCAAGGCGTGGCCTTGAGTGCCCAACGCCTGGGCTGCCGTGCGGTGATCGTCATGCCAACCACCACGCCGGGTCTGAAGGTCGATGCCGTGCGTGCCCTGGGTGGTGAGGTGGTACTGTTTGGCGACAGCTACTCCGACGCTTTCGCCCATGCCACAGAGCTCGAAAAGCAAGAAGGCCTGACCTTTGTGCACCCCTTTGACGACCCCGACGTGATTGCCGGGCAGGGCACGATTGCCATGGAGTTGCTGCGTCAGCACCAGGGTCGGCTGGACGCGGTGTTTGTTGCCATTGGCGGCGGCGGACTGATTTCGGGTGTGGCCAATTACATCAAGGCGCTGCGTCCCGAGATCAAGGTAATTGGTGTGCAAATGAACGACTCTGATGCCATGACACAGTCGGTGACCGCTAATAAGCGTGTCACCCTATCCGATGTGGGTCTGTTTTCAGATGGCACAGCCGTCAAACTGGTGGGTGAGGAAACCTTTCGCGTGAGCCGCGAGTTGGTCGATGACTATGTGTTGGTGGATACCGATGCAGTGTGTGCCGCCATCAAGGATGTGTTTGTCGATACGCGCAGCATAGTGGAGCCGGCTGGCGCGCTGGCGGTGGCGGCCATCAAAAAGTATGTGGCCACGCATAAGACGAAGGGTGAAACCTACGCCGCCATTTTGTGCGGTGCCAACATGAACTTTGACCGCCTGCGTTTTGTCGCCGAGCGCGCCGAGGTGGGCGAAGAGCGCGAGGCGCTGTTTGCTGTGAGTATTCCCGAAGAGCGTGGTAGTTTTCGGCGTTTTTGTGAATTGATTGGCGACTTGCCCTGTTTTGGCGGTCCCAAAACCTCGCGCAGTGTGACCGAGTTCAACTACCGTATCAGCGACGCCAACAAAGCCCATGTGTTTGTCGGCCTGACCACGGCTGCTCAAGGCGAATCCGGCAAAATAGCCGCGCATTTGAGCAAACACCGCTTTGAGGCGATCGACCTGACCCACGACGAATTGGCCAAAGAACACATCCGGCACATGGTGGGCGGGCATTCGATGCTTGCAAAAGATGAGCGATTGCTGCGTTTTGTGTTTCCCGAACGCCCCGGTGCCTTGCTGAAATTTTTGAGCCTGATGCGCCCGGGGTGGAACATCAGCCTGTTTCACTACCGCAACCAAGGCGCTGACTACGGGCGTATTTTGGTTGGCCTGCAAGTTCCCGAGGCAGACAGTGCTGCGTTTGACGAATTTTTGGCCACACTGGGTTACCCCTATGTGGAGGAAACCGCGAATCCGGTTTATCAGATGTTTTTGCAGTCATGAGCGTCACACTCGACGGCAAACTGGTGGTGGCCATCAGCAGCCGCGCCCTGTTTGACTTTGAAGAGGAAAACCTGGTTTTTGAGCAGGCCGATGACCGTGCCTACATGGCACTGCAATTGGCGCGGCTGGAGCTACCGGCTAAACCCGGCGTGGCTTTTTCGTTGGTACAAAAACTGCTCGCCTTCAACCAGGCAGCGACTGCGCAGGCGCCGGTTGAAGTGGTGATTTTGTCGCGCAACGACCCGGTCTCGGGCATGCGTGTGTTTCGTTCGGCCAAGCATTACGGCTTGGCGATTGAGCGCGGCAGTTTTACGCGCGGCCAAGCGCCCTGGCGCTATTTGAAACCGCTGCACGCCAACCTGTTTTTAAGCACGCACTTGAGCGATGTGCGTGCAGCGCTTGAAGCGGGTGTGCCCGCCGCCCAGGTGTACCCTCAATCGGCGCACGCCAGCGCAGCGCATCCGTACGAGGTGCGCATTGCTTTTGACGGTGATGCCGTGCTGTTTTCGGACGAGGCCGAGCGCGTTTATCAAACCCAAGGCTTAAGTGCTTTTCAGCAGCACGAAAGTGATAAAGCGACCTTGCCGTTGCCTGACGGCCCGTTCAAGCCGCTGCTGGTGGCGCTGAAGTGCTTGCAGCAGGCCGGCACGCCGCAAATGCGCATTCGCACGGCGCTGGTCACAGCGCGCAGCGCACCGGCGCATGAGCGCGCCATTCGCACGCTCATGAATTGGGACATCGAGGTTGATGAAGCGATGTTTTTGGGCGGACTGGCCAAGGGCGAGTTTTTGCGTGAGTTTGAGCCCGATTTTTTCTTTGACGACCAAACCGGTCATATTGAATCGGCTGCGCAGCATGTGCCCTCGGGTCATGTGGCGAGCGGTGTGCGCAACTGATGCGCAAGTAAACACGGTGTAAAGCTGTCAAATCGGGTCAGCGAGTTGATCTCTGTCTGCGTTGTAGTGACTTGCTGAACCATTTATTGAGGTGCCGACCCCTATGCGTGCTCATTTTGCCCGGCGATCGTTTTTGCAAGGCTTGCCTCATTTGGCGCTGCTGGGGTGGTGTGGGCACCTTTCGTCTGCCCCGGCGCAAATGCCGCCGATGCCATCAACCGCTACCGCTTGGCGTGCCCTGTCGCGGCTGGGCTATGGACCGAGTCCCACTTTGATGGCTGCTCTGGCATCGGCACGCAATACACAAGATTGGGCGCTGCAGCAAATTGATATGGCGCGCGCAGCCAGCCAGCTGCCACCAACTATTGCGGCTGACCTGGAGCAATTGCACGCCAGCTTGCCTGAGCTTTTTGCTGCTGGGCAGCACGAACGAGAGTTGCGCCTGAAAATCAAAGACCAGGCTGCGGCACCTGCGCCACAGATGACTGATACGGGTTCGACTGCACTGCGGCGTTTGGATTTTTCTGGCCCTCTGATGCCAGAACAATTTTCATTGCGTCTGGCTCAGCAAACGGCCACTTGGCGACTTTCCAGCTGCAGCCAGCCGACACTCGAAAACCCGCTGCTGGCGCGCATGACCGAGTTTTGGTTCAACCATTTCAATGTGTTCATTGGCAAAGGTGCTGTGCGGCCTTTTGTGGGTCACTATCTGATTCACGTGATCCGCGCTCAGGCTTTGGGCAAGTTTGAAGACTTGTTGCTGGCCAGCGCACGCCATCCGGCCATGCTGCTGTATCTCGACCAGGCACAAAGCGTGGCCGAAGGTACACCTGGCGCGCAAGGGCAAGTTCGCGGGCTGAACGAAAACTATGCGCGCGAGTTGATGGAGTTGCATACCCTGGGCGTGCAAGGTGGCTACAGTCAAACCGATGTACGCGAATTGGCGCGGGTGCTAACCGGTTGGACCATCAGCCCCAAAGAAGCCACGGGGTTTCGCTTTGCAGCGCGCATGCACGACACGGCGCCCAAACGTGTGCTGGGGCAGATTTTCCCCACTTCGGCGCGGGCTGCGGGTGAGCAAGAAGGCATTGATGCGATCCGTTTGTTGGCTCGCCACCCGGCCACCGCACGCCGTATTAGCTTGCGGTTGGCGCAGTTTTTTGTAGCCGATGAACCCTCTGCGGCTTTGCAGCAGCAGCTCAGCCAGACTTTTTTGAACACGCAAGGTGATATCGCTGCTGTTTTGCGCACACTGTTCTTGTCGGTTGACTTTTGGTTACCACAAAACCGCTTGTTCAAAACCCCGCTGGACTATGTCTGTTCGGCCTTGACAGTGACACAAAGTGCGGCCAGCACAGATCGGCGTGGTCTGGTGCTCGCCATGGCTTATCTGGCCAACGCCGGACAAGCGCTGCACGGTTGGCAAACGCCCGATGGCTACAAAACCGATGCCGCCACCTGGCTGGCGCCCGAAGCCCTGACCCGCCGGGCTGACTTGGCCATGGCATTGGCACAAAAACCAGTCGATTTGAGTGCATTACAAGCCTATTTGAGCGAAAACACCCGCGCAGCCATTGCCCAGGAGCCACTGGCCATGCGTGCCGGATTGGCCTTAGCCAGCCCCGATTTCATGTACAAATAATCAAGGAAATATCCCATGCCTTCGGACTTCCGCTCAACGCTGGCACGGCGCCAGGTATTGCAATCGTTGCTTGGTCTGGGGGCTTGGTGCGTGCCAGCGGTACGGGCTGAACCTACTCTGCAATCAATAGCGACTCACGCTTATCCAGCAAGCGCTACAGGCCAAAATGATGCAGTTTTTTCAGACAGCGGCAGACTGGTTGTGATCTTTTTGCGCGGCGCCTATGATGGTCTGTCTGCTTGGGTGCCGCATGGCGATACCCATTATCTGAAGCTGCGTCCGAATATTGGCATACCAGCGCCTGATGGCACAGCGCAAACCACCCTCAAGCTCGATGCCCATTTCGGCATGCATCCAGCCATGGCCAGTTTGCTGCCACTTTGGCAACAAGGTGTGCTGACGTTTATTCCCTGTGCTGGTTCGCCCACGGCAACGCGCTCGCACTTTGAAGCCCAACACCACTGGGAAACTGGGGTGCCAGGTCAAAGCAGTGCGCATGATGGCTGGATGAACACCTTGACACGCTTGCGCAAATCAGGTCGGGCACTGAGTGTGGGCGAAGCCAATCCGGAAATTCTGCTGGGCAGCGCAGCGGTACAACGGGTCGCCAGGGGCCAGGCTGCCACCCGCGCTGGCGCAATGGGTGATGTGCGTTCGCGTGATGCCATCCTGAAAATGTATGAAGGCTCTGACGCTTTGTCAGAGGCCTTTCGCGCTGGTGCCCAGAGTCGTCTGCAAACCACCCAAACGCTCAACAGTGCGCAGTCGATGCAGGCCAACGCCAGCATGGCAGCGGCAGACAACGGTGCTGGCCCGGCCAAAGGCTTGCTGCTCGATGCGCAGCATCTGGCCACCCTGATGCAGCAGGATCGCAGCTTGCGCCAAGGCTTTTTGTCGGCCGGAGGCTGGGACACCCATGCTAACCAGGGCGCCACAAGCGGGGCAGTGGCACAAAACCTGGGTGACCTCGCGGCAACCCTGGTGCAACTCAGGCGCCAGTTTTCCGAGCCCAACGACGTGGTGATGGTTGTCAGCGAATTTGGCCGCACCAGTGCGGAGAACGGAACCCGTGGCACTGACCACGGCCATGGCAATGCCTTGTGGCTGATGGGCAACTCAATCAACGGGGGGCGCTGGCATGGTCAGTGGCAGGGCCTGGCGCAGAGCAATTTGCACGAGGGACGCGACTTGCCGGTGTTGCATGACTTCAGGGCGATTTTTGCCCAGGTGCTGCGTCGAACACAGGGTTTGAATGGCGCCGAGTTAGATCAGATTTTTGCCGGATTGCGCTGGGATCATTCGCTCGACGGTTTGCTGCGCGCATGAGCAGCGCCATCGGTTGGCCATCTTTTTCAGTCAATAACTCATGATAATTTTGCAAAAACTGTCCCAGTTGATCGCGTTTGGCAAGCAGACATGGTCACTGACAAAGCCGTATTTCGTATCGGATGAAAAATGGCGTGCCCGTGGCTTGCTGGTATCCATCATTGTGCTGAACCTGGCGCTGGTTTATATGGCGGTGCTGTTCAACGACTGGAACAAGTTGTTTTACGATGCCTTGCAAGAGAAAAACGCCGAAGTTTTCTGGGCGCAATTGGGTCGCTTTGCCTGGCTTGCCGGTGTGTTTATCGTGATCGCTGTTTACAAGTTTTACCTGACGCAGCTGCTCGAAGTTCGCTGGCGCGTCTGGATGACGGATCACTACC
>CAIYYA010000213.1 GCA_903930255.1 uncultured beta proteobacterium
GCGCCAAAATCTATGTCAACTCTTCCATGATCAGAGTTGTCACTTCACAAGCAGGGATCACACTTACAGCCACCATGGACCAACCGTTTCGCAATCTTTCAGCAGGAAAAATTCCAACGGTCGAGATCAAATCATCCGAAACACCGGACGTTAAAGACGGTACCAAAATCACAATTCGCGGCTACAACAACAACCGCCGGGATATATTCTCTCAACCGTTGCTGCGTGATTATGCTATTTGGTTCACTAAATTTGGATCGTCAGAAGCTTATTTCGGGATGGATAAGCACATCGGCAAAACGCTTCATCTGAAAGGACTTGATGTCAATGAGGCAGAAAAAATCGCCTTCGGTCATTATTTTCCTGAAGAAAATCATAATGTTGATGCGCTCTTCAAACAACATTCGGTTGACGCCCCTGATTTTTACTGTAAAAAATACGTCAAAGAGGGTCAACTCAAAAGATTTCCTGAAATTCGATACCAAGCCATTATTTTTGTCGAGGGCAACAAGGTCAAGCTTGGATATAACCCGCTGCTAAAAAGACAGGGATACACCAAGGGCGTCTACCGCGTCACTGATCGCTATGGGATTTGGGCAGCCAAAGATTTCATTCCAGTTCAGCAGATCAACGAGTGGTTTGGTTCACGAGGCTCTGAACATACCCGGCTACACGGATTTGTGAATTGCCAGGATCTCAACTTAACTGCGAATCGCGGATCGATCAACAACACCCCTGGCGAAATACTTGACGAACTTCGAACTGAAATCGAGAATCTTTACAACGATATTGTGACAAGTGAGGATTGGCGTCGTTTGGACGCGCTCCGGGGAAGAGCGAAGGGATGCGAATCCACCAACCGCGAAAAAAAGGATTTTTCTGACCGAAAGAAAAACTACAACCAGTCGCGAGTTGCAAAAATTCTGGGACATCAATTTGATGAGCCGACTTGTGAGGGCGCCGTATTTGCAATGGTGACGCGACTTGCATTACTCAAGCAGGATATTTTTCCATTTCAAACACTCGATTACGCCACGCACCAAGGGTACGACCTTTTGGTGAAGGGCGATTCAACAACGCCGATTCATCAGTCACAGATTTTTTACGTGGAACTTAAATGGTGGTTGACCAGTTTCTTGAACCATTCATTCGAAAACCTGAAATGCATCGTGACTTGGGATACAAAGGTCCTTGATGGTGGGTGCGTAACGGATCTCAACGGAGAGGAGCGAATCATGCAAGTCGTTGGGCCAACCCGCCCTGGTGAATACACCAAGTACATGCTAGATAACCCCCGTTCTGGAGTCAAAATCGAGGTGATTGTCTTGAAGGACTATCTGCGAGAGTTGCTCAATGTTGAGTTTCGAACCCGCACTGCAGAGCAAACCCTCAGGTAAGTTGGATAAAGGCGCACCGTGGTTGTGGAACCATGCGCCGACTCATCCAACAGCGCTCACTTTGGTTTGAGAAGTGAGTATGTGCGTTGCTGCTGTTTCCGTTGCGGGTGGCGAGACCTATATGGCCCGACCCTCACTCCCGAATTTGGCAATAAGCTCTGAAACCTGACGTTCAAGCGCCTGGACTTGCCCCGCTGAACATGCGGCATTCTCTCTAGCCATGCCTGCTATTTTCTGCTCTGCTGTTTTTTCCAGCTGAGCCTCGAGTAGCTGACCGGCACATACCTTGTGCACGGTTTCAACAGATGCTAGGCGTTCGGTCAAATGCGCAATCTCGACTGCTTGCTTTTGAACGAGTGCGTTGGCTTCTTCCAGTTTTGAGTTCAACAGATCCTTGTCCATTTTCAAGCTGTCGTGTTTTGACTCAAGGTCATCGACCGTTTGGCTGGCATCAGCGAGTTCTCGCTCAGCAGCTGCGCGCTGGACATCAGCTGCTCTTACCACTTCGTCAACTCGACGTTCTGCAGCCTTGACTGCTTTGTCGTTCAGATCTGTTGCCAAGAGAGTAAGCCGTTCGGTTAGAGCGGTGGTGACCATGATCAGTTGCTCAGCGACTTCTATGGGCAGTTCAGCAACCTTCGCAAGGGTTGCGACCGACTGGTTGCTTAAGTGCTCGTCCCACACTTGGCGCAACCGGGGAGCACTTCCACCGCCGATTTTTTGGCGAAGTGCAAAACCCGTGACATTTCGACCTGCGGCCAATAGATTCTGGCCAGCTTTTATGATTTCTTCAGCAGTGAATTCGGTCGGACGCATGATTGGCTCCAAGACTTTGAATTTTAATTATACGAAAGAAAGAAAGTAATTAACAAAGTAAGTAACATGTAAACATACGCAAAATTGTTTTTCTTCTTATCCAATCTGCTTGCGCGCAACCAGGTCCATCAGCGCTTATGCAAGTTACTGAAAACACGATTCAACAAGATCGCATGCTGATAGCGCGTATCGCCGTAGGTAGAGAAGGCCCGCTTCAAAAGGTCGGTGACGACTGGCCCGCAGGCATCCTCGTGGGCTTTTTCCATCTCTACCAGAAGCTCAATATCCAAGGCTGTGTATTTGCGCACGAAGGGTGCAGCAGGAGATTTGTAGCGCATGATCAGTGGGACGTTGGTCATGCGGTTGGTGTGCCACTTTTTGACCAACTTGGTGACCTAAGCGCGACTGAAGCCGCTGGCGTGCTAGAGATAGCGCAGCTGCACACCACGGTCATGTTTGTTGCACCGAAGATGAATAAAGCGTTCGATTTGTTTAATCGTGCGAAGCTGGGACTCGTCCAAGTTGATCACCATTTCTGGATGATCAACCCACTTGCCAACTCACCTCAAAATACGGCTTCAGGCTTATTCTCGCTTGGAAATACAGACCTACATTCAGGCTCATACTTCATTGGACAAGCACGGTAAATTTGTTCTCCCTCAAATGATCAAGCTGCGGCTTGCCGGGTAGAGTTTTTTGTCATGCGCAGATAATCGAAAACCAGACGGGTGTTGCGATTAAGCTGGGCCATTTTTTGCGTGATGCTGGTTTTTCCATCAGAGAAGAGGCCGAGTACGCCAACTGCAAAGCGACGCAAGCGAGTCACGTTCTCTGGCCCAAAGCCGGTGCGAATACGGCTGCGGTCCTCATCGAAGTTCCAGTCGATCACGTAGTGGCAGCGATTCTCGATGGCCCAATGCCCGCGATTGGCTATGAGCACCTGCTGTGGATTGGCTCGGGTTGATGTCTGACTTGTCAGGCCCACTGCGACCTCCAGTGTTTGCTTGCCACTCTTTTTGTGGAACACCTCCCGCTCGATCAGAAAGACTTGAGCTACATGCGGGAAGTCCAAATACTCGTTGAGGGCCTCGCTGCACCAGATGCGCCGGGTCTCGATGCGCCCATGGTCGGGCGGCGTGACTTGCGTGAAATCGGGGGCTTTGCGCGTTTGGAACAGCACAGCAATATCTCCCTGCAGCGTTGCCTGATTGGCCTTGGCTGTGAAATGGTAATCGGCACCCCGCCCAACGACCACGTAGTCTGCCAGTTTGCGCTGCGTCAGCAGCGCATCTGCCGTGATGAGTTTGCCTTTAATGTCGATGGCATCGAGCAATTGAGTGAACATCCCAATCTCATTGGTATGCTTTTGCTCATCACGACCTTCTACGGGCAAAGTGCCGACTTTTTTTGGGTGTAGCAAATGGCCGACGTATGCCCCACAGCACTCATGATGTGGGTTTGGCGGCCTTTGTCATCAATGGCGTTGCACATGGTCTTGCCATCGACGGCGATGCTTGAGTCCTTGGGTGCGAAAGCCTCGTTCCACTTTTGCAGTGCGCAATCAAGCACGGCCGGGTCTACACGTATGAGCACATCGCGGATGACAGACTCGCTGGGCACCTCAAAACGACCTTCTTTGCGTCGGCAACCCAAACGAGCCAGCGCCTTGTCCCCCAGATCTTGCGCCCAACCAGCCATGGCCTTGTAGCCCTTCATGCCGCACAGCGTGGCACCTGCGGCAATGCTCAACACCACCGATAAGCGGTGTCGTCGACCCGAGCGGGATCGGGGATCGGGGATATCGCTGAAGAAGTCGGGCAGTATGCGCATTTGATCGGCGGTGAGCATGATGTTGGGTTTACCTGTGAGTTGAAGTTGCTCTCGATCAGCTTGAGTTAGAAGCTTTTGAGGGTTACGGCATAAGGGGTAAACGAAGACCCGCTTGGGCGAATGGTGCTGTTCGCTGTAGCCTGAACGGGTGCGCCGGTAGCCCTGCGTCAGGCCAAGTTCTGTCCAGTTGGAGGCGCGGTAAACGCCGCCATGAAAGCGCTGGGGGTCAACAAAGGTTTCCAGCAGTAGCACAGGGTGACCAAAGCGTGCCCGCCAATCGCTCACCAAGCGGCGTTGCATCAATGACAGCACGCGAGAGCCTACATTGGGATGATGCCACTCGGGCAGAATTAGGAAACGGCTGTTGTTAGCGACGAGCTTGAGGCGACCATATTGGGAGGTGAAGTCCCAACCAATCCAGCGGTCGCGTACGCCGCACTTCAGGGCCGCAGCAGAGATGCTCAGCAGCGCGACCCATTGCTCGCCCCAGGTGGCTACGTACCATAGCGTCTCGCCAATCTTTGACAGATCGCCCAGGTAGTGGTGCTGTGCCATCTGCTCTTTGTAGCGCGGCTCTTCATGCCGTTCAACCAGGCGAACGTGGAGTTCCGAAAGGGCTGCGCTGGTGAAAAAAAAGCATTGCATAGCCGGGTTGTACCGGATATGGTTGATTGCCTCTTCAGCGTCACCCAACCGTTTTTCAGCTTGGCCCAGTATTTGTTTCAACTGACCTTTGGCTTCTTGTTCCTTGCTTCCCATCAGCTTTCCTGCTTCTTGTTGCACTTTGTCGGCGATATTTTTGACAGTGCCTTTGACTTGGTCTTTGCTCATGATTTTCCTTGGGGAATTAAATGGTAGGCTGCACTACAAACGGCATTTTTCTATACACTGCGCTTTCAAATTAACACCTATCCAGGGATATTAATGAAACCAATTTCTGAACTGTTGAAACAGCATGACTCGATGCAGTACCAAATTGCTCCGACCGTAAGCGTGTTTGAAGCGCTGCAGTTGTTGGCAAAACTGGAGGTGGGTGCCTTGCTCGTCATGCATGACGGCAAGTTGCAGGGCGTGGTTTCTGAGCGCGACTACACCCGCAAGATTGCCTTGCAGGGACGTAACTCCAAAGAGACGACGGTTGCCGAGATCATGACCCGCGACGTTATTACCGTCACCCCAAAGACCGGTACCCGTGATTGCATGAGTCTGATGAGCCACAAGAAATTTCGACACTTGCCGGTGGTCGACGATGGCAAAGTGCTTGGATTGATCTCGATTCGTGACATCATGGACGACATCATTGCCGACAATGAACAAACTATTTCGCAATTGACCAGCTACATCAATAGCTGAGTCTCTCTGTTGAATTGAGTCATGGTGATAGACCGAGATTCGATGCAGGTCAATGATGGCTCGGTCTTGGATTAGGCCCCTTTGCGGTGTGCTAAGGCAACAAAGTCGACTTGTTTTACCCATCCATCAACCTTGCGGAGAGTTCTATGGTGAAACACACAGTATTGGTCACAGGCGCATCGTCGGGCATTGGCATGGAACTCGCCAGGCTGTTCGCAAAAGAGGGGCATAGTCTGGTGTTGCTGGCTCGTGGTCGCAGAGCGTTGGATGCACTGGCCCACGAACTTCAGACACAGCACAATGTTTCGACGCAGGTACTTGAGGCTGATCTGTGTGACCGGCTGGCACCGATCAAAATCGCCCAGGAACTCAGTGGCAGGAATCTTCACGTTGATGTACTTGTGAACAACGCAGGCTTTGGCTTGTTGGGACCCCACGCAGAACTCGATACTCAGCGCCAACTAGATATGCTTCAGGTCAATATTGTTGCGCTGGTTCACCTGACGCGCCTGTTATTGCCCGGTATGTTGGCCCGCAATACGGGCGGAGTGCTCAATGTGGCATCGACGGCAGCGTTTCAGGCTGGACCGAACATGGCTATTTACTACGCCACTAAGGCGTTTGTCCTGTCCTACACCGAGGCCCTGCACGAGGAAGTTGGCAAAACCCAGTTGCATGTCAGTTGCCTGTGCCCAGGACCGACCCATACCGGTTTTGTTGCCGCTGCCGGAATGGAAGGGGTGGGGCTCTTCAAGTTAGGGGCTCAAACGGCTCAGGACGTGGCACACGTTGGATTTACGGCATTCCAGAACAACCGAACGATCGCCATTTCCGGGTTCAAAAACACAGCTCTGGCGATCCTCGGCAAATTCTCTCCAAGATACGTTACTCGCAAGATTGCGCAGGCGCTCAACCGTTAGCACCCAGTCCGCCATGGCTGGGCGCTAGCTTGTGAGGAACAGCAGGCCCTTGGAAGCTCTATCCACTGGACGAGGAAAGAGATCGTCCCGGCAGCGGTACGTAGATTGAAATAACATGCGCGCTTGTAAGCTCACAACTGTAAGTCCATCCCATGTCTGATTCGACCCTCTACACCCCGCCCAAAATCTGGACCTGGAACAAAACCAACGGGGGCTGCAGTTACCAAGGGCGGTTGATCGGCTTAAGAGCGCAAACCCAGTGATAAATTGGATTAATGCGGCATATAAAATGCCAATAAAGTGCATAAATGCTGCATAATAAGTTCATTCGTACACAGGAGCTGAAATATGCAAACTGCAATTCTTCAAGTTTCCCCTGCTTTGAACAACGGTTTCGAAGGCTTTATCGATTTCCTTCGTGATCAGGAAGCCGGGGCATCAACACTATCGCCCAAGAGATTTAGTGATGTGCTCAGCATTGACGTGCAGACGCTTGCCATGCAGGCCCACGTCCATCGCAACACCATTAGCCGGGCTCCGGCATCAGAGAGTGTTCAGAAATTCTTGCGTGAGGCACTGCGTGTGATGCGAGCTGCCCACGATCTGAACGGCGATGTTGGTCGCGCCATCTTTTGGTATCGCAATGACCCATTGCCGCCATTTGGATACAAGACTGCAGAGCAATTGGTAAGCGAAGGGAGGGCCGAGGATGTCCTTCGTTATGTAGGATCAATTGAGGCGGGCGCAGCAGGATGAAGCTGATCGACCTTGCGGATGTGACGGTTTATCGGATGCATGTCCCCCGTTGGGCTGTTGCACCGACTAGTGGAGCGGGAGCAGGCAAGCACGGCGGGAGAGCAAATCGACCTGGCTTGGATGCTCTGTATTTGGCCATGGAAACCGAGACAGCCATTCGTGAATACCAGCAAGTATCAACACTTCTGCCGCCGGGCACCTTAACCAGCTACCAACTGACTGTAGGCCCTGTGGCTGATTTCACCGCCGGGTACAACGCAACCGCTTGGGAACCCATTTGGGAGGATTTCTATTGCGACTGGCGCGAACTCTGGTTCAACCAACGTGTGGAGCCGCCAAGTTGGGCAGTTGGAGATATATTGATTGCCGCAGGTGTGAAGGGAATTTTGTTTCCTTCAAGTCTATCCACGGGTGGAACAAACTTGGTTTTGTTTACCCAACTCTTGGTGGCACCTGATCGGCTGGAGGTTTTCGATCCGGGGCAATCGTTACCGCGCTCTCAAGCTTCTTGGCATTGAGCACAACGAGCAACGTGGAATGGTCATCGTCCCAACGGGTGGATTGGGACTGGCCTCTCTGAGCTTCCCGCCCTGGGGCCGAGGGTGAAGTACTCATTTCAGTCTGATATTCCAGCGACATGACTTCAGTCTTGACCATGCGAAAGAATTTCGGTTAAGGGCTCCGTTTGCGGGTGCTCCGAACTCCCTGAACCACGCCCTTTTTTCTCCTTCCTTTTTCCTCATCTTTGTTGTAAAAAAAATCAAAAATATACGCTGCAGGAAAAGCTCATGCTCTATCGCGCTGAATTGATTGAACTCCCGCCCGTGCGCCAAGCACCACGCCAACACAACGGCAAGAGCGCCAAGCCTGCGATCCTGCCGTGCGATGAAAGCCCAGTGCAGGTGAGCTTGTCCCAGCTTGGCGCCTTGGAGCTGCGTCAGGTGAGACGCACACCCGAGGAGGCGCTCTTCAACAGCCTCATGCAGCAGCACCATTACCTGGGCTACACGCAGCCCGTAGGCGAGACTCCCAACTCACCTGCTACCCGCTGAGGTGCGTGCTCCTGGCACATCTGTACTGCCTGGCCCCACAGCGCCATAGGGATGCGCTGACCCCACACGCGCGATTGGCGCCAATGCTGGAATTGCTTGGCCACATCCTCCAGGCACTGCGCGCCACCTGCGCCCATACCGGGCATTGCTATCGCTTTCATCAGCTGTACTCCACTTTGTTGAACATGCATCTGACAGTAGCGAAATCTTCAAACTATTTCATGCGGGCTCACCGGAAGGACAAGGGCGTTGAATAATCATAGTTAGCGCAAGTGCCATATTGTTTCATACACCAACGTATTTCATAGCGGCTCATCCTTTCCTGGTCAACGCAAAAATCGTGCGCCTGAGTGCAGTTTACTACGGGTCGAACGGCAGGACAGGTGCCGATTGTGAGGGCGCCCCAGCAATTGTTGATTGGCTGTTTTGTTATCGCAAAATTTTGCAGAATCGAAAACATGCTCGTGTTTCTGATGCCGTTAAGGTATTCGCAGCTCGCCTCCAGTATCCCATTGGAAACCGTAATGCCCTTACATGACTTTTTGTATGGTCCGTCGGGCGGTGGCGCGGCCATGTTCAGCGCCGTGATTTGCGCCGGGGTCAGTGCCTGGATTTGCGCCGGGGTCAGTGCCTGGATTTGCGCCAAGCTCACTGCCTTGATTTGTGCCAGGGTCAGTACCGGGATTTGCGCCGGGGTCAGTACCGGGATCACCGCCTGGATTTGCGCCAAGAACACTGCCTGGATTTGCGCCGGGGTCAGTGCCTGGATTTGCGCCGGGGTCAGTACCGGGATCACCAACGGGATTTGTGCCAGTTTCAGTGCCTGGATTTGCGCCGGGCTAAGTGCCTGGATTTGCGCTTGGGTCAGTACCGGGGGTGGTGGCGGACCGAATGCGAGTCCTGGCCTTCCAGCCTGCGCAGCAGACGAAACGAAAATACCAAGCGCCAAGATTGGCACGAGCGCTGCAAGTTGCTTAGACATGTGATTCCTTTCAAATAATAATCCTCGCAGCAAACTGCGGGCTGTGCCTGCCTTCGCTCCACGGGGAATTGAACCCATAGAGATTAAACTGCAGCTGCGTTCACAATATACCGCAATACCGTTCAATGCAGGGCTGTGTCGTTCAATAGAATAAGTTGCTGATTTCATACAGGTATTAACCCCAGCTGGCTTTTTTCGGCTGGTTGCGTTACAAATGCGGGCATGCCATTTGCGACGTTAACCATACCTGTAAATCTCAAACGAGTAC
>CAIYYA010000214.1 GCA_903930255.1 uncultured beta proteobacterium
ACCACTCTTCTGTACTTCGCTGGAAACACCAGGTGGTACATCAGTACCGTTACGTTGTGACTCTTGTGTATATATTCGCTCATCCTCCAAGAATACCGTTACGCCCCAAGGGGCGGGGAATTTACCCCCAGTGATTCAAGGATAAACGGGTGATTCAGGTGGGTGGACGAACCTATGGTGACGTTGAGCTCGAACTGTCGCCGAATCGGGCGATTAACCAAGCATGGGGCAACCTGCTGACCATTTGTCTAACCGCCTGCGCTGCCTTACTGGTGGTTGTGCTGACCCTTGTGCTAGTGCTAAAGCGCCACTTAAGGCCGCTAGAACGCCTGATGCAGGGTACTCTGACGTTCGCCACCGGGGCTACTTCAACCCGGTTGCAAGTCGAGGGTAGCCCAGAATTTCGCGCTGTAATCCATTCGTTCAACCACATGGCTGAGTCTTTGGAAGCGACGCTGCAAGAACTTCGCACGGCACAACAAACAGCCGACGCGGCTAATTTGGCCAAAAGCCGTTTTCTGGCCACGATGAGCCATGAAATTCGCACCCCCATGAATGGCATTTTGGGCATGGCGCAATTGCTGTTGATGCCCCAACTCAGTGCTGCCGTGCACCACGACTACGTGCGCACCATCCTCTCGAGCGGCCAGACTTTGTTAACGCTGCTGAATGACATTTTGGACATGTCAAAAATCGAAGCCGGCAAATTTCAGCTCGAAGCCACTGTGTTTGACCCTCAAACTTTGCTGCACGAAAGCCAAACCCTTTTTTTAGGGGCGGCTCAAGCCAAAAACTTGCAAATCAAACACATCGGGCAGACCGAATCACACCAACGCTACCAAGCCGACTCACACCGGCTGCGCCAAATGCTCGCCAATCTGTTGGGCAATGCCATCAAGTTCAGCACCCAGGGGTGTATCAGCCTGCAAGCCAGCGAGATCGCGCGCGACAACGAATCCGCTTTGCTAGAGTTTTCGGTTAGCGACTGCGGCATTGGCATTGCTGCCGACAAAATTGAGCGGCTGTTCAAACCGTTTTCTCAAGCCGAGGACTCTATCACGCGTGAATACGGTGGCTCCGGCCTGGGGTTGTCGATTGTGAGCAGCCTGGCGCATGCCATGGGTGGCGCTGTCGGGGTTGAAAGTGTGGCGGGGCAAGGCTCAAGGTTCTGGTTTCGTATCCGCGCCAACCTGGTCACTGAAAATGCAGACTCGCGCCGCGCCGAGCGTGCTGCGCCCTTCAGCGTTCAATCTGACATAGCCGCTCCTGCCATGCAGGGTCGTATTCTGGTGGTTGAAGACAATATGGTGAATTGCCTGGTGATTGAAGCGCTGCTCGAAAAACTCGGCCTCAGCGTATCGGTTGTGCATGATGGACAACTAGCCGTGGATGCCATTACCCAAGGCCAGCAAACAGCCGATCTGATTTTGATGGATTTGCAAATGCCGACACTGGACGGCTACAGCGCTGCCAAAGCCATCCGCGCATGGGAGGCCACACAGCAACAGGTGCGCCACCCTATCATTGCGTTAACTGCCGACGCCTTTGAAGAAGACCGCCAGCGCTGCATGGCCATCGGCATGGATGATTTTTTGACCAAACCGATTGCCATAGATACCCTGCAAATCGCGCTTCAAAAATGGCTTCCAGCGGCCAACATTCCTCACGACTCACCTCAACTCCTGGAGAACAACGATGCAGCACGTCACGCGTAGACTTTTCAGCGTCTTATTGATTTTCACACTCGCCGCATGTAGCCAACTACCACGCACCGAAACTGCCACCCTGCTTGGCATGGACGGAGTACCCTGCGTAGGTGAGGTTGAAAATCCTCCCGGCGCAGCCCTTGAAACGAGCGACCCCGCGCTGCTCAAGCAGGCCATGGGCGCTTCAGAAAAAGGCGGCGTTTGTGCGGCAAAAGTTTTTCAGATCGAAAAATCGGTTCGGGTTTATCGGGTTTGGGACTCCAGCAAAAGCTATACCCAGCTCGGGCGCTGGTGGGCACTGACCAAACCTGTTGGCCCCAAGGATGCCTACCGCAAAGACTACGCCATTTGCCCGTCGTGGAGCGCGCTTGATCATCTGGTGGCCTGCGACATCAAGCCCGGCACAGCGATCGCCATGGGTCCCACCCAAAGTGCCGCCTGCGAAGATGGCATTTACCCAAAAACGGGGCTGAACCAAGTGTTTATTCCGAATAATGCGGCAGTCAAGCAGATTTTTGTAGAAAATTGCCGTGATGAAGGGGTTTGGCCCTGAACCGATTCAGGGCTTAGACATCGGTACTTTGATCGATACTGCCCAGCCAAGGCAGTTCAGCCCAAGCCGGATCGGGTTTCCAGGGAGCCGCCCAGGCTGGTAACTGGTCAGCTGGCATGGGTCGAGCAATGCCGTAGCCCTGTGCCAGCTCACAGCCCAATTGCAACAACAGGGTGCCGTGCGCCACCGTTTCCACACCCTCGGCAATGACATCGCGTTTAAAAGCTTCTGCCAGACCGATCACGCCCTGCAAAATGGCCAGGTCATCGGGGTCGTCGAGCATGTCACGCACAAAGCTTTGATCGATCTTGAGTAGCGTGACACGCAGACGCTTCAGGTAGGTCAGCGACGAATAGCCCGTGCCAAAATCGTCCAACGCAAAAGTTACCCCAAAGTGGGCGCAGTCCTCGATCACCTGCGACACCTGAGCGATATCTTCGAGTGCGCTGGTCTCCAGCACTTCGAGTTCGAGCCAGTTTGGCTGCACTTGTGGATGTGCTGCCAAAATAGCTTGCAGACTTTCAACAAAATTAGCCTGCTGCAGCTGATAGGCGCCAATGTTGACGCTCACCGGCACATGCAGACCCGCCGCATGCCACAGTGCCATTTGCGTCAAGGCCTGGTCAATCACCCACTCTCCCACAGAAACGGCGAGCGGGTGATTTTCGATCACCGGCAAAAATGCAGCGGGCGCGAGTAGACCGTTTTCTGGATGCTGCCAGCGAATCAAAGCCTCAGCGCCCACCACTTTGCCGCTGCGCATGTTCACCTTGGGCTGGTAATGCAGCACAAACTCTTGCTGTTGCAGCGCCAGGCGAATACGCTCCAGACTCTCGTGATGGGTGCGAATGCTGCTGTCTTGCACTGCATCAAACACGTGGTAGCGGTTTTTGCCGGCCACTTTGGCCTGATACATCGACTGGTCAGCCTGCCGCAGCAGTTGATCGGCATCCATGTCATGCACTTGCGGGTAAAAAGTGACCCCCAAGCTGGCCGAGACCTGCAAACTGTCATCATTAACCAAGACCGGCTGGGCTGCAGCCGCCAGCAATCTGGTCAGCAGTGGCAAGCAAGCGGAGGCGTCTTCCAAATCAATCAGCACCGCCACAAACTCGTCGCCACCAATGCGCGCCAGCGTGTCGCCCTCGCGCAGCACCTCTTTCATGCGTAATGCCAGGGCAATTAAAACCTGGTCGCCCGCCGCATGTCCATGGTGGTCGTTGATCGTTTTGAAACCATCCAGGTCAAGATAGGCCACCGCCAACTGTTGGCCACGCCGTTGCGCCTGAACCATCGCCTGTTGCAGGCGGTCAGACAACAGCACGCGGTTCGGCAAATGCGTTAATGCATCAAAATGAGCGATGTGCTCCAGCTGGTTTTCATGCTCCTTGCGCTCAGTGATGTCAGAAAACAGAGAGACATAGTGCTGCACTTTGCCCTGGGCATCACGCACCGTGCTGATGGTTTGCATTTCGGCAAAAACCTGGCCGTCTTTGCGTCGGTTCCAGACTTCACCAAGCCAGTAGCCTTGCTCGGTCAGACAGCGCCACATGGTTTCGTAATAGTCCGGACCATGCCGACCCGAGCTCAAAATGCGCGGGTTTTGCCCCATCACATCGTCACGCGAGTAACCGGTGATGCGCGTAAAAGCCGCATTCACATCGATGATGGTGGCATCGGGCTGCGTGATCATGATGCCCTCTAAGGCATGGGTAAAAACGCCGGCTGCCAGTTCCAGCTTGGCCTTGGCTTGATTGCGCTCGGTGATGTCGCGCAGCGTAGCAAGCACTGCGGGTGCACCTGCCAGCGTAATCGGTTGCCCCTGAACTTCTGCGTCAAATACCGTTCCGTCGAGCCGAATGTATTTTTCTTCAATACTGGGCGCAGCAATGCCTTGTTCGACGCCCCTTTTGACGCGTTCCAGCACGATTTTGTGAAAGTCCGGATGGATCAACTCCAAAACGGGTTTGTCAATCAGCTCTTGCGCGCTCTTGGCACCAAACATCTTCACCGCAGCAGGGTTGACAAAAACCAGCTTACCTGCGCGATGCAGCACGATCGCGTCAGGTATGACTTCGACCACAGTGCGAAACCGGGCTTCGCTTTCTCGCATGGCTGTTTCGGTTTGTTTGCGCTCGGAAATGTCGGTATTGGTGCCAATCATGCGCAAGACCTTGCCAGCGGCATCGCGACTGACGACCATGCCACGCCCCAGCGTCCACTGCCAACTGGCGTCTTTGCACCGCATGCGAAATTCAACGGTGACAGACCCGGCTTTGCCGTCAAGGTAGGGCTGCATGGTGGCCATCACCACAGGCGCATCGTCAGGGTGAATGCGCTTGACCCATTCGTCAGCGGTACTGCCGATTTCGTCTTCGGTAAAGCCCAGCATCTCTTTGTAACGGCGTGAATAAAATGCTTGACCAGTCTGAATATTCCAGTCCCACAAGCCATCGCCAACACCTTCAATGGCAAATTTCCAGCGCTCTTCGCTTTCCACCAGCGCCGCTTCGCGCTGCCCCAGGGTTTGCAGCAGGCGGTTGAAACTGCCAATCAGCTCTCCGATTTCGTCCTGCCGCCCAACTGGCAAGGTCTGAGCGGGTTCAGCGCTGACTGCCAGATGGGAGATGGCTCGACTGGCTGAAAACATCGGCGCCAGCTGTGCTTGCAACATGCGGGTCATCAGCCACCAAATCAATGCACTGGCCAGCACGGTAAAAAACAACGCACCCAGCAGCAAGCTTTGCAACATGCTGTCAATCGGCGCAAAGGCTTCCTGGGTGGGCAGTGTGGCCACGACAAACCAGCCAGCCAGCGGCACACTCTTGGCGGCGGTGAGCTCCGGCACGCCGCGCGAACTGACGGTGGTACCAAAGCCATCATAGCCCTGCATGTATTTATCGTGCATGGCATTGATGCCAGTGCCTGGCACCGGTTGCATGATGCGACTCTTGTCGGTGGCTGTAACAATCAGTTTGTGCTGCGGTGCGATCAGCAAAAATCCACCTGACTTGCCGTATTGGCTTTGAACGATTTTGTCAAGGAAATTCGGTTTATCCAAATCGGTGACTCCAATCAAGACGCCGATCACCTTGTTCTGTGCATCACGAATCGGGACAGCGATGGCGACCACAGGCGTGTGTCGTTTTTCACCTAGTTTCGGCCGACCAATGGAGGCTTTACCTTCTAACAAAGCCGCAGCGATGAAATCTACGCTCAAATAATTGGTGCCGATACGTTGCGCTGAAAGCGGCACATCGGCAACGGCAATGCCATCGGTTCGTGCAACCCAGGCACCCCCATTGAATAACAGTTTCAGTAGCTCTCGCTGCTCCAAGAGCGCTTGTAACTTGGCGGTGTCGGCTAAAACATCGGGCGTCACCAGCTGGGCAATGGTTTGAAGTGCCTGCATGCGATCGCTCAAACTGTCATCTATTTCGTTGGCAATCACCGATACTGTTGAAAACTGCTGCTCACCCAACACGCGCTGCATGTCGTTCTGCAGCATCCGACTGGCATAGAAAGCCAGCGCCCAGATACCCAGCACAAAAATCGCCAGCGTGAACAATGTGACGCGTGTTTTGATGGAATGCCATTGAAAAAAGCCTGATTTCATGCCGTGTTCCTTAGCCAGACTGAAACTAGAAAACGGCATCTTGCAACGCTCCAATACGCTATAAATTCAGAAGCTGCTAACGCTTGCTGCATAAGCTCAAGAGCCCAATTTTTCATATCCATTGAGGGGATTTCAATGTTCACACTTCGAGCCATTCTTTGCGGATGTAGCTGTCTTGGCGCAGTTCGTCCGGTGTGCCTTCAAAAACCACACTGCCATGACCCATCACGTAGCAGCGGTCTGAGATGTGCATGGCAATCGTCAACTTTTGCTCGATTAACAGCACCGAAATGCCACGACTTTTGAGTTTTTGCAGATACTGCCCAACCAGTTCGACAATTTTGGGAGCCAGGCCTTCGGTGGGCTCGTCAATGATGATCAGATCGGGATCGCCCATCAAGGTGCGACACAGGGTGAGCATTTGCTGTTCACCTCCCGACATGACTCCAGCCTCGGTGTGCTGGCGTTCCTGGAGTCGGGGAAACATCGCATACATATCGTCGATCGACCAGCGACCCGGTTTGGCGCTGTGTTTTTGCCCCAACAACAAGTTTTGCTGCACCGTCAGGGTAGGGAAAATGTCGCGGCTCTCGGGTACGTAACCCAGCCCCATGTGCGCTATTTCAAAGGTTTTTTTGCCCAGAATCTGCTGGCCCTTCCAAAACAGTGAGCCCTGTGCATCGACCAGCCCCATGATGGCTTTAGCCGTGGTGCTGCGCCCCGAGCCATTGCGCCCCAAAAGCGCCACAATTTCGCCCGGCGCCACAGACAGAGAAACACCATGCAAAACATGGCTTTTGCCATAAAAGGCATGAAGTTTTTCCAGGATTAGCATGCTTTGACCTGCGCCTGTGCCACCACGGAGCCCAGATAGGCCTCTTGCACCCGCGCATCGCAACGCACCGCCTCAGGTGTATCAAAAGCCAGCAACTCGCCATACACTACCACGGCAATTTTGTCGGCCAGACCAAATACCACACCCATGTCGTGCTCGACAGTTAATAGCGTTTTGCCCACAGTCACTTCCTTGATGAGTCGGATAAAACGGCTGGTTTCAGACTTGCTCATACCCGCTGTGGGTTCATCGAGCAAGATCACGTTAGCGCCCCCAGCGATGGTGATGCCAATCTCGAGTGCACGTTGTTCGGCGTAGGTCAGGTTCACCGCGAGGGTGTCGCGCTTTTTGTCCAAGCGCACCATCTCCATCAGTTCTTCGGCACGGTCATTGGCATCATCCAGATCAAGCAAAAACTTCAAAAAAGTGTATCGGTAGCCCAGGCTCCACAGCACACCACAGCGCAAGTTTTCAAAAACGCTGAGCTTGGGAAAAATGTTGGTGATCTGAAAACTTCGGCTCAATCCCATGCGGTTGATTTCAAAGGGCTTTTTACCATCGATCTGGTAACCATTAAGCAAGATTTCCCCACTGCTCGGGGCAAAACGGCCACTGATCAAATTGAACAAGGTTGACTTGCCAGCACCGTTGGGGCCAATGATGCCCACCCGTTCGCCTTGTGCCACAGCCATGCTGATGCCACGAATGATCTCGGAT
>CAIYYA010000215.1 GCA_903930255.1 uncultured beta proteobacterium
AAGCCTCATCAACGCCAGCGTCGAGCGCGTCGAGCAAGGCACCACGCTGGTCGATCGGGCTGGCAGCACCATGAGCGAAGTGGTCAGCAGCATTAAGCGTGTGACCGACATCATGGGTGAGATCAGCGCCGCCAGCAACGAGCAAAGTCAGGGCGTGGCGCAAGTGGGTGAAGCCGTCACACAAATGGATCAGGTAACCCAGCAAAACGCGGCGTTGGTGGAAGAAATGGCAGCAGCAGCCAGTAGCCTGAGAAGCCAGGCGCAGGAGCTGGTGCAAACGGTCGCGGTGTTTAAACTCTCGGCTGGAGAAAGCTCGGGGCACCTCCCGGGTGTGACATCGGCAGCGGTGCGCGCCCACCCGCCCATGCCCAAATCGTTCAAAGGCAGCGACAGAAGAGGTGGCGGCATTCCCAAAGGAGCGGCAGCGCGCGGCCACACAGCGCCCAGAGCCAGCAGCAGCAAAGTGCCAGTCAAACTCGCAGCACCTAAAGCCACGCCGCCTGCTGCTGCGCAAAAGGCCAGTGCTAGCAGCGACTCAGATTGGGAAACTTTTTGAGAACTAGCGGTCAGGACACGATGTAAGCGGCTGAGCCAGTGGACAGCAATTTGCCGTCGGCAGCCAAGAACTCCATGCGTGTTGATGCCACGCGCGAACCCAGGCGCATCACTTCGGCACGCAGCTCAAACCACTCGCCAATGCCCGGACGCAAGTAATCCACACGTAGGTCGATGGTGCCAAGTTTGGCAAAACGCTGCAGACGCTGTTGGGGTGACTCATCCATGTGGCGCGCCCCAATGGCCGCCATGACCGCCAGACCACCCATGGCATCAAGACCCGCGCTGATGACACCGCCATGCACGCGGTTGTAGGCATAGTGCCCCACCAGTTCGTTGCGCATGTCAATTCGTGCCTTGACCTGAGTCGGTTGCAAGGAGGTGATTTTTAGCCCCAGCAAATGGTTGAAAACAATCATTTCCTCGAATACTTTTTTGAGTCCAGTAATGAACTCTTCTTCGAAGTGGATTTCGGCGGTGGGTGCTAGGGTGTGATGCGGCATGGCATGATTGTCACCGAGTGGAGTGCTTCACTTTTTAACATGCAAAGTCGCCGGCTTGATCAAACGAAACGCCTGGCTGATGAGTTGCACAGACTGTGCACTGTCCCACTCGCGCGCACCAACCACCTTGGCCAGCACGCGGCCATTGGCATCGACCAGCACCGTGAGTGGCAGTCGGCTGGCACCGAGCATGTTTTCCAGCTCGAGCTGGCGGTCAATGTAATGGTTCAGCGTGGCACTGCTCTTGCGCAAAAAACCTTTGGCGGCATCAGGATAGTCGTCGGTCGAGATGCCAATGATCATGAACTGCTGACCGGCTTCGCTCCAAGCCAGGCGTTCGAGTGAACCCATCTCAGCAATGCACGGTCCGCACCAGCTCGCCCAGACATTGATGATGAGTGGGCGACCGCGAAAGTTGGACAGTTTGCTGTTCGGGCCGTTGAGGCCACGCAGCGTGACCTCGCGCAACACACTGCCAACTTCGACCTCGCCCGGGGTTTTGGCGCAGGCCGAGCCAAACAGTGCGAAGCCGAAATAAATCACCAGTAGAAGCAGTTTGATGCGCATCAGCAAAGGGATGTTGAGTGGTAATATGCTATTGAAATAAAAGCAGTCTGCGCTTGTTGGATAAGCTCCAGAGGGCGATTTTGCTTAAAACTTTGAAAAGTCAGGCTTGCGCTTTTCCATGAACGCGGTGAATGCCTCGCGGGCTGCTGGCTCGCTCAGCATGCGGCCAAAGAGGGTTGCCTCTTCATCCATACGCTGCGCCACCAGGCTAGCTTGACCCTGTTTCATCAGTCGCTTGGTGTGCAGCAGCGAGCTGCCAGGTTTGGCGGCCAGTTTTTGTGCCTGGCGCTGTGCCAAAGCGTTGACTTCAGCAGGCGGCACGATACGGCTGATCAAACCCATCTCAAGAGCCGCCTCGGCCATGAACGGTTCGCCCAGCAGCAGGGCTTCGGCGGCGCGACCGTAGCCCATGCGCTGCGGTGCCAGCAGGCTCGATGCGGCCTCCGGGCACACGCCAAGATTGACAAAGGGCATGGAAAACGCTGCGTTGTCGCCTGCGTAAATCAGGTCGCAGTGAAAAAGCAGCGTGGTACCAATCCCCACTGCGGGGCCACAAACAGCGGCTACGACGGGTTTGCTGAACGTGCTGATGGCACGCATAAAGCGAAACACCGGCGCATCGAGCGACGTTGGTGGGATTTTCAGAAAATCCGCAATGTCATTGCCGGCGCTGAAAACCGTTTCGTGCCCCTGCAACACCACCACGCGCACCGCAGCATCGGCTTGTGCCTGCTCAAGTGCATCGGCCATGGCCGAATACATGGCGGCTGTGAACGAGTTTTTTTTGTCCACCCGATTGATGGTCAGGGTGGTGATGCTTGCGCTATGGTCAATCAGGATGTCGGTCATGCAAATTTTCCAAAAAAGTGGGCCTATTTTGTCTCATTCCGTTTTCAGATCGATACGACTTTATTGATCCGGCCCGATGATGAATTAAGTTCCGTTCGGGTTGAGCCTGTCGAAACCCTTCGACAAGCTCAGGGCGAGCGGTTCAAACTTCATCGAGCCGTAGCAATAGGCGCGAAGCCGCAGACAGTACAAACGTGTGTCCCAAATCATCTATCGATGCCTTGGGAGGACAAGGCAAAGCAACAACGTGTCGGATTGATAGGAAAATGGAATCAAACGCGCTCAAAAATCCCAGCGGCTCCTTGTCCCATGCCAATGCACATGCTCAGCATGCCGTATTTGCCTTGCGTGCGCTGCAAACCGTGGATCAGGGTGGCGGCGCGAATAGCGCCTGTCGCTCCCAGCGGATGACCCAGTGCAATCGCACCACCCATTGGGTTGACCTTTGCCTGATCCAACCCCAAGGTGTTGATCACAGCCAGAGACTGTGCAGCAAACGCTTCGTTGAGCTCGATCCAGTCGAGCTGGTCTTGTGTCAACCCGGCAAAACGCAGTGCCGCTGGAATCGCCTCAATTGGGCCGATGCCCATGATGTGCGGGGGCACGCCCTTGACGGCAAAAGAGACAAAACGCGCCAAAGGTGTCAGGCCGAATTGTTTGACAGCTTTTTCGCTGGCCAGGATCAGCGCACCGGCACCGTCTGAGGTTTGCGAACTGTTGCCTGCGGTGACCGAGCCGCGTGCGGCAAAGGGTGGTTTGAGTTTGGCAAGTCCTTCGAGCGAGGTGTCAGGGCGGGCACCTTCGTCCAAGCTTACAACACGCTTTTTCTCGATGACGGCACCGGTCTGCAGGTTGGGTGAGCGGTCGGTGACTTCAACGGGTGTCATCTCGGCGCTGAAGTGGCCGGCGGCCTGGGCTGCCAGCGCTCGTTGGTGTGATTGCAGGGCAAATGCGTCTTGTGCATCGCGGCTGATCTTCCACTGGGTGGCAACCTTTTCGGCAGTCAATCCCATGCCGTAGGCGATACCCACGTCTTCGTCACGGGCGAACATCGCCGGTGAATACGAGGGTGCGTTGCCACCCATGGGAACCATGCTCATGCTTTCCACGCCGGCGGCAATCATCACATCTGCCTCACCGACCCGAATGCGGTCAGCGGCGGTTTGAATGGCTGAAAGCCCCGAGGCACAAAAACGGTTGATAGTGATACCGCCCACGCTGGTGGGTAGCCCTGCCAAGACGGCTGCGATGCGTGCAATGTTCAGCCCCGTTTGGCCTTCGGGCATGGCGCAACCACAAACAATGTCTTCGATCGCGTGGGGGTCTAGCCCCGGCACTTGGGCCAACGCAGATTGCAACACTTTGACCAGCAAGTCATCCGGGCGCGTGTTGCGGAAAAAACCGCGGTGCGATTTGCCAATGGGTGTGCGTGTGGCGGCAACGATGTAGGCTTCAGTAAGTTGTTTCATTTGGACATCCTTTGATTAGTGGGGGTCAGAGCAATTCTTGGTTTGACCCGTAAACACATTCTTTTCGTCAAAATAGTGAACAGGGTTCGTGATTGAGCAAGCGTAGCGAGGAGTCGTCAGGCTAGGCGCGGGTGCCTGAAAACAACCGCAGCGTACTTCTGTACGTGAGGATTGTTTTGGGGCTGCAACGACGCATGGCGGCTCCGCAATAGCTTGATCAATTACGAACCGGTTTGCCGGTGGACATCATGCCCATCACGCGTTCCTGTGTTTTGGGGTGGGTCAGCAGCGAGCAGAAAGCCTGACGTTCCAGCACCATCAAATACTCTTCGGTGACCAGGCTACCAGCATCCACATCACCACCGCAGACCACACCGGCGATCAAACTGGCAATGTGGAAGTCGTGCGCACTGATGAAACCTCCATCGCGCATGTTGACCAGCAAGCCCTTGATGGTGGCTACACCACTGCGCCCAGCCACGACAAAACTGCGTTTGTGCGGCGCGCGGTAGCCAGCATTGGCCATGGCTTTGGCTTCGCTCAGGGCAACAAAAAGCAACTCGTCCTTATGCGGCACGATGATGTCGCTCTCCAGCAAATAGCCCAGCTTGCGTGACTCGATGGCGCTCGTGCCCACCTTGGCCATAGCGGCTGCAGTGAAGCCTTCAGTGAGGAAGGGCAGCAAGTCTTTGCCCGTTGATGCTGCTGCGTTTTCTGCAGCACGCCGTGCAATGTAGGTAAGCCCGCCAGCCCCTGGAACCAAACCAACACCGACCTCGACGAGACCCACATAGCTCTCCATGGCAACGACCCGTTTGGACGAATAAATCGCCAGTTCGCAGCCGCCGCCCAGCGCCAGGCCGCGCACGGCCGAAACCACGGGAACACTGGCGTAGCGCAGTTTCAGCATGGCTTGCTGCATCTCGGCCTCGGCGCCGTCAATCGCCTTGACACCGCCAGCCATGAAGGCGGGCAGCATGGCTTGCAGGTCAGCGCCGGCAGAGAACATGTCGTCGTTCGACCAGATCACCAACCCTTTGTAACTGGCTTCTGCCAAATCGACAGCTTGCACCAGGCCCTCGACCACGCCTGGGCTGATGGCGTGCATCTTGGTTTTGATACTGGCAATCACGATCTCATCGTCCAAGGTCCAAAGGCGAATGGCTTCGTCTTCATGCAGCGTAGTGCCAGCAGTGGCAGCCGCTGGTGCCTGCGAACCCAGTACGTTTTCGGGGAAGTGTTGACGGGCATAGACCGGCAAACTGCGAACGGGAACAAATTGCTCTGCAGTTGGGTTCCATGAACCCGCGGGCGTATGGACACCACCGGCGTCGGCCACCGGGCCTGTGAACACCCAGTCGGGTAGCGGGGCGGTGCACAATGCTTTGCCAGCGTCGATGTCTTCTTTGACCATGTTTGCCACGGTCAGCCAACCGGCTTCCTGCCACAACTCGAAGGGGCCTTGTTTCATGCCAAAGCCCCAGCGCATGCAGAAATCGACGTCACGAGCATTGTCGGCAATGTCGGCCAGATGCACGGCCGCGTAATGAAAGGCATTGCGCAGGATGGCCCATAAAAATTGACCCTGAGCACCTTCGCTGTTGCGCAAAAGTTGCAGGCGCTCAGCCGCAGGTTTTTTCAGCATGCGGGCATAGACTTCGTCTGCTTTTTGTCCTGCCGGCACGTAGTCTTTGCTGGCCAAGTCAAAGCGCATGATGTCGCGCCCCACTTTTTTGAAGAAACCCGCTTTGGCTTTTTGACCCAGGTTACCCATCTCGAGCAGGGTTTTGAGCACTTCGGGGGTGGCAAAGCTGGCGTAGAAGGGATCCGTTTGCGCGCTCAGCGTGTCCTGCAGCGTCTTGATGACATGGGCCATGGTATCCAGGCCGACCACGTCAGCGGTGCGGAACGTGCCCGAACTGGCACGGCCGAGTTTTTTGCCGGTTAAATCGTCCACCACATCGTAAGAGAGGCCAAAATTCTCAACCTCTTTCATGGTGGCCAGCATGCCCGCTACGCCGACCCGGTTGGCGATGAAGTTGGGCGTGTCTTTGGCGCGCACCACGCATTTGCCCAAACCGCTGGTGACGAAGGCCTCCAGATCGTCGAGGATTTGTGGCTGGGTGGTGGGGGTGTTGATCAGCTCAACCAACAGCATGTAGCGTGGTGGGTTGAAGAAGTGAATACCGCAAAAACGAGGTTTAATTTCCTCGGGTAACACTTCGCTCAGTTGGGTAATTGACAGGCCTGATGTGTTGGAGGCCACGATGGCCGTCGGTGCTACATAAGGCGCTATCTTTTTGTACAAATCGAGTTTCCAGTCCATGCGCTCTGCAATGGCTTCAATGATCAGGTCGCAACCACGCAATTGCTCCAAATGCTCTTCGTAGTTGGCTTGGCCAATCAACGCCGCATCTTCGGCCACACCCAAGGGTGACGGTTTGAGTTTTTTCAGACCATCAATCGCGCGCGTGACGATGCCGTTCTTGGCGCCATCTTTGGCGGGCAGGTCGAACAGGATGACCGGTACTTTGCAGTTGACCAAGTGCGCAGCAATTTGCGCACCCATGACACCTGCACCCAGGACGGCGACTTTTTTGACATTGAAACGAGACATGGTGAGTTAACTCCGTAACGGCTGAGCTTGCTCAAGCCGGTGATAAAAGAACCCCGCACCCGCCAACAAGCGCAGGGCGGGTTCAGGGGTGAGCCAAAATTATTTTGCTTCGACGATGCGAACCCAGGTTTGGGTGCGACCAAGAAAGGAAAAGCCCACAAAGCCACGCATTTCGAGCTTGCTGCCACCTTCAATCGGGGTGACCTTGGCTTTGTAAATGGTGCCTGACTCAGAGTCAAGAATGGTGCCACCTTCCCAAACATCCTGGCCTTCGACTTTTTTCAGATCTCGCATGATTTCCAGACCCAGAACCAATTGACCTTTGCGTTCGTCTTTGCACATGTCGCAGGTGTCAGTCGGTTTGAAAGTGGTGCGATAGACCTTTTCGATCTTGCCGCTAACCACGCCAGTTTTTTCGGTAATGCGGATTTCGGCTTTGGCTGAGCCGTCTTTGTCATCAATGGTTTTCCACAAACCGACCGGGGACATCTGCGCCTGGGCGCTGGCCATGGCCAGCAGGGTGGCTGCAGTGGCGAGAGTTTTAACTATGAATTTTGTAGCTGTCATTGCTTGTCTCCTATGCGTTAGAGGGTGTTTTGATTAAATTTTTCAAGGGGTTTGCACGACCTGGACTCAGGCCAGCGCGGCCTCAGTATCCATCAAGACCCGGACACCACTGCGCGCGGTGCGCATGGCGGTGGCGGTTTCGGGGAACAGCTTGGCAAAGTAAAAGCGTGCTGTTTGCAGCTTGGCCACATAAAACGGGTCAGTGTTGCCGGATGCAATCTGGCGCAGTGCCACTTGCGCCATGCGGGCCCAGAAGTAACCAAACACCAGATGACCAGCAACGCGCAGGTAGTCGACAGCTGCCGCGCCCACTTCGTCAGGATTTTGGAAACCCTTGAAGCCCAGCTCGGTGGTG
The DNA here is from genome assembly GCA_903930255.1 of uncultured beta proteobacterium. Lineage (GTDB taxonomy): Bacteria > Pseudomonadota > Gammaproteobacteria > Burkholderiales > Burkholderiaceae_C > Rhodoferax. The sequence continues at coordinate 7,483 of CAIYYA010000215.1, forward strand.
AACTTGGTCATTTGCTCACCCAGCACGGCAATCGGTGTGATGAACTCAGCCATTTTTTCGTTGACACCCTCTTCGGCCACCAGCGCACCAATCAGTTTGCCAAATTTTTTCAGCGTAGCGCCGTTGTTGCCCAGCACTTTGCGCCCCAGCAGGTCGAGCGACTGGATGGTGTTGGTGCCCTCATAAATCATATTGATGCGGGAGTCGCGCACAAACTGCTCCATGCCCCACTCTTTGATGAAGCCGTGGCCACCAAAAACCTGCAGACAGGTTGAAGTGGATATCCAGCCGTTGTCGGTGATAAAGGCTTTGACGATGGGCGTCAGCATGGCCAGCAACTCGCCCGAGTCTTTGCGCACTTTTTCATCGGGGTGGTTAAGTTCTTTTTCGAGCAGCATCGAGCTAAAGCACATCAGCGCGCGGCCACCCTCGGCGTAGGCTTTGGCTGTGAGCAGCATTTTGCGCACATCGGGGTGCACGATGATCGGGTCAGCGGGTTTGTCTTTGGCTTTGGCACCCGACAGGCTGCGCATCTGGAGGCGGTCTTTGGCGTAAGCCAGGGCGTTTTGGAAAGCCACCTCGGTCAGCCCCAGCGACTGGTTGCCCACGCCCAGACGGGCGGCGTTCATCATGACAAACATGCCTTGCATGCCCTTGTTGGGCTGACCCACCATGGTTCCAACCGCGCCGTCCAGCACAATTTGTGCTGTGGCATTGCCGTGAATGCCCATTTTGTGTTCCAGTCCTCCACAGTAAACGCCGTTACGCTGGCCTGGTGAGCCATCCGCATTGACATTGAATTTGGGCACGATAAACAAGCTGACACCTTTGATGCCGGGAGGCGCATCGGGCAAGCGCGCCAGCACCAGATGGATGATGTTGGCGGCCATGTCGTGCTCACCGGCGCTGATGAAGATTTTGGCGCCCGTAATGCGGTAAGTGCCGTCGGCTTGCGGTTCGGCTTTGCTGCGCATCAGCCCCAGGTCGGTGCCGCAATGAGGCTCGGTCAGGCACATGGTGCCAGTCCACTCGCCGCTAGTCATTTTGTGCAGGTAGGTGGCTTTTTGCTCTGTTGTGCCGTGGGTGTGCAGCGCTGCATAGGCGCCATGCGTGAGGCCGGGGTACATCGTCCAAGCCTGATTGGCCGAGTTCATCATCTCGTAAAAACACTGGTTCACCACCAGTGGCAGGCCTTGCCCACCAAACTCGGGGTCGCATGCAAGAGCTGCCCAGCCACCTTCGATATATTTAGCGTAGGCTTCTTTGAAGCCTGCAGGTGTGGTGACTTCGTGCGTCGCTTGGTCGAGTTTGCACCCTTCTCTGTCGCCACTTACATTCAGCGGTAGCAATACCTCAGCGGCAAATTTGCCACCTTCTTCGAGCACCGCATTAATGGTGTCGGCGTCGATCTCGGCGTGCACTGGCATCGCTGCAAAATCGGCGCTGACGTTGAGCACTTCGTGCATGACAAACTGCATGTCGCGCAGAGGGGGGGTGTAGCTGGGCATGATGTGCTCCTTGAAATAAATGATTGATTAGGCTTTGGCACTGTGGGGTGCTGTGGGCGACGTGAACGGTGCTGTCTTGCCATAGCGCAGCAAAATGTTTGCAAATCCGGTGTGTGCACGCGTGATGGCACCAGGATTTTTTAAAAATCGTGCTTCATAGTGCAAAGCCAAAATGAGGCCGTGAATCTCGAAAGCCATTTGCGCTTCGTTGGCATCGGCACACAAGTGGCTTTCTTCCTTGGCTTGTATGACGGCGCGATAAAGCGCATTCAGCCAGGTTTGCACGGAGCTTGCCAGCGCATCGCGCACCGGACCAGGGCGATCGTCAAATTCGACCGCACCACTGATAAAAATGCAACCCGACTGAATTTCGACGGCCACACGTTTCATCCAGTTGGCAAAGAGTGCGCGCACTCGCGGCAGGCCACGCGGAGCATCCATGGCGGGGAAAAAAACTTCGTCAGAGAAGCGCTGGTAGTACTCGCGAACCACCGAGATTTGCAGCTCTTCTCTTGAGCCGAAATGCGCAAACACACCTGATTTGCTCATGTGTGTGACCTCGGCAAGTGCCCCAATGCTCAAGCCCTCAAGCCCGATTTGCTCGGCCAGACCTAAAGCAGCGTCGACAATGGCTTGCTTGGTTTGTTGGCCTTTTTGCAAGGCCCGCTCACCGCGTGTGTGGTGGCTGTTGCTGCGTGAAGATAATTGCGTGATGGACATGGTGCATAAAAAGAACGATCGTTCTATTTTGCATCATGTCCGTATCATGAAGACCCTGAAAATGCGCTCTAGGGAGCTTTGTCTAGGCTGCGCAAGGGTAAACACTTAAGTCGTAAGAGCAGCCTGTCGGAATTTAGTGAGAGCGGATCATGGTGCCAAACGCCTGATCGGTCAGTATCTCGAGCAGCAGCACATGCGGCACGCGTCCGTCAATGATGTGCACCGCGTTAACGCCACTCTTGGCTGCATCAAGTGCACCCGCGATTTTGGGCAGCATGCCTCCGCTCAGGGTTCCATCGGCAAACAGCGCGTCAATCTGTCGCGCCGTGAGGTCAGTGAGTAATTCACCGGCTTTGTTGAGCACGCCGCTGATGTTGGTCAGCATCATGAGCTTTTCTGCCTTGAGTACGGTGGCTAGCTTGGCTGCCACCACGTCGGCGTTGATGTTGTAGCTTTCGTTATCGGCACCAAACCCGATGGGACTGATAACAGGGATGAACGCATCATCTTGCAGGGCTTTGACCACGCTGGGGTCGATGCTAACGATGTCACCCACCTGCCCCACATCGTGCTCTTTGCTGGAATCGGCGTGGTCAAGCATTTTGAGTTTTTGCGCACGGATCATGCCACCGTCGCGCCCAGTCAGGCCGACCGCCTTACCGCCAGCATGGTTGATGAGGCCAACGATGTCTTGCTGCACCTCGCCGCCCAGCACCCATTCAACTATCTCCATGGTTTCTGCATCAGTGACGCGCATGCCCTGAATGAACTCACCCTTTTTGCCCAGACGCTTCAAGGCGGTTTCAATTTGCGGACCACCGCCGTGAACCACCACCGGGTTGATGCCGACCAACTTGAGCAGCACGACATCTTCGGCAAAATCAGCTTGAAGGGCGGGGTCGGTCATCGCATTGCCACCGTATTTGATGACGATGGTTTTGCCATGAAATTTGCGAATGTATGGCAAGGCCTGGGCCAGTATCTCGGCTTTTTCACGTGGAAGGATGTGGGAAACGTCAGTCATGGGAGTTGATTTCTGTCATAGTTGATAGGATCGTTGGCGCAAATTGTGCCGCAATTGAACCGGTGCAGCTCGGGCAATCGATTGGGCTCTTCAATCAAGCAGCCAATTGCACGGCATAGCCGTGAACACATTTTTGGAGAACCGCTTTAATCCCTGGAATATCGCCCAATTCGGCGGCTTGGCGCAAGACGTCTAAATGGATTTGTAAGTCTGACCAATCCAGGTGGTCTTCAAGGGCTTTCATGATGCGTGGGTGCGCGGTGGGTTCAGGGTTGTCGCCAATCAGCAGTTCTTCAAACAGTTTTTCACCGGGTCGAAGACCGGTGACTTCGATTTCGATATCGCCAGCGGGATTGGCTGCATCTCGCACACGCATGCCAGAGAGCTCAATCATGCGACGTGCAAGGTCGATAATTTTGACGCTCTGCCCCATATCGAGAACGAACACATCACCGCCAGAAGCCATGGCACCGGCATGCAACACCAGCTGTGCAGCTTCGGGAATGGTCATGAAAAAGCGGGTGACATCGGCGTGTGTGACGGTGAGCGGGCCACCCAGCGCCAATTGTTTTCTGAATAGTGGCACGACGCTGCCGCTGGAGCCCAACACGTTGCCAAAACGCACCATAGAAAAGCAAGTAGCTGGGTTTTGTGTGGCTAAAGCCTGCAGCACCAGCTCGGCCATGCGCTTGCTGGCACCCATGATGTTGGTGGGGCGAACCGCTTTGTCGGTGCTGATGAGAACAAATCGGTTGGCTCCACTTTGGGATGCAGACTGTGCCAGTCGCAGCGTTCCGAAAACGTTATTAATGACCCCTTCACCAGGATTGTCTTCGACCATGGGGACGTGCTTGTAAGCCGCAGCATGATAAACCGTGTTGGGGTGGTAGGTTTCGAATATGGTATGCAGCCGCACTGAATTGGTGACGTTGCCAAGGAGCGCTACTAGCTCAACTTGCAGGCTGCGGTTAGCACAAACGCCTAGCAGTTCCTGATGAATGCTGTACAAGGCAAACTCACTGTGGTCAAGCAAGAGAAGCTGGCGCGGGCGTTGCAGCAAAATTTGCCGTGTTAGCTCACTGCCGATGCTGCCGCCTGCACCGCTGACCAACACAACTTGGCCCGTCAAATCGCGCTCTAGCAGGGCAATGTTGGGCGGGACGGGGTCGCGACCGAGCAGGTCTTCAATATCAAGTTCACAGAAATCTTGCACCGTGACACGGCCACTGGCCAGGTCTGACATGCCAGGCAAGCTGCGCACATGCACAGGGTGCAAGCGCAGGCTTTCAAGAATGTCATTGCGCCGTTCGCGCGAGGCACTTGGCACGGCCAGCAAAATGTCAGTGACACCTTGACGCGCAATCAGCTGTGGGATGGCGGTGGCTGAATAAACCGGCACGCCGTTGACGCTGCGGCCGATTTTCGAGGTGTCGTCGTCAATAAACCCTAATAGTGCATATTGGTGCGACGAACGCAATGCAGATGCGGTTTGGGCGCCAGCGGCACCTGCACCAAAAATGAGCAGGCGGCCGGTTTGCATGACACTTGAATGACCTAGATCGGCAAGCCAGAAGCGTGCAGCAGCGCGACTGGCACCCACGAGAAACAAGAAAATCAAAGGTTGCAAAACACCCAGAGTGCGCGGCACCATCGGCCATTGCATCCATAGCAAGATGCTCAGCAGCAAGCAAGCGTAGACAAAAACGGCTTTGCCGGTTGCCTGCAGTGCAGCTTGCCCGGTGTAGCGAAAAATGGCTCGGTATAAACCAAAACGAATAAAGATCGGGATCGACAGCACCGGTGCCAGCAGATAAACCCACCATTGCGCATCAGTTGGTGAATTCGGTGTGTCGAGGCGCAGGGTGTAGGCAAGCCAGGTTGCAAAAAGTGCCAAAAATATATCGAGCGTGATCACGACATATTGCTTGACCGGGCGTGACCACCCCAAAACCTTGCTTTGCATCAAAGCACCCGAAAAAAGAAGACTAGACGGCAAATGACTCTTTGGCTTGCCCTTGTGCCACCAAAGCTGCCAACCAGCGCGGCATCAGACCACGACCTGTCCAGGCTTCGCCATTGGGACCGCGAAATTTAACGGGTGCAGGGCTGGCAGTCTTTGTTGTTGGGGTGGACTTGCGAGTGCGACCCCGTGCGCGCTCAAGGTCATCAACTGTGATGCCAAAAGCATCCATTTTGCTCAGAATATCTTGAACATTCTGCGCTAATTCGTTGGTGCGAATTTCTTCTGCTTGTTTTTGCAGAGAGGCGATTTGGTTTTGAATTTCAATCAAAGTAGTCATTTTTAATACCTGTGAATCAAATGATGATGAAAACCCTGAATACACGTGAGTCGTGCTTTTAATGGGTGACATTATCTCTTCGAATGACCTTCCAAGCGGTTAGTAAAATAATTTTTATATCAAAAATGAATGATTGCCGATGTAGATATTCAATATCAAGTGCTACTTTTTGAGGAATTGGTAATTCATCCCGACCATTGATTTGTGCCCAGCCCGTCAAACCAGGCGTCAACTGATGCACCTTGGCCCTGGTTCGGAGCTCAACCAAATCGGTTTGATTGAATAAAGCAGGACGTGGGCCAACAAAACTCATGTCACCTTTGATAATGCTCCAAATTTGCGGCAATTCATCGAGACTGGATTTGCGGAGGAAACTGCCGATGGGAGTCAAATAGGCATCGGGGTTAATTAATAAATGCGTGGCTAAGGCAGGCGTGCCCACTTGCATGGTGCGGAACTTGGGCATTATAAATATCTTGTTATCTCGGCCAACGCGATCGGACCAATACAGCACCGGGCCTGAAGATGTTAATCGAACCAGCAGGCTGACCAGCACAAAAGGCAACACAAGAAATACCGCTGCAGACAGCGCCAGTAATAAGTCAAATATTCTTTTCATGCATTGATCGGTTTCAAAGAGTTGAAAAAAACTTTTTTGGATCTTCGGCCATTTTCACAAAATTGTCCGGTGTCAAAATAATCGGGCAAGACTCTGGAAAATTTGCTTTGAATGCATCCAGTCCTTTGGCTGATTTCTTTCGTCCGGATTTAACTTCAATTGCAAAAAGCCGACCTTGATAGCGATAAACAAAATCGACATCAGCGTTTTTTTCGCGCCAATAAAACAGCTCGCCCGGCAATTGCAACAACTCGGCACCGACCGCCAGCTCAAAAACGCGCCCACGTTGTTCGGGGGTTATCAGCGTATGCGGACCTGCCGTCATGGTGTAAAGAGCCGGACAAGCGGTGAGAATTTTAGGGCTGGAGCTACGGGTTAGCCATGCCTTGCTAGCGTATTTATCGAGTGAATAAATCAGGAATGCACCCGCATACAGTTCCAAGTAATATTTAACCAGATCAGTATTGCCCTTGTCTTGAAGTTGCCCCAGTAACTTGGTGTAGCTGATTTCCTGTGCAGGGTAGCGACACAATATTTCGAACGCTTGGCAAAACAAGGCCGGATTGGCCACTTTGCGGTTTTGCAAGATATCTTTGCCAATAACCGCCTCAACAATAGCATCTTTTAAATAGGCGTACCAGCGATCAAAATCATCCTCATAGGCCACCGCACCAGGGTAACCGCCATACAAAAGATAACGATCCAGGTCATAGTCAAAGGCTTGTTTGAGTTCGCTAAACGTCCAATGGTAAATACGGGTTAATTCAAACCGCCCAGCCAGGCTCTCAGACAGACCACTTTGAATTTGCAAAGAACTCGAACCCAGCAGAACCACCCGCAGCCGGTGCGGATGCGCGTCCCATAGCGACTTAACCGTCTCTGGCCAGTTGGGGATTTTCTGAATTTCATCAACCACCAGCAGGCAGCCATCCCCCATCAATAGCGCTTTTTGCCATTGCTCCAGCAACCAGGTGCGGTCGGTCACCAGTAAGTCATCGGCGCTGGCATAGTGACAATGGCCCGGTGTGCGCTTGATCAGTTGGCGCACGCCCGTGGTCTTTCCTACCTGACGCGGACCCACCAGCAGCTGGATGAGCGCAGACGTGCCACTTAGCCGTTTTTCAAGCTGAGCCACAAAAGGGCGTTCAAAAGGTGTTGCCATTCGGTGAGTGTAATTTATTCACGAGTGATGTCTAGTAAAAATGCTAGGTCAAACTTGCAAAGTTTACAGATCGACCGAAGTGGTTGGCAAATATTGCTCCGGTCCGATGAAGTTTGAACCGTTCGCCCTGAGCTTGTCGAAGGGTTTCGACGGGCTCAACCCGAACGGAACTTAATACATCATCGGGCCGGATCAATAGCTTGTGACCAAAGTTTCGATGATGGCAGACTGCAGCGCATCCTTGCTGCGCTTGTTGGCATCTCGATCTGCTTGCGTTGACAGGGCCAACTTGATTCGTGCGAAATCCAGCGGATGCACTGTCCGCATGAGCGCCATCTTGCCAGAGGTTGCCACCACCACTTGGTCAAATCGGCGTGCCGATGCAAGTTTGTCACCCATTGACACCTGCACTGCACAAAAGTCGTCTTCAGCGCTGCTCATACGCCAAGGATGTGGGCTACGCTGGTGCGCCATACGTCGGATGATGGCCACCTCAAAACCGTCATTGTTTCTGGCTGTGTAATGCTGATCTTCAACCATTGCAAGTCACAAACAACGGTGACGGCCGGCACCATCTTCGACAGGACGCGCACTGAACTTCGCGTTTGGTTCGCCGGAATTTGGTACATCACCAACCAAAAACACGGCATCAGTGCACTGGGTTTGCAGTGTGTTCTTGGCCTTGGAAGCTATGAAACTGCATGGACCATGCTGCACCGCTTGCGCCGGGCTATGGTCAGGCCTGGTAGAGATTTGTTGCATGGCGAGGTCGAAGTCGATGAGACGTACCTTTCGATCTCCGACCGCAAGAATCCGATCAGTCCGGTTGGCAGAAAGAGTAACACCAGCAAAGTGTTGGTCGCTATTGCAGTCGAAATGCTCCACCCAAAGGGATTTGGGCGGATACGGATCAGGCAGATTCGATAAGGCGACTACGAGAGTCTGATGCCGTTCATCCAGGAGACTGTTCGACCAGGATCGCTGATTCACAGCGACGGATCGCCGGCCTACAGAAATCTCGAAGAACTTGGCTACCAGCATCGCAGGTCTGTACGCCTTGGATCCGATACGCCAGCCCACGAGTCCATGCCTGGCGTGCACAGGGTCGCCGCACTCCTGCATCGCTGGTTGTTGGGAACGCACCATGGTGCCGTGCAACCAGGACAACTGGACTACTACCTCGACGAGTTCGTTTTCCGGTTCAACCGCAGAGCCTCAGCTCCTAGATGTTTGCTGTTCTATCGCTTGCTTCAGCAGGCGGTCGTCACGGGGCCGGTGACGTACGATATGGTCGCAATTTGAGCGTTATTTTTCGCTCACACAATCTCTGGCTCTTTTTCAGTCGGCCGCCTATTTCGTATGTACGTGCAATGTTCGGCATCCAGAGGACTCCTGTTCTATCGACTGGTCCAGCAGGCCGTCATCACGGAACAAAGACACATCACTCTTTACAGATCTTATGGAATCTTTTATAATCATGGTTGTCACTTACAAGATCTTTTGAGATATATATGATCGCTTCTCTTGCCTCCCCCGTTGAACTTGCCACCGAAATTGGTAAAAGCCTTCGACTTGCCAGGGCTGCACAGGGTCTACGACAGGAGGATTTATCGTCGCGCAGTCAAGCCAGCCTTCAAGCCATTAAGAACTTGGAGAATGGAGGTAAGGTCGAACTGGTCACGTTCCTGCGCGTTGCCCGTACCCTAGGCATGGTTGAGAACATCTTGGATGCATGTCAGCCTACCCCGCAGAGCCTTGATGAAATAGAGCGGATTGAAGCGGCTCGGATGGAGAGTTCCCGTGTTCGGATGAGAATGCGACCATGACAGGACTTCCCAATTCCCGACTAAAAGTCCATCTCGATTTTGGGGAGGGAGAGCCCCCTATTTTGCTGGGTGAATGCCTTTGGTTTGCCGGGCAGAATGTAGCCGCGTTCCAATGGAGCTAACAAGCGCTCACACTGCCATTTCGTCTCTCACCGCTACACATGCCTTTGCAAAAGGCCGTTGTCTTGGCTAAGCGAGATCCATTCGGCGGGCTGCATGGATTGTTCAGTGACTCCATTCCGGATGGCTTTGGTCTAAGGCTGATGGATAAGTCGTTCAAATCTGCTGGCCACAAGCTTGATTCGGTAACGCCTGTTCATCGCTTAGCTTGGGTCGGGTCTCGTGGGCTTGGTGCGCTGACCTATGCGCCTGCAATTGGTCCTGACGAATCCAGGGAGCTAATGGGAATTTCCGCATTGGGTTTGCATGCAGCCAGCGCGGACACCGATAATTTTACTGGCATTCCAGTCGCTGCCATAAAGGCTGGAGGATCCGCGCATGGTGCTCGCCCAAAGTTCTGGGCATCGGTCCACAAGGATGGGAAAACGGTCATTCTTGGCGACAGTCTGCAAGTTCCAAAAGATTTCACGCCGTGCTTAGTGAAGTTTGCTCCTGCCAGAGGCGATCGGAACGAACCTTTTCTTGAGGCTGCTTGCCTGCAGTTGGCAAGCAGCCACGGTATCCGTGCGGCCAAAGCACGTTTACTGATCCATCCAAATGGGGCAGCCCTGGCTGTGGATAGATTTGACAGATCACAGGGAGGAGGACGCAAATTCACTCAAAGCCTGGCGGCCATCTTGAATGACGACTTCCGCTTTCCAAAGCTGGACTACGATCACATCTTTCAAGTGTCGAAAGTCCTCTCTATCCAGCCAGAGGCAGAGCGAATTTATCGACAAGCTTGTTTTAATGTCGCCCTTTCCATGAAAGATGATCACAGCAAAAATTTTGCATTTCTCATGGGTAAAGATGGCAAATGGGAACTCTCGCCCGCGTTTGATTTATGCCCTAGCGAAGGACCTTCAGGGTGGCAAACGATGAGCGTCAGCGGGATGGCTGAATCGATTGAACGTTCTCATTTGTTGAAATTTGCTCAACGGATGGGATTGGCAGAGTCGGTTGCAAAAGATGGATTGGACCAAGCGCTTTCGGCAGCAAATCAATTCGCGCCTCTTGCAAATTCGTTTGGGGCACAAAAAAATGCGACAAATAAATGGGCAAAGACCTTTAGGGAAATTGAGAAACGCCTGACGGTAGCGCTTGTCTCAACCAACGGGTCGACGCTGAATAGGAAAGCGACACCGCCAATTCTGATCGACACTGATGTTTGTACCGATGGCAAGAACGCTCCTTGCACATGCGGTGGTGATGGATGATCTGAGGCAACACGACAGCGTGGCTAATCTCTTGCTGTGCCGAATTTAGCGGCAAATGGAGCTAAAGGGATACCCGTAAAAAAGCCAAGCGCTTACGGGTATCAAACAGCATATCTACGTCCCGCGTAGCCTTAGCCTGCTCGGCGATACGCACACCTGCAGCCGTCTCATAGGCATAAAGGGCATCACAAGTTCGACACCACAAAGTCAATTTCCCCAAAATTTCGTCTTAGCCAGCTAATGCAATCAAGCACTTAGCGGAAAATTCGATGCGGGTTTCGTGAAAACTTGTAGTGGCACTTTTAGCTTTATAGGTAGTTTTCATTTTCCCCAACTTGCACTACACTCAGCGCCATGTTCATCAAAATCACCCAATCCGGTAATCGCCGCTACGCCCAACTGGTGGAATCCTTCCGTAACGATCAAGGCCAGCCCCGCCAACGCACCGTCTGCACATTGGGTCGTCTGGAGGAAGGCGGTGAAGTCGACACCCTGATTGCCTCCTTGCAGCGCGCTCGCGGCATTGCACCTGCTGCTGGCGCCCTGGATGGCCTGCGCTTTACCGACAGTCGCCATGCCGGTGATATCTGGGCCTTGTCTGAACTTTGGCGCTCCTTGGGCTTTGATGACTTGGCCACTGCTTGGCGACGCTCCAAAACAGAAGTTGATGTCCTGAGCTGCTTGCGCCTGATGGTCTTTAACCGCTTGTGTGACCCCGGCAGCAAACTCGGCGTGCTGCGCTGGCTCGATACCGTGGCCTTGCCGGCTGACTCTGGCGTCATCACTGAACACCAGCACCTGCTGCGTGCCATGGATGTTTTGGATGAGCACAGTGACAAACTCAGTACCAGACTGGCTACGCTCATGCGCCCCTTGATTGACCAAGACCTCTCGGTGGTGTTTTATGACCTCACCACGGTTTCGGTCACCGGTCAGACCGATGTGGAAGATGATGTACGTGCTTATGGCATGGCCAAGTCTGGTCTGATCGAGCGCCAGTTCATGCTCTCCTTGGTGCAAACTGCTGAGGGCTTACCCATTGCACATGAAGTGCATCCCGGCAATACGGCAGAAGCCAAAACACTGCTGCCGATGATTCGGGGCTTACTGACGCGCTACCCACTCAAACGTGTGGTGCTGATTGCTGACCGGGGATTGCTCAGCACTGCCAACATGGAAGAATTGGACAAACTGCAAGCCCAGCTCAAGAAGGATGGCCGCGAGGTGGCGGTGGAATACATCCTGGCAGTGCCGGCTGCGCGTTATGGTGATTTTGCTGAAGATCTCAAAAAACTCAGTGAGACCCAAAAAAATGGCCAAGAATGGTGCGCCGAAACAAAATGGAACGATGCACGTCTGGTGGTGGCGCACGACCCAGTGGCTGCCAACAGGCGATCAGTCGCACGCGACAACACAATTGCTGAATTGGTCAAACTGGGTCAGCAGTGCAGCGTCAAACTTGATGCGCAGGATGAGAGCCAGCGCACAGGCAAGAAGAACAAAAACAAGGGCCGGCCCATGTCGGATTCGGGAACCAAGGCACGTTTCTACCATGCTGTCAAAGATGCCCATATGGCGCATGTGATCAAGGTGGACTTGAAGGCTGAACTGTTCAGCTATACGATCGATGAGGACAAGAAGCGCTACTTGGAACTGCTTGATGGCAAACTGCTGTTGGTGACCAATACGACAACACCACCAGCCGAAGTGATTCAGCGCTACAAGAGCTTGGCAGATATTGAGCGTGGCTTTCGGGTGCTCAAGTCTGACATCGAGATTGGGCCGGTGTATCACCGGCTACCCCAGCGAATTCGCGCCTATGCGTTGATTTGCTTTATGGCGCTGATTCTGTACCGGGTGATGCGAATGCGGCTCAAAGCGGCCAAACGATCTGAGTCGCCCAGCACGCTTTTGGAGCAGCTCAAGCGCATACAGCAGCAGTCCGTGCAAACTAGCGATGGGAAAACGCTGACCGGCTTGACGGAGATCACGCCCGCCCAGAAGTCGCTGTTTGCTGCCCTGGATTTGACACTACCGACGCCCTCAGACTTGGCCAAGCCCGTTTTGTAGTCTGCGCTTTGAAGTTCGTTTCTAATGAAATCATATGTTTACGTCCTGGAAGTGTCGAACTTGAGAGGACGCACCGAGTGATTTTTGGGCACCTGTGGCTGAGCTGCGAATCAAGGTGCGCGTGCCCTTGAGATCGCGCCAAAACATCGAACCGCGCACTTCTGCCGCTGCCTTTTTGGCTTGAGTCAATGCGACAAAGACTGTTTCAGCATCAATGTATTGACGCTTTTGACTCTCGGAGAGTTCAAACAGGTAATCTGCTGCTGACATGATCAAAACTCGGGTTCAAGGTAAAAATGAAAAACGTAAGTTTACATTGAACCCTATAAAAATCAGTTACTTACCCTATTTATAACGGTCCGCCGCAAGCCCTCAGCTACCGTCACCGGCGGCACCCAGTTCAACAAACTGCGCGCCTTGGAAATATCCACCTGCAAATTGCCGCACAGCCGCTGCACTGCGTCGCTCTTGCCCAGCAAACTGCTGGCCGCTTGCAAAGCCCACACCGGCACGCTCAGCATACGGACTGGAACGCCAACCGCTTGCGCCATGGCGCGAATCAGCTCGCTGGTGGACAGGTCTTGGCCGTCGCTGACCAGAAATGTCTGGTTGGCGGCCAGCGGGTGGGTAGCACAGGTGATGATGAAATCGACCAGGTTGTCGAGTGCCACCAGGCTACGCTGGTTGTGGATAGCGCCCAGCGGCAGCGGCCAGCCTTTTTGCACGGCACGTATGAGTGCGGCAAAGTTAGCTTTGACGCCAATGCCATAAACCAAAGGGGGGCGAATGATCACGACCTCCATGCCAGTTTCTGCGGCGATTTGGCGCAAGCCCTCTTCTGCTTCGAATTTGCTGATGGCGTAGGGATCTTGGGGGCTGGCTTGATCGGACTCAGTGAAGGCTTGACCGAGTTGAGTTGACTCGCCATTGACCTTGACAGAACTCATAAAAACATAGCGCTTTACGCCAGCTGCGCTTGCCTGACGGGCTAAATTGAGGGTGCCATCCAGATTGACCTTGCGAAACTCGGCCAATGGGTCTGAAGCGCTGTCGGCCATGACATGAACGCGAGCGGCAAGGTGAATGACGATGGTGATACCTTGCAGGGCGGTGAACCAATGGGTTGCGCTATTGATAGCGTCGACCCATGTGGCATTTACATCGCTAAGCTTATTGCTTGTAGTTCGAGAAACTGCTCGCACAGTATGCCCCTGTGAGGCCAAAGCTGTGCAAAGTGCTTGACCGACAAAGCCATTGGCCCCGGTGATCAGACAATGCATGACGTTGTCAATTCGTCGTAAATATGCAGCATATGTTGAGTGATCGCCTCAGACGAGAAATCTTTTTGAGCCCTTAGACGTGCGTTTTCCCCCAACATTAGTCGTAACTCTAAGTCAGTCAGTAATTTACGAACGGCAAATGCGAGCGCGTTGACATCACCTGCCGGAAACATTAACCCAGTATGCCCCTCAATTACAGCATCAGTAATACCATAAATGCGGGAGGCAACTGATGGTAAGCCACAAGCTGCAGCTTCAATAATAGTTAATCCAAAACCTTCACGATAACTTGGCAAACAAAAAATATCGGATGCCACCATATAGTGCTCGGGATGTGCTGTAAATTTTATATACCTTAGTCGTTCTTTATGCAAATGACAAATATTTTGGAGACTACTAAACTTGACTTCTTCTTCAGAGCCAACAAGTAAGAGAACAACCTCCGGATGAAGTTCTGCAATCAAATTAAAGGCTTCCGCCAAATCAAACAAACCTTTATCTTTATTCAATCTACCGACATACAATAATACAATGCTATTTTTAGAAATATTCAGTTCAAGGCGAATTCTTTGTTTTGTAACAACATCGCATTGAAAGCGTATTGCATCGACACCACAAATCGATCCAAAACCAATGACCTTCAATTTATACTCTGGCAATACATCATTTTGTACCAAAAAATTAAATTGCGAAGGGCTATCAGTCAATGCAATCGTTGAAAAAAATCCAATTAAAACATCAAAATATCTAAGAAGCAATCTTGATAATCCTTTTTTTGTCGCCCAAACCTGCCCCGTAAATGTATGGATCCGAACTGGTACTCGAGTAAACCAAGCTGCCGACATTGCCAATAT
>CAIYYA010000216.1 GCA_903930255.1 uncultured beta proteobacterium
CCGGAGCACGACTACACCAACCTGCGCGGTGAGGTGCTGCCGTTTATCCGCATTCGTGAGCTGTTCTCGGTGCCGGGCAAGGCCGCCAAAGGCGAAAACATTGTGGTCTTAAAGCACGCCGGACAAAAGGCCGGGTTGGTGGTGGACACGCTGCTGGGCGAGTTTCAGACCGTCATCAAACCGCTGGGGCAGATGTTTGCACAAAGCAAGTGCATCAGTGGCTCGACCATTTTGGGCAGTGGGGACGTGGCGCTGATTTTGGATGTGCCGCAACTGGTGCGCCATGCCATGGGCAAGGCAGAGCTTAGTTGAGTGGGTAGTCATTAGTCATTAGTCGGTAGTCGGTAGTCGGTAGTCGGTAGTCGGTAGTTCAACTAAAAACTAATGACTATCGACTAACAATTTTTTTAATTTGTGTTTTAAAGGGGTACTGAGATGTTTGCAAATATGAAACTGGCCGTGCGACTCGGTCTGGGCTTCGCCGCTACGCTGGCGTTGCTGCTGATCATTGCGGTGGTCAGCTACACCCGGCTCAGCGCCTTGAAAAGCAACATTGAATTGATGGTGAATGACCGTTTTCCCAAGACGGTGCAGGCCAACGACATGATTGATGCGATTAACACCATTGCCAGGCAACTGCGCAATGCTTATATCTACAGCGGGGCTGAGCAGCAGAAGTCGATCGATGCCATCCCTGAACAACGGAAAATCATTTCAGAGAATCTTGAAAAACTCGACAAAACGATCAAAAGCAACCAAGGCCGGGACATTCTCAAGGCAATCGGCGCGGCGCGCGCGGCTTACGTGGTTTCGCAGGACAAGTTTCTGGAGTTTCTCAAAGCAGATAAAAAAGCGGACATTGTGGCGCTCATGCAAGGTGAATTGCGCCAGACCCAGACCGATTATTTGGCCAGCGTCAACACCTTGATCAAGTTCCAGTCTGAAGCGATGGACAAGGCCGGCAAAGAGGCCGATGAGATGGTGGGCAATACCGAGCAATTGATCATCATGCTGGGGTGCGTGGCGGCATTGCTCTCGGTGTTGCTGGGCTGGCTCATTACCCGCAGCGTTGTCAAGCAAATTGGTGGCGAACCAGACTACGCCCGTGAAATGGTGAGCCGGCTCGCAGAAGGCGATCTGACCATGCAACTGCAGATCAATGCCAAAGATAATTCGAGCCTGTTGTATGCCATGAAAATGATGATTGGCAAGTTGGCACAGGTGGTGACCGATGTGAACAGCGGTGCCCAGGCGCTGGCCAGTGCCTCTGAAGAAGTGAGCGCCACCGCTCAAGCGTTGAGCCAAGCCGCCAGCGAACAGGCCGCCGGAGTCGAAGAAACCTCGGCCAGCATCGAGCAAATGACCAGCAGCATTGCGCAGAATACTGAGAACGCCAAGATCACCGATGGCATGGCCAGTAAGGCCGCCAAAGATGCGGTGGACGGTGGCGAAGCTGTGAACGCCACGGTTGAAGCCATGAAACAGATCGCCAAGAAGATCGGCATCATTGATGACATTGCGGCACAAACCAATCTATTGGCCTTGAATGCGGCGATTGAAGCGGCCCGTGCCGGTGAACATGGCAAAGGCTTTGCCGTGGTGGCTGCTGAGGTGCGCAAACTGGCTGAGCGCAGCCAAATCGCCGCACAAGAAATTGGCGAGGTCGCCAGCAACAGCGTGGGCTTGGCCGAAAAAGCCGGCAGATTGCTCGCCGAAATTGTGCCCAACATCCGCAAGACCAGTGATTTGGTGCAAGAGATCACGGCAGCCTCGACCGAGCAATCGTCAGGTGTTGGCCAGATCAACTCAGCGGTGAGCCAACTGAACCAGACCACTCAGCAAAATGCCAGCAGCTCCGAAGAGTTGGCTGCCACATCTGAGGAGATGAGCAGCCAGGCCGAGCAATTGCAGCAAACCATGACTTACTTCAAGCTCGACGGTTCGGGGCAAAGCAAAGTCAGCACTTTCAAGGTGCACAAAAGCACTGCCAGCGGCAAAAAACCTATTGCCAAAGCCGGCTCTGCCAAAGCCTTAGCCTCCCCAGCGCGTGCAGCGAGCTCTGATCTGGATGAATCCCAGTTCACCAAATTCTGAAGGAGCACACCATGAACGCTCTGGTTCAAACCAAATCGAACACGCCAGCAGCCAAAGCTGCGGCGCAAACGGTGGTTGAAGAAAAGCAGTATCTGACCTTCATGCTCGGTGGCGAGATGTTTTCCATCAGCATTTTGTGCATCAAAGAGATCATCTGGTATGCCAACCTGACCGAGGTTCCGATGATGCCCGCGTGCATTCGCGGGGTCATCAACCTGCGCGGTGCCGTAGTGCCGGTGCTCGATTTGTCGAATCGTTTTGGCAAGGCGTCCACACCGGTCATCAAAAGCAGTTGCATTGTGATTGTTGAAGTGCCCACCGCGGTTGAGGGCGAGCACCAGAACATGGGCATTGTGGTGGATTCGGTGCAAGCCGTGCTGGAGATCCCCACCAGCGAGATCGAGCCGGCACCCAGCTTTGGCGCCAAAATTCGCCCCGACTTCATTGAAGGCATTGCCAAGGTGAACGGCAAGTTTGTCATTTTGCTCAACGTCACGCGGGTGCTCTCGATGGAAGAAATCGGCCAGATGGGGCAAGTGGCGGCCATGGCCGAAATGGCTGCCTGAGCTGTGGTCCGGCCACCCGCAACAGACGCAAGTTTTTATAAATTAAAGAGGTTGATATGTTTACCAATATGAAACTGGGTATGCGACTGGGGCTGGGCTTTGGCGCGGTGATTTTGTTGCTCATCATTAGCACGCTGGTAGGCTACTACGGGCTCAAAATGAGTGCCGAAGACTTGAACCGCTTAACTACTGACCGATTTCCCAAAACGGTGATGGCCAACAATATCATTGATGCGGTCAACATCAATGCCCGCGCCATGCGCAATGCCTTGTTGGTGAAAGACCCAAAAGAGATTCAAAAAGAGCTAGAGCGCATTCCAGTGCAACGCAAAATCATTGGTGAAAATTTTGACCTGCTGGAAAAAGGCATCAAATCAGAAAAAGGCAAGGCTATTTTGAAATCAGCTCAAGAAGCCAGGGCTGTTTATGTCAAGGATCTGGATCATTTTCTGGACTTGCAAAAAGCTGGCAAAACCGAGGATGCCGTGAACTTGATGGTTGGTGGCATCCGTAAATCCCAGGCTGACTATTCCAAAGCGGTGTCAAATATTGTCGATTTTCAAAGCAAGCTGATGGAAGATGAAGGCAGAGAAGGCACGCTCGAAGCACAAAGCGCCGTGCGCATGTTGCTGATATTGGCAGGTGTCGCGATCGTTGTTGCTATAGGTATTGCCTGGTGGATCATTCGCAGTGTTCTCAAGCAATTGGGTGGCGAGCCCGATTACGCCCGTGCCATGGTGGCACGCATTGCAGAAGGCGATTTGACG
>CAIYYA010000217.1 GCA_903930255.1 uncultured beta proteobacterium
CACGGTGCCGTTGAGATGGTCCACATAGTCGCTGTCAGGTCGTGCAATATCAAAATCTCCACCAGATTGGCCGGCTCGCACAAGAAGCGCCCCTAATCCTGTTTCTTTATTCTCATAATTGCTGATGAAATCGCCCATTGTGGGAATGATGACTGGCGTAAAAAACCAAGCCTTGCTCGAATCCTGTGCACTGGTGGTTGCAGACCACAACCTGGAACCTAGATAAAAATGATTCAACACATTAGCCGCCCCATAGGTCAGCAATTCTCTGATAGTTGGCAGCCGCCAATCACTGTGCCCAGCATATTGCAAAGTCCCCGTCAACGTATTGGCCTCGGCCCATGTCAATTGACGCATCGGAACCACCCCTTGAGATATGCCACCTGAAATGACGGGCACAGGGGCATTGGTGCAAGTCGCCCCATCCCAAGTCAGCCCCACCGGACAACGCATCCAGGTCAACCCCGTGGTGGGGTCTGTCACCGTGCCGTCGCCATTGTCTGAATAGGTTTTGGCCGCCAGCGTCGGGCTGGCTGCGCCCAGCAGCACAGCCAGTAGCGCCAGGCGACGCACAAAAGCAAATAGACGTAGCTGAGCGTTCATAACGGATTCGTTCTGTAGGTGTGTTTGTCGCGGCTACGGCTTATTTACCCAAAACCCCACCCCATTACCCAGCGTTTTACCCGTGGTCGTAAAGTCCAGATAGCCCTTGGTGTAGGTGTAATCAAAGAGTACTGAACCGCCCTGCCCCTCCAGGTTGGGTGCGTAAAAATACCATTTGCTCAGCGGGTTGTCCCACGCCCACAGGGTAGTGATGTTGTTAGAAACCACCCCGACAGTTGGGGGTAAAGCGCTCAGCCCCACATTAAAAGCGCTGGGTGTCAAAGCCGCTCCAACGGCAACCAAGTTCCAGCCCAACTTGAGCGCATAGGGTTTCCCGCCAGAGAAGTCACTGCCTGTAATCGCTGTGCCACTAGGCTGCGCTACTGTGAAAGGCTTAGCTGCATTGACCCAAAAACCTTCACCGGGGTTGATGGTAGTTAGCACGCCATAACCTTTGCTGGTGACGTAACTTTGCAGTGCAACGGTATCCATGCTGGGCGCATAAAACTGCCAGCCTGTTTTGGCCACATCCCATTTCCAGACCGAGGTCACACGCAGTGCGTCACCCAACAACATTGCCACACTGATCGGCTGATCTTGCCCATTGCCCAACAGGTTCCAGCCTTGAAGCACATCCAGCGAGATGCTGGATGGCGCGGGCGTGCTGCCAAACAGTGTCAGCGTGTGTGGACTGCCGGGAGCATTGCTGGTGATGGTCAGTGTGCCGACCCGGTTGCCTGTCTGGGTGGGGGTAAAGGTCACGCTCAAGTTGCAAAAGCCTGCCGCACCCAACCCTGCGCCACAGTTGTGCATGATCGCAAAATCGCCACTGGCGGTGATACTGGCCAGGCTCAAGGCGGCAGCACCGGTGTTGGTCAACTTGACGGTTTGCACAGCGCTGGAACTACTTACACCTGTTTCAGGAAAACTTAAGGTCGTCGATCCAAGGGACAACACGGGCACTGCCAAACCTAATCCGCTCAAAGCGATGGTGTCCGGGCTGCTGGCTGAATCGCTGGTGATGACCACGCTGCCGCTCAATGACCCAACCGAGCTTGGCGTGAAAGTGACGCTGATCGTGCAATTGGCAGCCGTAACCAATGTGGTAGCGCAAGTGGTGGTTTTGGCAAAGTCACCAGTCACAGCGATGCTGCCGATATTCAGCACAGCACCACCGGTATTGGTCAAGGTGATAGTTTGGGCGGTGCTGGTAGTTCCCTGATTCTGACTAGAAAAGATCATGCTGGTGGCACTGAGCGACGTCACTGCGCCTTGCCCGCTGCCGCTCAAACTGATGGTATGTGGACTGCCTGGGGCATCGGTAGTTAAAGTCAGCGCGGCGGTGCGGGTACCACTGGCAGTGGGCTTGAAAGT
Organism: uncultured beta proteobacterium; assembly: GCA_903930255.1. Classification (GTDB taxonomy): domain Bacteria; phylum Pseudomonadota; class Gammaproteobacteria; order Burkholderiales; family Burkholderiaceae_C; genus Rhodoferax. The sequence continues at coordinate 1,978 of CAIYYA010000217.1, forward strand.
GACATTCAGCGTGCAAAAGCCTCCGGCACCAATGCCGGCGCCACAGTTGTTGCTGACGGCAAAATCACCACTGGCGCTAAGGCTGGTGATGTTTAGCGCAGCAGTGCCGCTGTTGGTCAAGGTGATGGTTTGGGCGGCGCTGGTGCTGGCGATATTTTGCGTGGCAAAGGTCAGTGCAGAGGGTAGGCCGCTAACCAGTGGCGTGTCTTTGAATGTGGCCGTGACGGTCTTGGCTGCATCCATGGTGACGGTGCAAGTGGTGGCGCTGCCGCTACAGGCACCGCCCCAAGCGATCAGGTTTGCGGCAGGGGTGGCTTTGAGGGTGACTACATCACCAGCAAAGTAACCACTGGCACCTGCAACGGTGTCACAAGCAATGCTTGAGTCAAGTCCTGTACTCAGGCTACTGGCAATTTGACCGGTGCCTGTTTTACTGGCGGATAAAACCAAAGAGCCAAAACACTGTCCGCCACGCACCAAGCGAACAAGGCCGTTGCCGCTCCGGCTAAAGCTGTAGTTGGCGTAGCCATAGCCGAAATAGACGTACCACGCGTAGCTCGAATTGTAGGCACTGGGCGAACCCGACCAAAAGTACGAACTTGATGTATTGGGAAACAAGTTTGAATTGATGGAGGGCATTGGCGTGCCGTAATCCACCAAGCTGAGAAGTTCTTCCTCGGTCGGTAAACGCCAGTCAGGCTGCCCAGCCAGGTTGCTGGTTAATAACTTGGCAGCATCCCAAGTGAACGTACTCGCCGTGCCGCTACAGGTACTGCCAGACCAGACTTGCCCCACGGCACAGCGCTGCCAGATCAAACCGGTGGGCTTGTGCATGACCATGCCAGCGCCTTGATCCACATAGTCGGTGCTCGGGCGTGCCGTGTCCAAAAGACCCAAAGATTGTCCGCCGCGCACCAAGCGAACAAGGAAGCTATTGCCCCGACTGCCGCCGTAATAGGCGTAGCCATCGTCGAAATGGACGCTCCACGCCATGCCCGAACCGTTGGCATAGGGCGAACCCGACCAAAAGAGCGGACTTGTTGGTGTATTCGGAAAATACTTAACGTCAATCGCCGGGCCGTAAACCGATCGATCCACAATCGTCTGCAA
>CAIYYA010000218.1 GCA_903930255.1 uncultured beta proteobacterium
CTGCATCTCTTGGCGCAGGCGTTGTTCGTCCATGCCCCCCTGGGTCATCAGTTGCAAAGTTTGTAATAAGTCCAAGTTGCGCCGTTGTATGTCGGCCTGCATCAGCTTAGGGTCAAACTTTGAGGCTTGCACACTGGCTTGAATCAGCCCGCGTTGCGTTGCATCGAGCTTGCCATAAAACATTTCACTGCGATCAATCAAGCGTTCGGTGCGCCGCTCTTGCCGCTCGGATGGGCTGTCGGTTAGCCATTCGTCGCGCCATTTTTTCTGACGTTTTTCCAGCTGATGTTGCAGATGCAGGCGTTGCTCGGGTTTGAGTTGCAGGGCTAGCCTGAGCAAGCCAGGCTCGGCTTGCGCCAGGAGCGTTTGCAGGCGAACTTTGAATTGGCTCACACGCTGGCAGATTTGTCCTGGCGTGGCGTCGCGTTCAGCCTGGGTTTGCAACTGGCTCAGCAGTTGCGCCAGTTGCGCGAGTTCTTGTGTGCGATGCCACTCGTAAACGGCACTGAGATCCTTGCGTAGGGTGGCGCTTTGTGCGTCGTTCAAATCGACAAATCCATCCAGCCACCAATACGTTAATTCTGCAGATTGGCTATAGCCCAGGCGTGCCACACTGCAGCCGCTCAGCAAAAAGCTGAGAAACAGACAAAGCAGCCCGCGGATAATGCGTAAATAATTCAACCCAAAGAAAATGGAGCTTGGCATGACTGGTACAAAAGACATATTTTCAGAAAACCCGGTAGACGTGGTGATCATGGCCGCAGGCAAGGGCACACGCATGAAGAGTAAGTTGCCCAAAGTATTGCATCTTTTGGCCGGGCGGGCTTTGCTGCAGCATGTGGTCGACACCGCGGCGGCTTTGCAGGCACGCCAGGTGACTGTGATCACTGGACATGGTGCTACAGAAGTAGAAGCAGCTCTCGCAATGCCAACGGGCGCCAGAGGCCAATTTGATCTGAATTTTGTGCGCCAAGAGCCGCAATTGGGCACCGGTCACGCGGTGCAGCAAACCGTGCCCGTGCTGCGCGACGATGGTATTGTGGTTGTGCTCTCGGGTGATGTGCCCTTGACGCAAGCCGACACCCTGGGGCAGCTCATCGGGGCTTGTTGTGGTAGCAAACTGGCTCTGCTGACGATTGATTTTGCCGACCCCACGGGTTATGGCCGCATCGTGCGCCAGGGCGAAGCGGTGCAGGCAATTGTTGAGCACAAGGATGCCACCCCTGCGCAGCGCGCCATCACCGAGGTCTACAGCGGCATCATGGCCGTTCCTGCCGTCATGCTCAAACGCTGGCTGGCGCGCCTGGACAACAAAAATGTGCAGGGCGAGTATTACCTCACCGATATTGTGAAATTTGCCGTGGCCGATGGCGTGCCGGTGGTGGCACACAAGATCACCGATTCCGCCCAGGTCGCTGGCGTCAACAGCCCCGTGCAGCTTGCCGAACTCGAACGCGCCTACCAAGGCAAAGTGGCGTTGCGCTTGATGGAGCAGGGCGTGCGTCTGGCCGACCCGGCGCGCCTGGATGTGCGCGGCAGCCTGCAATGCGCGCAAGACGTGTCGATTGATGTCAATTGTGTGTTTGAAGGGCAGGTCAGCCTGGGCGAGGGCGTGCGTATAGGCGCCAACTGCGTCATCAACAACGCCAGCATTGCCGCTGGCGCGGTGATTCATCCTTTCACTCACATCGAAGGTGGTAAGCCGGGCAGCAAAGAAGCGATTGAGGTTGGTGTCGGTGCGTTGATTGGCCCATTTGCGCGCTTGCGACCCGGAGCCAAACTGGGTGCAGAGGTGCATATTGGCAACTTTGTTGAAGTCAAAAACTCCACTTTGGCCAAAGGTTCCAAAGCCAATCATCTGGCCTATTTGGGTGACACCACGGTGGGTGAGCGCGTCAACTACGGTGCCGGGTCGATTACCGCCAACTACGACGGCGCTAACATACACCGCACCGTAATCGAAGCCGACGTGCAC
>CAIYYA010000219.1 GCA_903930255.1 uncultured beta proteobacterium
GAACTCCGTCAACCTTTCAGCGCCTTCGCTTCAGCGTCAATTAAGTTTCTATCACTGGTGGAGAGGGCTGGATTCGAACCAGCGTACTCGTAAGAGGGCAGATTTACAGTCTGCTGCCATTAACCACTCGGCCACCTCTCCTCGGTGAACGCGCGATTATGCCACGAAGTTTTCCTTGCGGCAAACACTTAAGCATTATTTTGCAGTTTGATGTTGCTCGCGCCAGGCACGGGCTTGCGAAAAGTGTCCGCAACCAATATAGGGGATCGGTGGACGCAGGGCTGATAAAGGCGATGGATGATTGGCACACAAAATCAGGTGACGTGAGGCATCAATGAGTGCCCGTTTGCTCTGGGCGTGATTACCCCAGAGCATAAAGACGGTTGGCGTTGCGCTTTGCGAGACTTTTCGAATGATGGCATCGGTGAGCACTTCCCAGCCACGACCAGAGTGACTGGCAGGTTGAGCTTCTTCTACCGTCAAACAGGTGTTGAGCAGTAATACGCCGTGGCGTGCCCAGTGCACCAGACTGCCGCCCGGCTGTGGGAATTCGGGCATTGGCGTGCCGAGGTCGCGCTGTAATTCTTTGAAAATGTTTCGTAAAGAGGGGGGCAGTGGCACACCTTGGGCAACCGAAAAAGCCAAGCCTTCGGCTTGACCACGCCCGTGATAAGGATCCTGGCCCAAAATCACCACCCGCACGGCTTCGGGTGGCGTGAGCGCCAGTGCGCGTAAGGGCTGCGCTGGGAAAATTATGGCGCCCGCATCGAGCCGCTCTTGTAAAAATGAGCCAAGTTTGAGGCCGGTTTCTGACTTGAAAAACTGTGCTACCAGCGCTTGCCAACCTGCGGCAATCGGCCAGGCGCTCGAGTCAGCGGACTGCAGCTGATCCAATGTGGGCAGCAGATCTGGTATTGCTTGCATATTGCGCTCAGCCGAACAGTGCCTGCAGCGCCTCGCCCGGTTCTTGAGCGCGCATAAAGGCTTCTCCCACCAGAAAGGCGTTGACTCCGGCTGCGCCCATGCGCAGCACATCATCACGCGTGTGGATGCCGCTTTCGCACACCAACAAGCGATCAGCCGGCACGTCACGCTGCAGGCTCAACGTGGTGTCGAGAGAGACCTCAAAGGTTTTGAGGTTGCGGTTGTTGATGCCAATCAGCGGGGTTTTCAGTTTGAGGGCGCGCGCCAACTCGGCCGCGTTATGCACCTCCACCAGCACCGCCATGTCTAGACTGCGCGCAATTTGTTCAAAGTCTTTCAACTGCGCGTCGTCCAGGCAAGCGGCAATCAGCAGCACGGCGTCTGCGCCCATAGCGCGCGATTCATAGATTTGATAAGCATCGATCATGAAGTCTTTGCGCAGCACAGGCAGATGGCACGAGGCGCGGGCTTGCTTGAGGTAATCGATACCGCCCTGAAAAAACTGCACGTCGGTCAGCACCGACAAGCAGGCCGCGCCAAATTCGGCGTAGCTTTGGGCAATGTCAGCGGCGATGAAGTCGGCGCGCAGCACGCCTTTAGACGGGCTGGCTTTTTTGATCTCGGCAATCACGGCCGGCTGGCCAGCCGCAATTTTGCTGCGCATCGCTGCGACAAAGTCACGCGTCAGAATGCGCGACTCGGCATCAAAGCGCATGGCCGCCAGCGGTTTACGTTTACTGGCAGCGGCCACTTCGTCGCGTTTGACGGCGACAATTTTGTTCAAAATATCAGTCATGAGGAGTTGACTCTTGTGAGCCGTTTTTAAGAATTTTGACAAACACGCGGTGCATGATCAGCCCCGCGACAAGAAAAATAGCCGAGATTCCTATGGCAATCCAAGCTCCCTCGGTGTTCAAAAGGCTCATGTGCATTGTCTTAAGCCGGACTAGCCGGAAGTGGTGGGTTTTGCAAATTCATTTTGCGCGCTTGGATTCTTTTCATGATTTGAAAAAAAGAACTTCTTATGGCTCCGGCCCGATTATGTTTGAACCGTTCGCCCTGAGCATGGCCGGTCGTGAGCCTGACGAACGGTCGAAGGGCTTCGACAGGCTCAGTCCGAACGGAACTTAAAACATCATTGGGCCGGCTCAATAGTGACTGATTCAAGTGCGCGGTTTCATTGGCTTTGCGAGCGAGACAAAAAAGGCGGGCATTTCAAGTCTTGGCTCAGGCTCCGCCTAGCGACTTGGCCAGTGCAGCTAGCTGCACCAGTTTAGCTTTGGCTGCTCCAGATTCAATAGCTTCTCGTGCTTGCTGTATGCCCTCTAGCATTGAATTTGTTACATTGGCCGCATACAACGCCACACCGGCATTTAAAAGCACAATTTCTTTGGTAGGGCCATCCATGTTATCTAGCACGCCAAGCAGCATGGCTTTCGACTGTTCGGGTGTTTCGACCTTGAAAGCGCGGCTGCTGGCCATGGCCAAGCCAAAATCTTCCGGATGAATTTCGTACTCGGTCACCTTGCCGTCTTTAAGCTCTCCCACCAGGGTGGCTGCGCCCAGACTCACCTCATCCATGCCATCTTTGCCATACACCACCACCGCGTGCTCGGTGCCCAGGCGCTCCAGCGCCCGCACCTGGATACCCACCAGATCGGGGTGAAACACCCCCATCAGAATGTTGGGCGCACCGGCCGGGTTGGTGAGTGGGCCGAGAAGGTTGAAAATGGTTTTTACACCCAATTCGCGGCGTACCGGCGCCACGTTTTTCATGGCTGGGTGGTGGTTCGGCGCAAACATAAAACCCACGCCAACGCGGGCAATGCATTGGGCTATCGCTTCAGGCTGCAGGTTGATGTTGACACCCAGCGATTCCATCACGTCAGCGCTGCCGCTTTTGCTGCTGACACTGCGCCCACCGTGTTTGCTGACCCGGGCCCCAGCGGCGGCAGCCACAAACATGGCGCAGGTCGAGATATTAAAAGTGTGCGAGCCGTCGCCGCCGGTGCCAACAATGTCCACCAGATGGGTTTTGTCGGCCACCGGCACCTTGGTGGAAAACTCGCGCATCACCTGGGCGGCCGCGGTGATTTCGCCGATGGTTTCTTTTTTGACGCGCAAACCGGTGATGAAGGCCGCCAGCATGACCGGGCTCCACTCGCCGGCCATGATGGCGCGCATGATGTGCAGCATCTCGTCATGAAAAATTTCGCGGTGTTCAATCGTGCGCAACAGCGCTTCTTGCGGGGTAATTTTTAGAGTATGGGTCATGGTGAGTGGCTAGTTGTTAGTGGGTTAGTAGGACAGGACGCTTTGCAAACAGTCCAGCACTTCTTGCACAATCAGGTCGGGGGCTGTTTCTATTAGGCTGGCTTGTCGGCTGGTCCAGTCTAGGGATTTGACCTGGTGCGCGTGAACTTGCCCATCCGTGCGCAAGCCATGACCCATCAGCGACACCAAAAAACCGGCACTCCTGGCTACCTCAGCTGATCCGCCTGAAATCGGGCACACCAGCGCCAGTTTGAAGCGCGCATTGAACTCACGCGGCGAAACCACCAGGCAAAAGTGATTTCCCTGCATTTCGCGGCCACTGGCCGGGTCAAAAGCCAAGTGCAAAATGTCGCCCCGCTGCGGGGTCACAATTCGGCTCCGACCGGAGTCAGCTCGTCCCAGCCGGTTGCGCGGCACAAACCCGGCGGTGTAGCGGCAAGTAATTCACCCAGTGAACGGCGTGGCCGCTGGGGCTTGATCGTGAGCGCGTCTCCGGCAATTTCAATGGCCAGAAGCGAACCCGCGTTCAAATGGTTTTGTTCAACGTAACTCAGTGGCACTGTCATGATGTAAGAGCCACCAGAGCGACGTAATGAGGCATTTAGCATGAGAGCTCCTGATCATTTGTTTTACTTGAGTATAACAAACAGACTATTTGTGCCTCAATACACGGCCGACTTTGTGGGCGGTACGGGCGCGGCGGCATCAGCCTGCTCAGCAAAGAATCGGTGAATGCAGGCCAGCGCATGGTCGATGCCGGCCTCGTCCACATCCAGATGGGTGACAAAACGCAAACCGATCAACCCGGTGGCCAGCACGCCGTGCTGCGCCAGGTGCGCCAGCAAAGCCGGGCCTTGACCATTGGCCACATCGACAAAAACGATGTTGGTCTGTGCTGAGCGCACCGAAAGACCCGGTATTCCTTGCAACCCCTGAGCCAGGCGCTGCGCCAGCGCGTGATCTATCGCCAGGCGTTCCAGGTGATGATCCAGTGCGTGCGTGGCGGCTGCCGCCAGCAAGCCCGACTGGCGCATGCCACCACCGGCCATTTTGCGAATGCGCAGTGCCCGCGCAATCAATGCCTTGCTGCCGCACAAGGCAGAGCCCACAGGTGCCCCTAGCCCCTTGCTGAAGCACACCGAGACACTGTCAAAATGCTGGGTGATGCGCCGCGCCTCGGTCAAAATAGATTCAAAATTAATAGCTGCTTGCGCTTTATTCACGGGCGCTAGAGGCATATTTTTTATAAGAACTTGGGTCTCCGACTGAGCCTGATGCACCGCTGCGTTAAACAAGCGTGCCCCGTCCAAATGGCAGGCCAGGCCTTTTTCACGCGCCAAGCTGGTGGCCTGCGCCAGATACGCCATGGGCATGGCGTGCCCGTTCCAGGTGTTTTCCAGACACAGCAGCCGGGTGCGGGCAAAGTGGCAATCGTCGGGCTTGATGGCAGCGGCTATGTCAGCCAACGCCATTTGACCCGAAGCATCTTGCACCAAAGGCTGCGGCTGAATGCTGCCCAGCACGGCCGCGCCGCCGCCCTCATAGCGGAAAGTGTGCGCCAGCTGACCCACGATGTATTCGTCACCGCGCTGACAATGCGCCAGCAGGCCGCACAAATTGCTCTGCGTGCCGGTGGGCATGAACAACGCCGCCTCAAAGCCCAGCAGCGCGGCTATCTTGTCTTGCAGCGCATTCACGCTGGGGTCGTCGCCAAACACGTCATCACCCAGCGGTGCCGCCAGCATGGCCTCGCGCATGGCCGGGGTGGGTTGCGTCACGGTGTCACTGCGCAAATCAACTTTTGCTATGTCAAATCTATTGGTCATTTAGGCCTCTGATGCTTATAGAGTATGCGTGAACAGCTATTAAAAACATTGCAAGTAGAAATAAAAATACAGCAGCAGTTTAGCGTTCTGCGGTGAGCCGGTTTTCACGTCAAATTGGCTTCTGCACTTTGCAGGCTCGTCCCATCAAATACTACAAAACGGTCGCGCCCGGCGGCTTTGGCCTGGTACATGGCGGCATCGGCGCAAAGGGTCAGCTCGGCTTCTGTCGTGCCGTGCTCGGGGTAGATGGCTATGCCGGCGCTGGACGAAATGTTGACGTGCGCGCCATCTGGCAGGATAAAGACTTGCTGCAGTACCGAATGGACTTTTTCAGCTACCAGAACCGCATCAAGCGCACCGGTGATCATCGACAGCAGCACCACAAACTCATCACCGCCCACACGAGCAACCGTATCTGACTCGCGCACGCAAGTGCTCAGGCGGTGCGCCACGGCTTGCAAGAGCTGGTCGCCTACAGCATGGCCATGCTGGTCGTTGACAGGTTTGAATTTATCCAGGTCAACAAACATCAAGCCCAATTGGGTGCCATCACGCTTGGCCTGTGCCATGGCATGCTGCAACCGGTCGCGCAGCAAGCGCCGGTTGGGCAGGTGCGTCAACGGGTCATAAAACGCCAGATGCCTGATTTCGTCCTCAGCTGCCTTGCGCAGCGTGATATCAATATGAGTAGCGACGTAATGGGTAACTGCACCAGCACTGTCATACACCGCGGTGATGGTGAGCCACTCGGGAAACACTTCACCATTTTTGCGTCGGTTCCAGACTTCGCCTTGCCACACCCCTTTGCCAATAATATCGGCCCACATCACTTGATAAAACGCCTGATCGTGCCGACCCGACTGCAACACCCGGGGTGTTTGGCCAATGGCTTCCTCGGAGCTGTAGCCAAACAAGTCCGAAAATGCACGGTTCACCCGCAAAATGTTCATGCTCGCATCAGTCACCACCATGCCCTCCTGGCAATTGAAGGCAATGGCAGCAATGCGCAAGTCGGCTTCTTTCATCTTGCGCTCAGTCACGTCTTCGGTGGTGCCAATCATCCGGCTCGAATTGGCCTGGCTTTCACCGAAAAGCGCGGCACGGTTACGCATGTAGCGCACTTCCCCATCCGGACGCAAGATTTTGAAGGTCAGGTCAAAGGGCTGATTCTGATCAATGGCTACCCGGGTGGCGTTTTTGATGCGCTCAAGTTCACCTGGCAAAGTCAGTTGCAGCCAGTCATCGTTGTTGAGATTGACCTTGTTGGGGTCAAGGCCGAACAGTTCGAACATGGATGCATCCCAATGGTAGCGCTTGGTCTTCAGGTCAAACTCCCAAATTCCCACACCAGCTGCTTCGGTGGCCAGCTTGAGCCTTTGCGCGCTCAAGCGTTGGCGTGTGCGACCCATTTGGTACCACCACGTGGCGATGCCGCTCAAAAGCACCAGCATCAGATAGCCCAAAAATTGGTTAATGGCATCTTTTTGCAAATGCGAAAACAGGGTGGGCAAGTGTCTCGAAACGGCAATCACCAGTGGTTTGTCCATTTGCAGCGCCGCTGGCTGGATGGTACGCAAAGCAGGCAGTCGCTCATCACCTGAAGAATAGGCGGTGCCCTTGAAGGTGCTCACAGTGTGCTTGTTGGCAAGGTGCTGACTGAAAAATGAATCTGCTGCCGACAGGTCTTTGCCTAACAGTTCTGGCGTGGGTGGCTCAACCACAAACACTTTGCCGTCGCCGTGCACCAGCATCGAGCGCATGTCGTCGGCATAGCGCACCGAGTTGAGCAAAATCTCGATGTCAACCGGGTCAACCCCCACCGATACCACGCCAGCAAATTTGCCCTGCACATCCAGCACCACGTGCGTCAGGTTAAACAGGTACGTATTGAGCACCGACTTGAAAGGCGGACTGACAAACAGCACGCGCGGATTGAGTGAACGCAAGGGAGCCTGAAAATATTCGCGCTGGGAAAAATTGCGCTGCATCAGCTCATCGCGATTGGACAGGATGACGTCACCTTGTGCATTGAGCACCAGAAAAGTCCGCACCGACGGCATCGAATCTTCGAGACTTTTGAGCTGGCGCACTGCCTGCTTTTGGCCATCGGGCAGACCCGCCCAGTAAGGCAGGTTGCCCACAATGGAGGTAATGGCCAGGTCAATCGCCACCAATTGGCGCGACAGGTTTTGCTCAATCACTTTGGACTGGGTGATCAAGCGATCGCGCTCGGATGCCTCCAGACGCTCGCGTTCGTTTTGCTGGTTAAACACCAGGTAAAGGCCCAAGCCGCTTAGTCCAGCTGCCAGCATGAGCCAGGGTATCCAACGCGTTATTGTTTTTTTCATGCCAATTTTTTCGAGAATGGCCGCAAGTATCCTGCGCCTGACCGCTGGTCGTCAATAGTCACCGCGGGGCTGTCCCACGAGGTGGACATCCAACATCCGACGATCAGTCGGGGACAGAGCTTGTGCACTATGTGTCACTGCGGTCTGTCCCACGAGGTGGACATCCAACATCCGACGATCAGTCGGGGACAGAGCTTGTGCACTGCGTGTCACTGCGGTCTGTCCCACGAGGTCTCAGAAAGTTTTTCAGCATGGCATGGCCATGCTCGGTGAGGATGCTTTCGGGGTGGAACTGCACACCTTCGATATCCAGGCTGGTATGTTTCACCCCCATGATTTCGCCATCGTCGGTCCATGCGGTTACTTTCAGGCAAGCTGGGCAAGTGGTGCGCTCGATCGACAGCGAGTGGTAGCGGTTCACGGTGAACTGCGCTGGCAGACCGGCAAACAGACCCTCCTGGGTGGTGCTGATGACACTGGTTTTGCCGTGCATGAGTTGCTGGGCCCGCACGATGCTGCCGCCAAAAGCAGCGCCAATGGCTTGATGCCCCAGACAGACCCCCAAAATCGGTAACTTGCCCGCAAAATGCTGGATCGCTGCGACCGAAATACCCGCTTCGGCTGGCGAACAGGGGCCAGGCGAGATCACCAGCCGATCGAGTTCGCCTTGGGCCAGCAAGGCATCCATATCGGCCATGCTGATTTCGTCGTTGCGCACCACCGTCACGTCTGCACCCAGTTCACCCAGGTATTGAACAATGTTGTAGGTAAAGCTGTCGTAGTTGTCAATCATCAAAAGTTTCATATGGGTTCCTCAGAATGGGTCGGAAGCGAGGCTGTCAAGTCTGTTTGAGCTTTCCTGTCGGTGTGAAATCCCTGCACTTTCATTTCTTGCAAGTGCTCCTTCATGAGCCGACCATATGATCGCCAACGTCATGCAGCAGCAGCGCGCGCCTGGTTGTTTGTTTGTTGCACTACTTGCATGGCATCGCGCATGACATCCGTGTGCGCAAGCGTGGCACCTGTCGCAAATTCTGCATCGGCTTGTGCGTTCTCTTGAATGCTGAGTTCCACCGCATCAAAACCGTCACGTAAAACGAAGCGCAATGTGGCAGCCGGACTGCGCCCTGCCGCAAGTGCCAAGCGCGTAATTCGGGTTTGAACGACCTTGGGGAGTTGAATTTCAGTGGTCATGATGCGTTTCCAATGGGGTGTTCATCCTAGCTGATTCTTGAGCCTAAGTGGATAAGCGACAGTTCACTCCAGCCCTTCTTCAACCAGCTCAGCCGCTCGCAACAGCGCACGGGCTTTGGCTTCGGTCTCACGCCATTCCAGCTCGGGCACGCTGTCAGCCACCACACCAGCTGCCGCTTGCACATAGAGCATCTGGTTTTTGATGATGCCGGTGCGAATGGCGATGGCCACGTCCATATCGCCCGCATAGCTCAGGTAGCCGCAGGCGCCACCATAGAGGCCGCGCTTGGTGGGCTCCAACTGGTCAATCAGCTCCATGGCATGCACTTTTGGTGCGCCGGTCAGGGTGCCGGCCGGAAATGTGGCCTTGAGCACGTCCATGCTGGTCATGCCGCCAAGCAGTGTGCCCTCGACATTACTCACGATGTGCATCACATGGCTGTAGCGCTCCACACAAAAAGCATCCGTTACCTTAACGCTGCCAATTTGTGCAATACGGCCAATGTCGTTGCGTGCCAGGTCAATCAGCATCACATGTTCGGCGCGCTCTTTGGGGTCGTTGATCAGCTCCACCTCGGCAGCTTTGTCGGCCTCAGGTGTGGCACCGCGTGGGCGCGTGCCTGCCAATGGGCGGATGGTGATTTTTTGCGTGCTTTGTCCATCCACCTGAATCTGCTCCTGGCGCACCAAAATCTCTGGCGATGCACCCACCACATGAAAATCGGCACCATCTGCAGTGGCACCGCTGAAGTTGTAGTAATACATATACGGCGATGGATTGAGTGAGCGCAGCGCCCGGTACAGGCTCAAAGGGCTTTGGGTATAGGGCTTTTTGATGCGCTGTCCCACTTGCACCTGCATGAAGTCGCCACCCGCAATCAGTTCTTTGGCGCGCTCGACGGCGGCAATGTAATCGGCCTTGGCAAAGTCACGCACGGCGGGTTGACCCGCGCTGGGCAAAATCTGCGGCGCATGCACCGGTTGATTCAACCGCTCTTTAAGCAGAGCCAGTCGCTCGGTGGCGCGCTGATAGGCTTGCGGCTGCGCTGGGTCGGCATAAACCATCAAATACAGCTTGCCCGAGAGGTTGTCGATGACGGCCAGTTCTTCGCACTGCAGCAGCAAGATGTCGGGGCATTGCAGTTCATCGGGTGGGCAACTGTGTTGCAGCTTTTTCTCGATATAGCGCACTGCGTCGTAGCCAAAATAGCCTGCCAAACCACCACAAAAACGCGGCATGCCGCTTTGCAGCGCGACTTTAAAGCGGGCTTGGTAGGCGGCACAGAAGTCCAGCGGGTTGCTGTTGCAAGTTTCTACCACGACCCCGTCGGTTACCACCTCGGTGCAGACCTGTTCGGCAAAACCATGGGTGCGCAAAAAGGTTCTGGCTGGCAAGCCAATGAAGCTATAGCGGCCAAAACGCTCGCCGCCGACGACCGACTCCAACAAAAAGCTCAAAGGGGCGCTGTTGGCCAACTTGAGATAGAGCGATAGGGGTGTTTCGAGGTCGGCAAAAGCTTGCGCAACGACCGGGATGCGGTTAAAGCCTTGGGTGCTTAAAGCATTGAATTCAAGTTCAGAGATCACGGGTGGGTCTTTCGGAAAGGGCAAGTTCAGCGCATGACGCGTGCTTGCAGTTGTACATCAAAGAGGCGTCAGGCTGACGCAGGCATGGCTGTGCACCGGCGCCAGGGCCAAGCCCCCCGGTCACTGCAACCTGTGATGTGAATCCGATGTATGAACATGCGAACAGTGTAGCAAAGCAGAAAAATTGGCGAAGTTGGCACTTCGTCTGACATTTGAGTCCCATGGATAGTCTCGGTTCACTGTGAAATGGGCAAATCGGACGTGAATCGCTTTATGATGAGGAATAATTTATTCACCAAGCGAGAGACTTCATGAACCGACTCAAAATTTCCACCCAACTCAGCATCGGCTTTGGCTTGATGGCGCTGCTGTTTGTGCTGATCGGCGCGGTCACACAAGTCAAGGTGATGGGCGTTGACACAGCCTTTACCGAGACGGTGGACAACCGGGTGCCAAGCCTGCTGCTCACCTACAAGGTCGAGAGCGAGATCAACTTGGCCGCTCGTGCCCTGCGCAACATGCTGCTCGTGAGCGACCCTGCCGAGGTCAAAAAGGAGCTGGCTCGCACAGAAGCCATCCTAAAAAATACGAACAATCATCTGGCCGAATTGACCAAGACCGTGGCCTCTGATCAAGGGCGTGCCGCACTTAACAAAGTCAATGACGCCCGCAAACCCTACGAAGCAGCCTTAGCCAAATTCATGGATCACCTGAATGCAGGCAAAACTGACGAAGCCAAAGCGCTCATTTTTACCGACATTCGCACCGCACAGGCCAGCTATTTGAGCGCCTGCGACGAGTTGGTCAAACTGCTCGACTCTCAAATGCATGAAACAGCTGCGTTGGCGCACCAGGGCATTACGGGCTTGTCGTGGCTGTTGGGTGGCGCTGTTGCATTGGCACTGGTGCTGGCTGGCTTGGTGGCAAGCTGGGTGATTCGATCGATAGCGGTACCGCTGCGCCATTCTGTTGCGATTGCACAAGCTGTGGCGCAAGGCAATCTAAGCACACCAGTTGAAGTGGCTGGCACGGTCGAAACAGCGCAATTGTTGACAGCACTGCAAGAAATGCAAGTTAGCCTGGCCAAAGTGGTTGCGCAAGTACGCCAGGGCTCAGAAAGCGTTTCCACCGCCAGCTCCGAAATCGCCCAAGGCAACCAAGACCTGAGCGACCGCACCGAAAGCCAGGCCAGCGCGCTGGAGCAAACCGCTGCCAGCATGGAAGAGCTCTCCTCCACGGTCAAACACAACGCCGACAACGCGCGTCAGGCCAACCAACTCGCCATGAGTGCCAGCACGGTAGCCGTACAAGGCGGCGAAGTGGTGGCGCAAGTGGTGGACACCATGCGCGGCATCAACGATGCGTCTCGCAAGATCAGCGACATCATCAGCGTGATTGACGGCATTGCCTTCCAGACCAATATTTTGGCCCTGAATGCCGCAGTGGAAGCCGCCCGCGCCGGTGAACAGGGGCGCGGCTTTGCGGTGGTGGCCAGCGAAGTGCGGTCCCTGGCTGGGCGCAGTGCC
>CAIYYA010000220.1 GCA_903930255.1 uncultured beta proteobacterium
CCTTGAATTCAAAGGTGAAGTCAGCCTCGGACAGCAGTGGCGCAATTTTTTCCATGCGGTCAAGTGCCTTGACCCGGCTTTGCGCCTGCTTGGCCTTGCTGGCCTTGGCTTTGAAGCGCGCAATGAACTTTTGCAAGTGGGCAATTTTGTCTTGCTGTTTGGAATAGGCGTTTTGTTGCAGCTCCATCTGCTCGGCACGCATGTCTTCAAACTTGCTGTAGTTGCCGCCATAGCGCACCAGTTTCGCAGCATCAATGTGCAGCGTGACGTTGGTCACAGCGTCGAGAAATTCGCGGTCGTGGCTGATCACGATCATGGTGCCTTCGTATTTTTTTAGCCAGGCCTCCAGCCACACCAGCGCGTCCAGGTCGAGGTGATTGGTGGGTTCGTCGAGCAGCAACAGGTCGCTTGGGCACATCAGCGCGCGCGCCAGTTGCAGGCGCATGCGCCAGCCACCTGAGAAACTGTTCACTGGGTTGGTCAGCTCAGTGGTTTTGAAGCCCAGACCCAAGATCAGCGCCTGTGCCCTTGCGGGCGCGTCGTGCGCCCCGGCATCCTGCAGCGCCATGTAAGCGTGTGCCATGCGGTCATAGTCGTCGGTCGCTTCGGCAGCAGTCACTTCTTGCTGTGCTTCCAACAGAGGGGTGTCGCCATCGACTACAAAGTCGGTGGCGCTTTGCTCGGTCTCGGGCATGTCCTGCGCGACCTGACCCATGCGCCACTGGCTCGGGATGTAGTATTCGCCGGCATCTTCGTGCAGGTTGCCATTAAAGAGTGCAAAAAGTGACGATTTGCCGGCGCCATTGCGCCCAACCAAACCAACTTTTTCGCCGGGATTCAGGGTGACGGAGGCACCGTCGAGCAATACTTTGGTGCTGCGGCGCAGCGTCACATTTTTCAGGGTAATCAAAAGAAAATCGATTCAGTTCAAGGGTTGAGTTTGTTCATCGCGTCGCGGGTTACCAGCAACACCTGGTCTTCACCCGCGCTGGTTTCCAGCCAAACTACTTCGAGTTGGGGGAAGGCGGCTTCGAAGTGCGCCCGCTCGTGGCCAATTTCGAGCACCAAAATGGCATCTTCACCCATCTGGCTGGGGGCGTCGCGCAGCAGCTGGCGGATGAAGTCCATGCCATCGCTGCCGCCGGCCTTATTGCCATTCAGGGCGATGTTGGGTTCGGCCAAAAATTCAGCGGGCAGGGTTGCCATGCTGGCTGCGTTGACATAGGGTGGATTGCACAAAATCAGGTCATAGTGGCTGCCGGTTTTGGGAATGCCATCGCATTCACGCAAAAAGACTCGGCCATGCAAGCCGTGGCGCTCGATGTTGATGTGTGCCACTTCCAGAGCCTTGGCGCTGATGTCAGCGGCCTGCACTTTCACATCAGGGTAGACCATGGCAGCCAGCACAGCCAAGCTGCCATTGCCGGTGCACAGGTCGAGCACGCGTTCGGTGGTTTCGCTGAGCCAGTAGTCCAGGTGGCCTTCTACCAGCACTTCGGCGATGAGCGAGCGCGGCACGATGGCGCGCTCGTCCACATAAAAAGAAACACCTTGCAGCCAAGCCTCTTTGGTCAGGTAAGCGGCGGGTTTTCGGGTGCTGATGCGTGCTTCAATAAGTGTAGCTATCTGCGCTTGCTGGTCGGGCGTTACAGGTGTTTTTCCTGTGGAAGTATCAGCGTCCAGTGGGGTATCGAGAGGTAAGCCCAATTGCCACAGAATTAGCCAAGCGGCTTCGTCAAAAGCGTTTTGTGTGCCCTGCCCAAAGGCAACGCCAGCCTGGCTGAGTTGTGTTGCGGCGGTATCGACGCAGGCGCGGAGTGTGGGGCGTTTCATGGGCATGCCTTGTTGTGCAGATTTTCAAGCAATCGGCGGTATATGTTTTTGAGAGGCTCGATGTCGGCTAGCGCAATGTGTTCGTCAATTTTGTGAATGCTGGCGTTGGGCGGGCCGAACTCGATCACTTGGGGACAAATTTTGGCAATGAATCGGCCATCGCTGGTGCCACCGCTAGTAGACAGTTCGGGTGTCAGGCCGGTTTCAGCCTGAATAGCCACTGTGATGGCCTCCACCAGGGCGCCTGGTGTGGTGAGAAACGGCAGACCTCCGAGCGTCCAGAGCAGGTCAAACTCAAGCCCATGGCGATCGAGCACGCTTCGCAAGCGGGTTTGCAGGCTCTCGGGCGAAGATTCGGTGCAAAAGCGAAAGTTGAAATCGACCACCACCGTGCCAGGTATCACGTTGCTGGCACCGGTGCCGCCGTGGATATTGCTGACCTGCCAGGTGGTCGGTGGGAAAAACGCGTTGCCCAGATCCCATTCGACACCCACCAACTCGGTCAGCACAGGCGCCAGCAGGTGGATTGGGTTTTTTGCAAGATGCGGGTAGGCAATATGGCCTTGCACACCTTTGACAGTGAGTTTGCCGCTGAGCGTGCCACGGCGACCATTTTTCAGCATGTCACCGGTGCGTTGGGCAGACGTAGGTTCACCAATCAAACAGTAATGGATTTGCTCACCACGGGCTTGCAAAAGTTCGCAGACTTTGACTGTGCCATCGAGTGCCGGGCCTTCTTCGTCACTGGTGAGCAAAAAGCCAAGCGCCAGCGGAGTTTGTGGCTGGGCGGCCAAAAACTCTTCAACCGCCACGACAAAAGCGGCGATCGATGTTTTCATGTCGGCGGCACCGCGGCCATACAACTTGCCATCGCGTTCGGTGGGCGTAAATGGGTCACTTTGCCACTGGCTTGCCGGCCCCGTTGGAACGACATCAGTATGGCCTGCAAACACTATCAATTCAGGAGCTATTTGCGCTTGTTGGTTGGGCGTCGCAGGCCTTTTTGCCCATAAATTTGTGACACGGAAATGCTCCGGCCCGCTGATGACCGGTTCAATCGAAAAACCAAGAGCTGACAGTCGCTGGGCGATCAGCGTTTGACAGCCAGCGTCATCGGGGGTTACAGAAGCGCAGGCGATCAGTTGGCGAGCAAGATGCAGTGTTGCGGTCATGAAAGAATTCAGGTTCAGTGATTCACGTCAAGTGAAATTTCGGTGAAAGTAGGGTGGTCATCCGGGTCTTCCAGTGGGATGGCAGCTTGCGCTTTGGCACGCGCTGCAAAATCATTTTGCAGACGCCACATCAAGTTGGTGGGTGAGTCGGCGTTAGCCAGACCTTCTTTGCGATCGACCATACCGGCGGTGATGAGGCGAGCAATGTCTTGTTCAAAAGTCTGGCTGCCTTCTGCCATGGCTTTTTCCATGGCCTCCTGAATGCCCGAAAAGTCGCCTTTTTCAATCAATTCAGACACCAGCTTGGTGTTCATCATGATTTCGACAGCGGGTGTGCGGGTTTCGGCAATGTTGCGCAACAACCGCTGCGAAACAATAGCGCGCAAGGCGGCGGCCAAATCGCCCAGCATGGTTTGGCGCACTTCAACTGGGTAAAAACTCAAAATACGGTTGAGTGCCTGGTAGCTGTTGTTGGCGTGCATGGTGGCCAGGCACAGATGCCCAGTTTGTGCGTAGGCAATGGCAGCTGTCATGGTTTCACGGTCACGGATTTCACCAATCAGAATCACATCGGGCGCTTGGCGCAGGGCGTTTTTCAGTGCGATCTGGGTGGATTTGGTGTCGCTGCCAACTTCGCGCTGGTTGATGATCGAGCGCTTGTTTTTGAATAAAAACTCCACCGGGTCTTCTATCGTCAGGATGTGTCCTGACATGTTTGTGTTGCGGTGGTCGATCATCGACGCCAAGGTTGTGCTTTTGCCTGCACCTGTGGCTCCCACCATCAAGACCAGGCCGCGTTTTTGCAGCATTAAATCAGCCAAAACCGGCGGCAAGCAGAGTGTGCTCAGAGCGGGAATATCGTTGGCTATGTAGCGAATAACCGCGGCAATGGTGCCGCGCTGACGCATGGCACTGATACGAAAACGCCCCACGCCATTGAGCGACCAGCCCATGTTGAGTTCGTTGAGCTCTTGCAACTCTTCGATGCGGTCGGGCGGCAAAATTTCGCTCAACAGGTTGAGCGGCGCATCTGGCGGCATGATCTGGCTGTTGATCGGCAAACAGGTGCCGTTGATGCGAATCAGCGCTGGTGAATGCGCTGATAGATAAACGTCAGAGGCGCGTTTGTCGGCCATCAAGCGCAAGATGCGCTCCATGGTGCCCATGGTGAGGGGGTTGGATGTGGCCATATTTTTTTTCAGTTGGTAGTTTTGAGTTGTTAGTGGGTAGTCAATAACTAACGACTAATAACTAATAACTAATAACTAATAACTAATAACTAATAACTAATAAC
>CAIYYA010000221.1 GCA_903930255.1 uncultured beta proteobacterium
ACCAGCTACAGCACCAGCAACCGCATCATGGTGCCGTTTTATGTCTACTACTCGATGTTTGGCTTTCAGCGCATTGGCGACCTGGCCTGGGCAGCGGGTGATATGCAGGCACGCGGCTTTTTGCTGGGCGGCACATCCGGGCGCACCACACTCAATGGCGAAGGTCTGCAACACGAAGACGGCCACAGCCACATTCTGGCCGGCACCATTCCAAACTGCATTTCATACGACCCAACCTTCGCGCACGAAGTCGGTGTCATCCTGCACCACGGTTTGAAGCGCATGGTTGAGAAACAAGACAACGTGTTTTATTACCTGACCCTGCTCAACGAAAATTACGCCATGCCCGGCCTGACAGCGGGCACCGAAGAGCAAATCATCAAAGGCATGTACCTGTGCAAACCGGGCGCCGAAGGCACCAGCGGCCCACGCGTGCAGTTGCTCGGCTCTGGCACGATTTTGCGCGAGAGCTTTGTTGCGCAAAAACTGCTGGCGGTCGATTGGGGCGTTACAGCTGACGTGTGGAGCTGCCCCAGCTTTAACGAACTGGCACGCGATGGCCAGAGTTGCGAGCGCGACAACCTGCTGCACCCCATGGCCGAGCCGATGGTGTCGTTTGTGGCCCAGCAATTGGCAGATCACGCTGGCCCGGTGGTGGCCTCCACTGACTACATCAAGTCGTATGCCGAGCAGATTCGACCTTTTATTCCCAAAGGCCGCACTTACAAAGTGCTTGGCACCGACGGCTTTGGGCGCAGTGATTTCCGCTCTAAATTGCGCGAGCATTTTGAGATCAACCGCCACTACATCGTGATTGCCGCGCTCAAGGCGCTCAGCGAAGACGGCCTGCTACCGGTTGAAAAAGTAGCGCAAGCGATTGCCAAATATGGTATTCAGACCGACAAGGTCAACCCCTTGTACGCCTGAGCCGAAACAAGTTTGTAGTTTGTAGTTCAACTAACAACTAACGACTAATAACTCATAAAGTCCTCTCAAAAATAAATAGGATGCATAACATGGCAATTATCGAAATCAAAGTTCCCGACATTGGCGACTTCGCCGATGTGGCGGTGATCGAGCTGCTGGTCAAAGTGGGCGATAGCGTCAAAACCGAGCAAAGTCTCCTCACAGTAGAGTCTGACAAAGCCTCAATGGAAATCCCCTCGAGCCACGCAGGTGTGGTCAAAGAGCTGAAAGTGGCCTTGGGTGACAAGGTCAAAGAGGGTTCAGTCGTGTTGATGCTGGAGGTGGCGGGTGAAGTTTCAACATCAAATCTGGCTGCAACGCCCGTACAGCAAGCACAGACAGCTATATCTTCTATAGCAATTGCGGGAACGCCCCAAGCTTCTATGGTGAATCAGGCGCTAGCGCCCGCTGCACTTGCACCAATAGCTATTGTTTCAGCAGCAACCGGTCCGATTGAGGTGCGTGTGCCCGACATCGGCGACTTCAAAGATGTCACCGTGATCGAAGTCATGGTGAAGCCCGGTGATGCCGTCAAGTTAGAGCAAAGCCTGATCACGGTCGAGTCCGACAAGGCCTCGATGGAAATCCCGTCCAGCACGGCAGGCGTGATCAAGGAGCTCAAGGTCAAGCTTGGTGACAAGGTCAACATTGGCGATTTGCTGGCTGTACTGGAAGGCACAGCCGCAGCCCCGGCTACCCCTGCTTCCGACCCAGTTGCAGTTGCAGTTACCGCAGCCAATCTGCCTGCAGCGCCCGTGACACAAGCGCAAGCAGCTACTATTGCTGTAGCGCCACAGACCACATTCAGCAGCGTACCTGCCCACAACCCGACGACAACCCCCATCGGCTTGCCACATGCCTCACCGTCTGTGCGCAAATTTGCCCGCGAATTGGGTGTGCCGCTGGCTGAGGTCAAGGGGTCAGGGCTTAAAGGGCGTATCACCGATGCTGATATTCAGTCCTTCACCCGCTCGGTCATGAGTGGCGCACTGCAGACCACTGCCATCGTCGCCCAACAAGCTGCCAAGCCCGCTGTTGCTGCCGCGAACAACGACGGTGCAGGTCTGGGTCTGATCCCTTGGCCGAAGGTGGACTTTGCCAAGTTTGGCCCGATCGAGCGCAAAGAAATGTCGCGCATCAAGAAAATCAGCGGCGCCAACCTGCTGCGCAATGCCATCATGATTCCGGCGGTGACCAACCACGACGATGCCGACATTACCGACCTGGAAGCTTTTCGCGTCTCGACCAACAAAGAAAACGAGAAGTCGGGAGTCAAGGTCACCATGCTGGCCTTTTTGATCAAAGCCTGCGTGGCCGCGCTGAAAAAATTCCCCGACTTCAACAGCTCACTCGATGGTGACGCCGTTATCTACAAGCAGTACTACCACATCGGTTTTGCGGCGGACACACCCAATGGCTTGATGGTGCCAGTGATCAAGGATGCCGACAAAAAAGGCATCTTCCAGATCAGCCAGGAAATGGGTGAGCTGGCCAAGAAGGCCCGCGACGGCAAACTGAGCCCGACCGAAATGAGTGGCGCCACCTTCACCATCAGCAGCCTGGGTGGCATTGGCGGGCGCTATTTCACACCCATCATCAACGCACCCGAGGTGTCGATTCTGGGCGTCTGCCGCTCCACCATCGAACCGGTCTGGGACGGCAAAGCCTTCCAACCGCGCTTGATGCTGCCGCTGTCACTCACCTGGGATCACCGCGTGATCGACGGTGCCGCTGCGGCACGTTTTAACGTGTACCTCGGCCAGATCCTGGGCGATTTCCGCCGGGTTTTGCTCTAATTTCAACGTCCAACCGCCACCTCAATCGATGAAACTGCGGCGTCCAGCAACGTGCGTTGGGTGTCTAACGCAGCGAAATTAAGGAGGAGGTTTGGGCGCAGCCCAAACCGGGGGACATTCGCGGAGTTGGATACCCGGCGCGCGCTGCGGGTTAAAACTACAGACGCAAACACAGCAAACAGATTTATCAAAGTAATGAACTAAAGCGAGAGACAAATGGCACTAATCGACATCAAAGTCCCCGACATTGGCGACTTTGCCGAAGTCACCGTGATCGAGTTGCTGGTCAAACCTGGCGACACCATCAAAGCCGAGCAAAGCCTGATCACCGTTGAGAGCGACAAAGCCTCGATGGAAATCCCGTCGAGCCACGCTGGTCTGGTGAAAGAGCTCAAGGTCAAGCTGGGCGACAAGGTTTCCGAAGGCACGCTGTTGCTGCTGCTGGAAGCCGCAGGCGACGCTGCAGCTCCCGCTTCTGAGCAAAAACAGCCTCCAGCGCCCGTGCAGCATGCGCAAGGTGCTACGCAATTTGTAGCGCCACCCGTTGCAGCCCCAGCACCGAATGCAAGCAGTTTTGCAGGCACAGCCGATCTGGACTGCGATGTGCTGGTGCTCGGAGCCGGCCCTGGCGGCTACAGCGCAGCCTTTCGAGCAGCAGACCTGGGCCTTAAAGTTATCCTGGTTGAGCGTTACTCCCAACTCGGTGGTGTCTGCCTGAATGTCGGCTGCATCCCCAGCAAAGCCCTGTTGCATGTGGCTGCCGTGATGGACGAGGTGAGCCACCTGGCCGACTTGGGTGTCGAATTTGGCGCACCTGCTGTCAACATCGACAAGTTGCGCGGCCACAAAGAAAAGGTCATCACCAAGCTGACCGGCGGCCTGGCCGCCATGGCCAAGATGCGCAAGGTGACGATTGTGCGCGGCTACGGTGCTTTTGTCGGTGCCAACCATGTCGAGGTGGAAGAAACCGCCGGCACGGCGCAAGACAAAACCGGTGGCAAGAAAGTCATCGCTTTCAAGAAGTGCATCATCGCCGCTGGCAGCCAAGCCGTGCGCCTGCCTTTTATGCCCGACGATCCGCGTGTGGTGGACTCTACGGGCGCTTTGGCGCTCAAAGAAGTACCCAAACGCATGCTGATTCTGGGCGGCGGCATCATCGGCCTGGAAATGGGCACGGTCTATAGCACTTTAGGCGCACGCCTGGATGTGGTTGAAATGCTCGACGGTCTGATGCAAGGTGCTGACCGGGATTTGGTCAAAATCTGGCAAAAGATGAATGGCCACCGCTTTGACAATATCATGGTGAATACAAAAACCATAGCTGCCAAAGCAACACCAGCAGGCATTGAGGTCACTTTTGCTGCTGCTAAAGAAGGCGGCACTTGCCCTGCACCGCAAACCTACGATTTGGTGCTGCAAGCCGTGGGCCGCACGCCCAACGGCAAAAAAATCGCTGCTGACAAGGCAGGCGTGGCTGTGACTGATCGGGGTTTTATCAACGTCGACATCCAGATGCGCACCAACGTGCCGCACATTTTTGCTATTGGCGACATCGTCGGCCAGCCCATGCTGGCGCACAAGGCGGTGCACGAAGCGCATGTGGCAGCGGAAGTGATCGCTGGTGAACTGCAAGGCAATAAGGAATTGGCGGCAGCCGCGTTCAACGCCCGCGTCATCCCCAGCGTGGCCTACACCGACCCCGAAGTGGCCTGGGTTGGACTGACCGAAGACCAGGCCAAGGCGCAAGGCATCAAGGTCAAAAAGGGCCTGTTCCCCTGGACAGCATCCGGCCGCGCCATCGCCAATGGTCGCGACGAGGGTGTCACCAAGCTGCTGTTTGACGATTCACCGGAGGCGCATGGTCATGGCAAGATTCTGGGCGGCGGCATGGTCGGCACCCATGCGGGCGACATGATTGGCGAGATTGCTTTGGCGATTGAGATGGGCGCCGACGCCATCGACATCGGCAAGACGATTCACCCGCATCCAACGCTGGGCGAATCCATTGGCATGGCAGCGGAAGTGGCGCACGGGAGTTGTACCGATTTGCCACCGACGCGCAGGTAGGCGCTGCTGATCTGAGTCTGCTGTGATTCCATAGTTGGCTGCGCAGTTCTTACGAGGGCTTCGCGGTTTTTTTCATGCGCCGTCCTGAGAAAATGGCACAGATTCAACCGGCCAAAATCCCAAAGCACCGGCGGGAGTCGGCCATAATTGAGCAGATAAATTGGCCATGCCGCCAATACTTGGCATTTGCAGGAATAAGCCTGGCCAGACAGGGAATTAAACATGCAATGGATCGCCCCCTCAGAAAAAGACAGCGCCACCACCACGCTCGAGGCGCGCCTGTGGGATGCTGCCGACCAGTTTCGCGCCAACTCGGGTCTCAAGCCGCAGGAATATTCTGGTCCCATTCTGGGTTTGATCTTCTTGCGCTTTGCTGAAGTGCGTTTTGCCGTGCTGCGCGCCAAGCTGGAAGCCGCTGGCAGTTCGGCCCGCCGTGGCAGCCGGGTGGACGACCCTACTGCCTATCAGGCAGAGAGCGTGCTCTACCTCAGCCCGGTAGCGCGGTTTGACTTTCTGCTGACGCTGCCAGAGTCTGCCGACATAGGTGCCAAGGTGAACGCCGCCATGCGCGAGATC
>CAIYYA010000222.1 GCA_903930255.1 uncultured beta proteobacterium
AGATTGGCTAAAAAAACGATGGTGTGGGTCGTTTGAGAGCCGAACGATAAAGTTTTGTTATTTTTTTTGTGACAAACTGCTCGTTTTACTTGTTTTTTATATCAATTTTGGAGCATTTTTATTCAAAGTTTATCAGCGCCCTACTATACTAAAGTAAACGGATTGTTTATTCATCCATAAATTGAGAGCCAGTAACTCCAACAAGAGCCAACCACCATCACATTCAGCAGTTTTTGGTAAAAATACATCATTCAAGAGAGCCCCACACTATGAATATCCTCAACAACATCAAGACCAGCATAAAACTGATCGCCGGATTCACCCTGGTAGCTATGATTGCGCTGGTAATTGCAATCGTGGGTTACGTTAATATGAAAACAATCAACGATGGCGTAGCATCGATGTACAACGACAGGTTGCTGCCAATATCTCAGATAGGGCAGATCAACCAAAACCTGTATACCATCCGGGGAGATGTATTCAAATCACTTCTTCTGCCTGAAGAGGCCGAAACAAGTCTCAAAACTATCACAGATAAAAAAGCAGCGATCGACGCATTGGTCACTGAATACAAAAAATCCAATCTGCTCGATAGTGAAGTCGCTGAGCTAAAAGTTTTTGATGCCGCGTGGATCGAGTACCAGGCAGCGGTGGAGGAGATCATTGGCTGGGAGAAATCCGGCGATATGGAAGCTGCCCATGCGAGTGTTAAATCCAATGGAAGACATTCCATCGCGCGCAAGGCAGTCGGCGCATCGGCGGAAAAATTACTGGCGATAAATATTCAGGCCGGGGATGAGTTGTATAAATCGGCAGAAGCTACCTTTACCAGCTCATTCATGGCGCTGTTGATCATTTCGATCGTGGGCTTCGTGCTGGCAATAAGCCTGGGAATCGCGATCAGCACTTCTATCAGCAAACCACTCGGGCTGCTGGTGAATATTGCCAACTCAGTCGCCAACGGCGACCTGGTGCGCGACCTGGACGAGAAGACCAAGGATACAGTCCGATTAAGAGCCGACGAAGTTGGGGACATTGGCAAAGCTTTTGACCGTGTCATTCTGTATATGCAATCGCTTGGCGATATTGCCTCACGTGTTGCTAATAACGATCTATCTGTGATAGTAACGCCCAAATCAGAGAAAGATGAAGTGGGGCATGCATTTGCCAACATGGTCAACGGATTGAACCAAGCGGTGGGAGATGTGGCCGACAACGCAAATGCACTTGCATCCTCGTCCAAGCAATTGGCTTCGGCGGCCAACCAGGCAGGCCAGGCAACTTCACAAATTGCAACAACCATGCAGGAAGTAGCCAAGGGCATTACTCAGCAATCAACGAGCGTCACACAGACGGCCTTCTCCATTGAGCAAATGGGCCGAGCCATCAGTGGGGTTGCGGCCGGAGCCCAAGAACAGGCGGCAGGCATCACCAAGGCTTCCACCGTTACGGCCAGATTAAATGAGAACATTCAAAGAGTGGCCGGCAATGCAGAAGCGGTGACCCGAGACTCAGGCGAAGCCGCCAAGGCTGCCAAGGCAGGCACCAAGACAGTTGAAGAAACCATACAAGGTATGCAAAATATTAAATCCAAAGTGGGCCTCTCAGCACGCAAGGTGCAGGAGATGGGCACGCGCTCAGAGCAAATTGGGGTAATTGTTGAGACAATTGAAGACATTGCCTCGCAGACCAATCTACTGGCATTAAACGCCGCCATCGAAGCGGCACGCGCGGGTGAACACGGCAAAGGTTTCGCTGTGGTTGCAGACGAGGTACGCAAACTGGCCGAAAGGGCCAGCGGTGCAACAAAAGAAATAGGAAGCCTAATCAAGGAAATTCAAAAAACCGTCGCAGAAGCCGTATCTGCCATGCAGGATGGTGCCAATGAAGTGGAAACCGGGGTAAAATTAGCCAACTCGGCCGGCGATGCGCTATCTGATATCCTTGATGTAGCCGAATCAGTTTATAAGCAGTCCGAACTGGCAACAGCCGGGGTACTTCAAATGCAAACAGCTGCCAATGAATTGGTTTCGGCAGTAGATACTGTATCCGCCGTGATCGAAGAAAACACTGCATCGACCGAGGAAATGTCAGCGAGTGCAAATGAAGTTACCAAATCGATCGAAACGATCGCGAGCATCAGTGAACAGAGCAGCGCTTCGGTTGAACAGGTAAGTGCGTCAACCGAGGAAATGAGCGCGCAAGTGGAGGAAGTGACCGCGAGCGCACAATCCCTGGCCGAAATGGCCACCGGGTTGCAGCAGATCGTGGCACGTTTCAAATTGATGTCGCGCTGAAGCACCATAAACACGCCTTTGCAATAACTTGACCAATACCCGCAGGAGAACCACGCATGGATTATCAAATCGTCATCTTTGAATTGGCTTCAGAGTTGTTCGGCCTACAAATCTCAGCAGTTGAAAGCATTATCAAACTGCAGCCTATTACGCAGGTACCACACGCGCCGGGCTTTGTAGAAGGTGTCACCAACTTGCGTGGCAACGTGCTACCCGTGATTGATTTGCGCAAGCGGTTTGGGTTTGATGCAAAAATAGTGGACAAGAACAGCCGAATCATCGTGGTAAATGCTGACAAAGGTAAGGTGGGCATGATTGTTGACGCTGTGACAGAGGTGCTGACGGTTTCGGAGCAATCGCTTGAACCTGCGCCAGCCATCACAATGACGGTTGACTCAAATTTTATTACCGGGATCGTGAAGATATCCAAGAACCTGGTGATATTATTGAACTTGGAAAA
>CAIYYA010000223.1 GCA_903930255.1 uncultured beta proteobacterium
GAACACAAATCATCCCAACCGCACTCAAGAGTTTTATATAATAATTTATTAACTTCGAAAAAATTAGCCAGAAATGTTTCGCTTTTTGGCATAAAAAATAATGTATTTTTTTCAAAATCAAATTTAATAAAGTTTAAATGAACATTAAAGTTGTACAAATATTCATACGTTATTAACGGATATTCAATGTACCCCCTACCTTTTCCAACGCGAAAAATTTCAGTCATAAAATAAGATGGGCTATCTATATGCTCTATGACATGTGAGCAAATAACATAATCAAACTGATTATCACTAAATGGAAAAGTTGAACCATCATAGTAAAAAATTTTTCTTCCATGAAAATTTGCATCCTGAAGTCCACCTCCGCGTTGTTTAATTTTGGTTTCAGTTGAATCAAACTCTAACTCAAGGAAAACATTGCTTCTAGGGTGCGGAGTTGCTCCTGGGCCTATTTCAAGAACCATATCCCCAGGTTTTATTGATTTAAGTTTCTCAAGAAAAAACATACTTATGCTTATTTCTTAACTGCAACGCAAAACCACCCAAAATTAGCCACGTCTATTGCAGTGGCCGATTGAGTTCGAAGCGCAAAATATAACAAACCCACAGCGACAACCAGATACGACAACGGCCAACACCAATCACCATATTGACGAGCCATTTTGGGTAGCCGTAGTATTTCTTGCTTGGCGTAAGAGAACCAGTCTCCATTGGATGTCAACTCTAAGATGGTCAGGTTTCTTGTTGGAAGGTGATACTCGTACCAATAACGACTAAAGCCGGTTGCATAATGATAAGGTGCAAAATGAACTAATGAAGCAAAAGGAGCGGTAAGAATCAGTTTGCCGCCTGGTTTGAGCAGCCGCTCAAATTCGTCAAGCGCTCGCAGTGGATCAGGAAGGTGCTCGAACACCTCGCTGCATAAAATAACATCAAACGAATTGTTTGGTTCGGGAATGGCAACAATGTCGCAAACCACATCGATCCTACTGGTGTCCCAAGTACCCGTTTGCAAACCATGCGCATCCCCTTTACCCTCATATTGACAAACGTCCTGTGACACGTAATCTAGGTGCGCGCATCGAGGCTTGTTGCGCAGTTCACCTGCTCCTGCATCAAGCAGTCGCAAGCCTGCTGGTAGGGCAGTCAATGTCTTTACTAACCAGCGATTGCGCACATCTTCGTTTGCGTTACCTCCGGTGAGTCTTTTAAAGAATTCTTTCACGGGCTAATCCTTACTGCTTAACAAACGTAAAAAGTCCCAATGCGTACCGCTGTTGACTCAATGCATTCATATCATCTGTTGGGTTTACGGATTGCGTCAATAACCTGGTTGAGTCAATCCATGCAAATTTTTCGAGTACTAAGCCGAAAGATTTTGCCAACAAAATAAGTGCATTTGGATCAAAAACCCGGTTCGCATTAAATTCGACTCGCTCTTGTCCGAT
The DNA here is from genome assembly GCA_903930255.1 of uncultured beta proteobacterium. GTDB lineage: Bacteria > Pseudomonadota > Gammaproteobacteria > Burkholderiales > Burkholderiaceae_C > Rhodoferax. The sequence goes on from CAIYYA010000223.1 coordinate 1,452, forward strand.
AGGTACAGAAAGATAAAAAACGCCACCTGGCTGGACAATCTTGGCCATATTATTAAGGCCACGAACGTAACCAAGGGGGTCAATTGGATCGCCATAGCGACCAAGCCCAAAGTGCTCCAAAGCATGCAAACAAGATAACGAATCGCAATATTCAGCTAGCGTGTCAGAGGGCGTCATTAGGTCGGCCTGCTTAAAAATGACACCAGGAATCAATGCAGTGACAGGTCTAATATCAAAAATTTCAATATTTCTGAAACTGGCCACGTGGGCAACAAAACCATCAATGCGTGAACCAATATCGACATGTTTTTCGGGGCTGGCTGCAAATATCTGTCGAGCCACATGCAAGTCTTGCAAAAAATACTCATCTTTGGTCGAACCGCCCTCTTCATACCAGTCATAAAGGCAGGGGCGCAAATCAAGCCTTCCCTCGTACCCCTTGCGAAAAAGGAACCAGTCTTGAAGATAACGCGGAATTCCCCTGAACGACCGTAGCATTCGCCTTGGGTCAATGCCGAATTGCATACTCACAAGCCAATAAAATTTTTTGATGACGTTTTCCATCCTACTTCCGTTTTAGCCAATCTACGCTAAACATAAATCCGATCAGATTAATGGTCATCCAGCCCACAGCGGCTCCGATTACCCCGTACCATGAAACAAGAAAGGGAATCAAACCGACCGATAGCACCAGTGACATCGCATTGACAAAAAAAACTTTTTTTATTTTTTCATGAACCACCCAGTTGACATACCCAATGTTGTAAAAAGCGTTCAAAGCAGTACCTATCAACAGAACACTCAAGACAGGATAAACGACATCTACGGCAGGTGAACCTTTCAACCAACTGATCAGAAGCCATTTTCCAAGAAAAAGAAAAAATACGATACACATTGTGACAAGCGCCGAAATAAGGAGTGCTAATTTGACGAGCATTCGCCGCAACTCTGGTGGATTTTCTCTCAATTGAATAGCGCGCGGCAAAACTGCTTGTACCAATGGGTAAATAAGCTGCAGCGCTCCCGTCGCAATGGTTGCAGCGATCGTGTAATAGCCAAACTGCTCTAAAGTGGTCAGGCGGCTAAGAATAATTTTATCCATTTGAACAGTGAGCGCACCAAGCAGTGTGACACTGGACATACCTAAAGCAAGTCTCCATACTGGACGCAATTCTTGTGCGTCCCACTTGAAGTGTTTGCGTTTTTCGCCGAGCGTCTTCCAAGCTAATTGACCTCGCACAAGGGTATCCAATAGCGAAATTAAAGCCTGCCAAATTAAATATGTTGCCAAGTTCGGCCAGGCCATCACAACCACCACACCGCCAGCATGCCGGATCAACGCGCTCACTAATACGACAGCATTCAATTTAACTTGTGATTGCACACCCACCAGCAAACTGCGGTAGATTGACCCAGGGAACTGGACAGCAAAAATAACCGCAGCACCATAAATGGCTTCTTTACCTGTCAAAACAGAAATTCCGTTCAACTTCAGCCAATTTGAGGCAATTACATCTGAGAGTAAAAATGTCGCACAACCAGCACACATTGCAAAAATCCAATAAATTCGCTCGAACCCATACAACAACGAAGCTGTACTGCGGCGACCACCTTCTGCGCTATTAAATCGTACGGTTACTTCCCGCACCAATGCCTGACTCATTCCAGCATCAATGAGCCCAAGAACCGCCTGTAACATCAAAACAAAACTAACTAATCCGAACTGTTCTGAACCCAGTGCGCTCAAATACCACGGTAAAGCAAGTATTGGTGCCAGAGCTGCTGTTCCAATGCCAAGATAATTAGCAACTATGTTTTTTTTTAACGTCATCAGCGTAAATCAAGACCGTAATTGAGGGGCAGGGTATAGATAAATCCAGCCAAGCTTCAACTGTCTTTATGTGTAAAACTATGATCATGCTCACCAATAATTAATCGAAGTAACCACAATTCAAGCCGACTATAGTCTTCAAGATGATCCGATGTATGTTCTTTAATTTTTAGCTAGATATTTAATGCGCTTACCAGACGTGCTTTTGAGCGAATTTTATCCACCCTATTGTTTAAACGTTTCGGTGTTCATTTTGAGGGTGAAATCGAGCTAAAACCCTTTGTTCATGCGGCTTCCAAGCCGTAACTACAAGGGATCGAGTTGCAGGGCTTGCATAAAAAAGCGTTGCCCGTGTAGATCAATCGTCTGCATCACCAAGTCAACCTTGTCGCCCAACATCGGTTTGAGCTCATGCGATACGAAATAAACATTGTTGGAAATCTAACAAATACCATCCATCAAAAAAACCAGAGCGGTATATTCGTCAGTTATTCTGAAAATTGAAACGGTGAGCGGTGAAGTTTTCACCTCACTTTTTACCACTAAAAATGTATCCCCCGCATCATCTGCTGCATAGCCACCGCCTCGGCTGACAGCTTTGGCTTGGCCGACTTATCCCCCGGCTTGGCGCCTTTGGCTGCCGTTGAATCGGGGAACATCCGAAAGCTGGTATTCATGGCAATTTGTGCCACGCGGGGTAGCACGGCGTGCAGAATTTGCCCGGTAATGCCCAGGCGCGTGGCGATGCGCACGGGTTTGAAGATGCAAGCCTGAGCAATCATGTCGGCGGCTTCTTCCGGGCTCAATGTGGGCACATTGTTATACAGCCCGGTGGGAGCAATCATGGGGGTGCGCACCAAGGGCATGTTGATAGTTGTGAAGCTGATGCCCTGGTCAGCAAATTCACTGCTGGCGCAACGGGTCCAGGCATCCAGCGCGGCTTTACTGGCCACATAGGCGCTAAAGCGAGGTGCATTAGTGAGCACGCCAATGCTGCTGATATTGACAACGTGGCCTTTGTGTTTGGCCGCCATACCGGGCAAAAAGCCCATGGTGACACGCAGGCAGCCAAAATAATTGAGCTGCATGGTGCGCTCGTAGTCATGGAATCGGTCGTAGCTTGACTCAATCGCTCTGCGAATTGATCGACCTGCATTGTTGATCAAGAAATTCACGCCACCATGCTCAGCAATGACTTGCTGCACAAAGGCTTCGCAATCGGTTGCGTCAGCAATGTCAACCTTATAGGGCACAAACGCGTATCCTTTGGCGCTGGCTTCTGCGCAAGCCGCATCAAGTTTGTCTTGGTCGCGACCGCAAATCAGCGTGATGGCACCCGCTTCGGCAAATTTGTGCGCAGCTGCCAGCCCAATGCCTGATGAACCACCGGTGACGAGCACCACCTTGCCGCCGGCAGTGCCGCGCAGGCTGCGGTCAATGTGCAGATCGGGGTCCAGATGGCGTTCCCAGTAGTCCCATAGGCGCCAGGCGTAGTCATGCAAATTGGGGCATTCCACGCCGCTGCTTTTGAGTGCAGCCAGCGTATCGCGGCAATCAAAACGTGTTGGGTAGTTGACAAAAGTCAGCATGTCTTCGGGCAGACCCAGGTCTTTCATGATGGCATTGCGCACGCGGCGCACAGGCGCCAGAGCCATCAGTCCTTTGCTGATGCTGCGTGGAATAAACCCGAACAGCGCTGCGTTGATGAACAGGTTCATCTTGGGCGCATGCGCGGCTTTGCTGAAAATGTCCAGCACATCGCCGACGCGGTAGCCCACCGGATCCACCAGGTGGTAGCAGCGGCTGGCAATGCCGCTCTGGTGGCTGATCACATTGAGCGCGTCGACCACAAAGTCAACCGGCACGATGTTGATACGCCCGCCCTCCAGCCCGACGGATGGCATCCACGGCGGTAGCAACTGACGCATGCGCTGGATCAGTTTGAAAAAATAATACGGCCCGTCGATTTTGTCCATTTCACCCGTTTGGCTGTCGCCCACCACCATCGCCGGACGATAGACTGACCAAGGCACTTTGCACTCAGTGCGCACAATTTTTTCGCTCTCATGTTTGGTCATGAAATACGGGTGCTCATAGTTCTCAGCTTCATCAAACATGTCTTCGCGGAACACACCTTCATATAGACCCGCCGCTGCGATCGAGCTTACATGATGAAAATGCCCGGCATCGATGGCCTTGGCCAGCTCAACGGTGTTGCGTGTGCCATCCACGTTGACCTCGATCTGGCTGGCTTCATCAGCGCCCAGGTCATAAATGGCGGCAAGGTGATAAAAATGATCGATCTGGCCTTTAAGCAGCTTGATGTCGGGCGCAGAGACGCCGAGTTTTTTGCCGGTCAGGTCACCAAACACGGGCACTGCGCGGGCAGCGCTGGCACTCCAGAATTCGCGTAGCCCCGCTACTTTGTCTTCGCTCGCCTGGCGAAGCAAGAAATAAACCACCGAGCCTTTGCGCTCAAGAAGTTTTTTAACCAAACGTTTACCGATAAACCCGGTGGCTCCAGTCACGAAATAGCGCATAGACATCTCCAAAATGAGGTGCTGATTTTGCTCGAAATCAAGGCCGTTGGCTTCAGCGTAAACCCGGGGCTGGTGTTTTAGAAGGCCGCCCCTACAAATTGCGAGCAACAAACCTTAGAGTCCTGCCCGTGTGCTGCCTGTCGCGGCGCAATAAATCAATCCCGTATTTTTTACCTTTCAGGAGTACTCCATGGTTACCAAGTTGAAAAAAGTCAGCCCCGAAGTCAAAGCCAGCGCCAAACCAGCGGGCAAAACCGCAGCCAAATCAGCTGCAAAACCCGCCGCAGCCAAAGCTTCGGTTTTGTCGGGCTCGGTGAAAGATTCGGCGCAGCAAATTTGGCAGGCTGGTTTGGGCGCGTTCACCAAAGCTCAGGTTGAGGGCACTAAAGCCTATGAAGCGCTGGTCAAAGAAGGGGTCACGTTTCAGCGCAAAACGCAATCTGCTGCTGAAGAAAAAATTTCTGAAGCCACCCAAAAAATGACCAGCATGGCTACCGATATCACCAGCAAAGCTTCTGGCCAGTGGGACAAACTGGAAAGTATTTTTGAAGACCGTGTGGCCAAAGCGTTGAACAAATTAGGTGTGCCTTCGGCCAAAGACATTGATGCGCTGATTGCTCGCATTGACGCGCTCAACGCCAGTGTGCAAAAGCTCGTGCCAGCCAAGGCAGCTGTGAAGCCCGTTCCTAAAGCGGTTGTTAAAGCAGCCGAAAAAACTGAACCAAATGTGGCTCCAGAGCCCGTTGTCAGTGCACCAGTAGCTGCTAAAAAAGTAGCAAGAAAAGCCCCTGCAGCGAAAAAAACCGCAGCAGCGGTTGTTCCTGCCAATCTGGTAAACCCTGAATAATTTGGGGCGAGTTGCGCCCTACACTTTGCAGGTATGACGCGCCCCCAAGCTAACGCTCCGAAAATCGCCCTGGCCCTGGCCGGTGGCGGTCCTTTGGGTGCGATTTACGAAATTGGTGCCTTGTGTGCGCTGCAAGAGTCATTGATTGGTATCCATTTCAACCGCTTGCAACACTATGTGGGTGTGTCGGCGGGTGGTTTTATTGCTGCGGGTCTGGCTAACGGCATCACGCCCAAGCAGTTGTTTTCGCTTTTTATTGAAGACCGCAAACGGCAAAACGAGGCGTTTGACCCAGCTTGGCTGTTGCGCCCCGCTTTTGCCGAGTTTTTTGCGCGCAGTTTGTTGCTTCCTGGGTTACTCGTTGCTGGCACCTGGCAAGGCACCTTGGGGCGTAAATCATTCATGCGAGCGCTGGAATACTTGAGCCCAAGTCTGCCTACGGGCATTTTTTCAAATGACCAAATTCACATCGAGTTAGCGCGACTATTTTCTAAGCCAGGTCGCAGCAACGATTTTCGTCAGCTTAAAAGTCGCCTGACGCTGGTGGCTACGCATCTTGATAGCAGCAAAGCGGTGTCGTTTGGCCGTCCGGGTTGGGATCATGTGCCGATTTCAAAAGCCGTGCAGGCCAGTGCAGCTTTGCCGGGTTTGTTTCCGCCGGTGGAAATTGATGGCCAACACTACTGCGATGGGGCGCTCATCAAAACCATGCACGCATCGATTGCGCTAGATGAGGGGGTGGACTTGATGCTGTGCATCAATCCGTTGGTGCCGTTTGATGCCTCAGACCCGCAAAGCAGCGCTGAAGCGGCCATGCCGTGGGCGGCGCCAGAGCCTATTCCGAGTATTGTGGCGGGCGGACTGCCGGCTGTTTTGAGTCAAACCTTTCGCTCACTGATTCACTCGCGCATGCTGCTTGGCCTCAAATCGTATGAGCAAGCGTACCCAAGCACCGACATCGTGTTGATTGAGCCGAATCACCGCGACCCTGAACTGTATCTGGCCAACACATTTAGCTACAGCCAGCGTCGTCATCTGGCCGAGCACGCTTATCAGCAAACACGACAAATGCTGCGTTCGCGTCAAACCGGTTTAAGCAGCAAACTGGCTTATCACGGCATCACCTTAAACCATGCCGTGCTGGATGATACGAGCCGTCACTTGTGTGCCCCCAAACATGCCCCTGCGCGGGTCGGCCAGGCGTTGACCAAGCTGCACAACATCATGGACAACCTAAGCCAGGTGGTGCAGGCCGCTCCAGCCAAGGGTCAGACATCATGGTAAAAAAAGCACCGAGACGCACCGCCGAGCGGATTCTCGAGGTTACGCTGGTGTTGTTCAATCGGTTTGGCGAGCCGAATGTGTCAACCACCTTGATTTCTGCTGAGCTGAACATCAGTCCCGGCAATTTGTATTACCACTACCCGGCCAAAGACGAGCTCATCAACGCGCTGTTTGACCGCTTTGAACGTGCCCTGAAAGAGCTGCTCGGTGCCAGCGACGACGTGCGCAACATCGAAGATGCCTGGTTTTTCTTTCACACCTTGTTTGAGTTGATCTGGCAATATCGCTTTTTATATCGAGACCTGAATGACTTGTTGAGCAAAAACAGGCGGCTAGAAACCCATTTTCAATTAATCCTGAAAAACAAAACCCGTGCGGTCAAAGCCTTGCTCGATGGCATGCGGCGCCACGGTGCTTTGCAAATAGACTCACGTGAGCTCGATGCCACAGCCACCAGCATGGTCGTGGTGCTAACGTATTGGCTAAGTTTTGAATATGTGCAAGACCCGCGCAATGCGCTGGAGAGTCAGAATGCACAAAACGCTTTGTTGCGAGGGGCGCAGCACACACTGAATTTATTGGCGCCGTATCTAGAGGCTGGCAACCGCGCTCATTTGCTCAAATTGTCGGATGCCTACAATAAGGGAAACCTATAGAAGCACAAGGCGCAGGAGACATCACTATGGCCAAATGGACCGCTTTCCCGTATGCGGGCGATTACAACTTTGACGCTGAGAGCGTTAAAACACAATGGGCCAGACTACATGCCGGCGATCTCGAGCCCGTGCCGGATGATCCAAGGTTGTTGCAGGCGTGGGCGCACTTTCACAACGGCAATTTTCATCAGGCCATGACCCAAGGGTTGGAGTTGGGTCCCGATGGTCTGAATGTGGCCAATAAGGCGGTCTGTATTTACGCCAATTACCTCGAAAAACAAGAAGTTCGTCGCCACGACCTGTTTTGGCAAGTGGCGGAGCGCTCGGCGCAGCACATCCAGCTGCAGCCCGGCAATGTCAACGCTTACTATTGGCGAGCGTATGCTCTGGGGCGCTACAGCCAGGGGATCAGCGTGGCCAAAGCACTGGCGCAGGGTCTTGGCAGCAAGGTCAAGGCTGATCTGGAGCACGTGCTCAAGCTGCAACCGGCGCATCCCGATGCGCACATTGCCCTTGGGGCGTTTCACGCCGAAGTTATCGATAAAGTGGGCGAGCTGATTGGTGCCATGGCTTATGGTGCGCACAAACACACCGGGCTTAATCTGCTGCAGCAAGCGCTCAGCTTTAACGTTGCTTCGACACTCGGCATGATCGAGTACGCGCATGCCATGATCATGCTCGGAGGCGACGCTATGTTGAGTGAAGCTAACCGCATGTATATGGTGGCAGCCAGCAGTGAGCCGGCCGATGCCGCCGAGCGACTGGATCGGGAACTGGCGAAAATCGCCTTGCAAGACGAGTAACTATTTGCACTCCAGCGCTTGCTTAGCAAGCGCCAATTGCTATCTTATTAATAGTGTCAGTCTTCCCAGGGCAGCATCAAGGTTAGCAAGCTTAGCTTGGCAAACTCGGGCTCAAACTGGTCGATGATGGCTTGTGGATTGGGGCACAGTCGGGTGTCGGTGATAACCCCAAATTGCACGCCGCCGCCATAGCTCAAAATCGACACGCCTAAGCCGACCGTGCCTGACTGGGGCACCCAAAACAGGGTTTGTTCGAGCGTGGAACCACAGAACTTGAGCTTTTCGCGAGGCCCTGGCACATTCGTCATCACGGCGGTGGTCTTTTTTGAAAACAGGCTCAGCATGGCATCCTGCACGGGTTTGACCACCAGACCGGCCACCGCCAGCAAACCAAAGGCCAGCAAGGGTTGCAAGCTGCCTTTGAGGGCACTCATGCGTTGGCGCACCTCAAATACGCGCGCCAACGGGTTGTCCAGGCCAATTGGCAACACCACGGGCGCCAAGCCAAATTTGTTGCCCAATTTATAGGCCTGTTCCATGGGGCGCAAATTGACGGGCACCATGGCGCGAATTTCTTTGCCGGCAACTGCGTCACCATGTGATTTCAGATACTGCCCAATGGCGCCGGCCACACAAGCCAGCAGCACGTCGTTGATGGAGCAATGCAATGCTTTGCTGATGGCACGCACTTCGTCCAGCGGAAGGGGTTGGCACCAAGCCACACGCTTGGACTGGCCGGGTGTGCCTTTGAGCCGAGTTGGGGAGTCGTCCGGCATGAGCGCCAGTGCGGCACCATCGCGCAGCACCTGATAAGCCAGTTTGGCCATTTCAGATGAGCTGGCCATGCCTTTGCTGAACCCTTTTTCGACAATTTTCTCGAGCAGTGTCTGGGGGTCTGCGATGGCTCCCAACGCATGTGCTGCGCTGTCGCCAGCGACCTCGAGTGCCTTCACTGTGGCCAGGGTCAGCGGCTCAATCAGGGAATGTGACATCCACTCTTCGGCGGCATCCCAACCGGACGGATAGCTCGGTTTGGGTTGGCGCTTGGGGGGGTCGGTTCCGCCATCCACCAGCGTTTGAATCACCGAGATCAGTGCCAAGCCATCCGCAATGCAATGGTGAATGCGCACCAGCAGCGCCGAGCCTCCCATGTAGTCCTCGACCAGGCGGAAATCCCACAACGGATAACGTGAATCGAGCGGTTGCAAGGCTAGTTCGCCCAAACGCTCTTGCAGTGCTTGCTGGGGCTGCGTTTTTGCCAAGGGCCCCAAAGTTTCACGCAAGACATGGCGCGAAATTTTGAAATCGTCGTCATAGATCCAGCTGGCACCGGTGCTGTCTTGCTGCACCCGCTGGGCAAAACGCGGGTATTTCAGCATGCGCTCTTCAACACGCTGGCAGGTTTCGCTGTAGCCAACGCCGGGTTGAATGATCCACACACCCATGATCATCATCAGATTGCAGGGGCTGTCCATGCGCAGCCAGGCGGTATCGACCTTGCTCATGCGCTCGGATGCCGCGACTCTTGCGCTTGGCGCTGGCGCTGCGGCTTGGCTGTGCTGGCGGTTAATTTTTGTGACCATGAGAATTGATTTTGGGAAGGTACTCTATTTTGAGAGCAAATCACCCTTTAAGATACTGCGCACTTACCCCAATGGGGCCCTTTAATTTGAATGGAAAATTACCATGTCTGACCTGCAAAGCCAATTTGAAGCTGCCGTTGCTAACTCGAAAAGTTTGAGTGAGCGCCCTGACAACATGACTCTGCTCAAGCTTTATGCGCTTTACAAACAGGCCAGTAGCGGCGACAACGCCGACAAAAAACCCGGTTTTACCGACATGGTCGGTCGCGCCAAGTGGGATGCCTGGAACACGCTCAAGGGCACTGCCAATGCAGACGCCATGCAGCAATACGTTGATTTGATTGAAGAACTGAGCTGATCTGCTCAGGATTTCTTTAGTTTGCTTTTTGTCGCCAGCAAGGTGTCGAGGTTTTTCACAATCTCGGCTTCGATGGTGGCTTTGAATGCACCCAGCAAAAAACCCAGGTGTGCATTGAGCTCGAAGCGGTCTTTGCTGACGCCTAAAGTGCCGTGAACACCGCTGCGGGTGAACTCCACTTCATCGGAAGTTTTGCCTTCGGCATAGTTGCACGCCATGCCAAATTCGGTCTCAACTTGCTCGGCCCATTGAAAAGCCACTTTGCGAGCCTTGGCCAAACCCAAAGTGTGTTCGCGAACGATGTGTAAGTCAGCCATGTTGCATCTTTCCCAAATCTATTAAAAATTGTGTCCGTTGTGCTTGCGGGCGATTGGCGAGTTGTTTCACTGCTGCATAAAAGCGCAGCCAGTTGTGCTCATGCTGTGCAAACAGCGCTTCAAAGCCTGGCACCAGTTCGTCATAGGCCGCCAACGCCCCAAAGCTGGCATTGTTGGCTTGTGCCACCCAGGTATCAAAGCCGCTGTAGCCGCCCCAACTTTTTTTAAGTTCAGCGTAGTTCGCCTTGAATTGCATCATTGCTTCTGTTTTTATAGCTTTCTGCGCATGCTGGCTGTGCACTAGAGCCTCATTTTGGCTATAAATTTGTTGCAATTTCTGACGCGTGGCACGAGTGAGTGCACGAAATTGCTGGCGTTGGCGGTTTTGTTGGGCATCGTCTGGCACAGCTGGCGTGCGCCATTCAAGCCAGCGTTTTCCGCCCAGCCGTTCGACCGCCGTGGCAAACGATTCGTTGAAAGTGGTGTCATCGCTCACATAAACCACTTGGTGCGCCATCTCATGAAACAGTAACCGCGCCAAATCGCCTTCGGTGTTGTGAATGAAGGTATTGAGCAGCGGATCGCCGCCAACCCAGTTGCTCCAGCCCAAGGTGGAATAGGCCGGCACGCCATAGACGCTAACCTCAAACCCCTGTTCCCGCAACGCGTTGGCCATGGCCTGAGCGTCCGTTTCGGCAAAATAGCCCCGGTAACCGACGCAGCCTGCCACCGGGAAGCACCAGGTTTTCAAAGTCAGAGAAAACTCAGGGGCTGCGACCACGTTCCACACCGCAGAGCGGCGTTGCAGGTCGGCATAAGTTTGGTAACTGGGGTTGTCGGGTAGTTGCAACTCGGTCACGGCAAAGTGGCGCATGTCTTGCGCTAGCGCCAGGCGCTGCTTGAGCTTGACAGGCGTTGCGTCATCCGTCAGCCATTCTTGTAGTGGGCGGGCTGCCTGCATCAATTGCCAATGTCCGCGCACCGATTGCCAGTAGTAACGTGTATCGGCACAGCCACTCAACAGCAACAGCAGCGCCAGCAGCAGACTCCGTACAAGGTGCCGCAGCAGCCTATCATCACGGCCGTGCCAGGAGGCGCCAAAATAAGGAAACAGCATGCTGTATAAATTCAAGTCAAAAAATGCGGGTGATGTGATCATGTTGCAGCCCAATGGGCAGCAGCTTTTGGAGATTATCGGCAAGCACACGGCTGCAGCACCCAGCCTTCAAGGTATTTTGTTACCCGAACAAATGTTGTTGGCGCTGCAGGCCTTGCAAACGGCGATAGCCCAAGACGAAGCTCTGCGCCAGGCAGCGTTTGCACGGGCGCTGGCTGAGCATCTGCCAACACCGCGTTTTGCCGAAGTGAGTCTGCGCCAGCGTGCGCTGCCGCTGATGGAGATGCTGCGCCAGTGCCAAAAAGCCGGCGAACCCATCACTTGGGGGGTGTAGCCAGCAGCGCGCGCTGCGCCACGATAAAAGCGCCCAGTTTTTTATCGGTGAGCAGAATATGCTGAATCAGCCAGCCGTTGAGAAACCCGAGCAGGTCTTCGCGCGAGATCAGTCGTCCGGCTTTGATACCTTCACGCACCGACACCACCGTGGCCGAAAACTCTCGGTGCTGGCGCTGGTGGGTTTGTGCGTCTTCGGGGCTCGCTTCTTGGTACCCCAGGCTCTGCATCAGCTCCTCTTCGGTCTCAAAGTGGTAGAGCGCGTAACTGAGCAAATCCTGGGTGATTTTTTCCAGCACGGCGGCATTCACCTGGGTCGTGTTGAGGCGGACATTGGTTTCGTTGATGCTGTTCACCAAAATGCGATGCTGCTCGTCAATTTCGGCAACACCGGTTTCCAGTTCGTCGTTCCATACCAATAAATCGTGCTCAAGCATGGTCAATTCTCCAAAAAGGATTGGGTTCAAATTTGTTCAGCCAATCTAAAACGTCAGCGGGTGCAATCGGGTGGGCAATGACGTAGCCCTGCATCACGTCGCAACCCATGTCCATGAGCATCTGCACATGCGCCAGAGATTCCACACCTTCGGCAATCACCTTGTAGTCAAAAGAAGAGGCTAGGCCGATAACGCCCTTGGCAATGGCTCGGTCTTGCGGATTGCACAACATACCCAGCACAAACGACTGGTCAATTTTGAGCGTATCGACCTGCAGATGTTTCAAATGGGCCAACGAAGAAAAACCGGTTCCAAAGTCGTCAATCGCCACGTGTAAACCCAGCTCCCGGCATTGACGAATGGCATCAGCAACCACATTGATGTCTTCGAGCGCTGCTGTTTCAACAATTTCAAGTGTCAGTTGGTGGATCACCTCGGCATCAAAATCGGCCAACAGCTGAACCAGGCGCGCGACAAAGCTGCCTTGGTGCAGCTGACGAGCGGCAATATTGATGCCAATGTTCAAATTGACACCTGCTTCTCGCCAGCGTTTTTGCTGGCGCAATGCTTCCAGCAAAACCCATTCGCCCAGCCCAATGATCAGGTCGTCGTGTTCGAGCAAGGGAATAAATTCTGAAGGGGCGAGTAGCCCCAGAATGGGGTGTTTCCAGCGAATCAGAGCTTCCATGCCTACCACTTTGCCGACTCGGCAGTCAACCTGGGGTTGGTAAAACAGCACAAACTGACCGCTCTGCAGAGCCTTGCCAATTTTGATCAGCATCGCCTGATTGGAGTGCTGCTGGTTCAAGTGACTTGGGTTAAACAGGCAAAAGCAGTTTTTGCCAGCATGTTTGGCTTCGTACATGGCCTGGTCTGCGTGGCGTAACAGCAGGTCGGGCGTGTTGCCATCGTTGGGAAAGACTGTCACGCCAATGCTGGCCGTCACATGGGCAATGGCATTGTTTACCGCGTAGGGTGCCGCCAAATTGGCAATGATACGTTGCAGCAACTGCTCGCACTCGCTGACTTTGGTAAAACCACCCAATAGCAAAGCAAACTCATCGCCACCCAGACGTGATGCGGTGTCAGATTGGCGCATGCTGGCTTGCAATCGGCGTGCCACTTCAATCAGCAGCAGGTCGCCAGTTTTGTGGCCAAACTGGTCATTGACCTGTTTGAAGCCATCCAGATCAATCATGCAAACAGCCACCAGCTCGGCTGCGCGGCGCGCATGAGCCAGGTGCTGCCCCATGCGGTCGGTCAGCAAACGCCGGTTGGCCAAACCGGTCAGGGGGTCATAAAAAGCCAGATATTTAATTTCTTCCTCGGCTTTTTTCCGGTCGGTGATGTCTAGGTTAAAGCCTTGAAAATATTCAAAAACACCATTTGCGTTGCAGACCGGAATGGCGTGGCAATAGAAATCGCGATAAACACCATCGTGTCTGCGCAATCTGAAAAAATTTTCATGCTCGGTCTTGCTTTCCCAATGTGCCAACCAGATTGCGGTGCTTGCTTCCAAATCTTCGGGATGCACGGCTGATATCCAGCGTTCGATGCTGAGCAATTCGTTTGGATTTTGGCCGGTGAATTCAAACCACTGACGATTGGTGTAGGTGTATTGGGTGCCGTCAAAAGCCCAAATATGAACTTTGACAGCATCCAAGAAGGCCTGATGTTTGCTTAACTCGGAGCGCAAACGTGCAATTTCGAGTTGTTGTTGGCGCAAGGTTTCGGTGAAAGAACTCATGGAACCGACCGATCGGACTGCGTGCTTGCTGGGTTGGGTAGCCACTTGTTGAGCACGGGTGCGAGCTTGTTCAGGCGCAGTGGTTTGGTCAAAAAATCATCCATACCGCTGTCAATACAGCGTTCTGCTTCGCCTTTCAGTGCATTCGCCGTAACGGCAATAATGGGCATTCGTGTTCCTGCTGGTTCTTCCTTGCGAATCGTGCTGGCCAGTGCAAAGCCATCAAGCCCAGGCATATGACAGTCGGTCAGCAACAAGGCATAGGGCTTGCTGCGCCACATCGCCAGCGCGGCACGCCCGTCGTTGGCTACATCGGCACTGTAGCCGAGCAAGCGCAGTTGCTCAAGCATGACATCGCGGTTGGTTTCATCGTCTTCGGCCAGCAAAACAAGTTGAGCGCTGGCGCTGGCATGGGTGTGGCTCGGTGTCTGGCGTTTGGGGCGCAGCTCTTGGTCAGTTGGGTCAACTGGCGCAGTATGCTCAGAGGCCAACTGCAACGGCAACTCAATGGTGAATTGCGAGCCTTGTCCGGGTTGACTGAATACCGAAATCTCTCCGCCCATCAATTCCACCAAGCGTTGACAGATTGACAAACCAAGGCCGGTGCCACCAAATTGCCTTGCCGTGCTCGAATCGGCCTGGGTAAAGGGTGCGAACACAACTTCCATCACGTCATCGGTCATGCCAATACCGTTGTCAATCACCCGCAACTGCAAGATGGCCTGCTGCGTGGCTGCCATCGCAGTCTCGATTTGCAACACAACTTCGCCTGGGCGCTCTGGGGTGCTGGGGGTGAATTTGATGGCGTTGCCAATCAGGTTGAAGAGCACTTGGCGCAGACGGGATGGGTCGGCGTAAACCCAGGTCGGCAAATTGGGCGCGATGGCCAGTTTCAGTTCGACAGCTTTGGCGATGGCATTTGGCAGCATCAGCTGGATGACATTTTGTGCCAACTGGTGCAATGGGGTGGGGATGTGCTCAAGCTCCAACTTGTTGGCTTCGATTTTTGAATAATCCAGAATGTCATTCAAAATATTGAGTAATGCCACCGATGAGTCCCGCACAACACCCAGCATACGTTGTGGCTCGGCAGGCAGGTCTGAATGCAGCAAAACGTCAACCATCCCGACCACCCCGTTCATGGGGGTACGGATTTCGTGGCTCATCACCGCCAGAAATTCTGACTTGGCACGGTTGGCCGATTGCGCTGCTTCTTCGATGCGAATGCGTTCGGTGATGTCGGTGTGGGTTCCTGTGAATCGAATGGCGCGCCCAGTCGGGTTGCGGCTGGCTCGGCCTCGGCTCAAAATCGAGCGCCAAGTGCCATCTTTATGGCGCAGTCGGACGATGGTCTCAAAGGCTTGATCCGGGTCTTTGAAATGAGCCACCATTTTTGCCATGTAGCACGGAATATCGTTCGGGTGAGCCAGCGCGTCCCAAGTTGCGCGCACGCTGGGCAACTCGGTCAGGGTGTAGCCCAACATTTCGGCCATGCGCGGGGAGTGGTACAGATCGCCAGTCAGCAAATCGAGATCCCAGATGCCCTCGTCAGCACCTTCAACCGCCAGTGTGAAGCGGGTTTCACTTTGGCGCAGAGCCTCTTTTTGTTGCTCGGTTTCGGTAATGTCGGCAAAAGATGTGACCCTGCCTACCACCACATTGTCGATTTTCTGTGGATGCGTTGTGCGTCTGAGAATTCGCCCATCAGTCAGTTTGAGCTGATCGAGTGAGGATTTTTCGGGAGTCTCACGCAATTCATGGATGCCCTGTAGGTAGGCCAGTGGATCCAGCATGAGGTCAGCCATGTAGCTTCTGACCTGTGCCTGGTGTTGTCCTTGCAACATGTTTTCGTCAATATGCCAGAGTTCAACAAACTGTTGATTCCAGCGCTCAAATTTGCCAGTCAAATCAACCACAATGATGCCCTCGCTGCTGGCCTCGAGTGTGGCCGACAGCAGCGACAGGGTTTTGACGAGATTGGCCTCGGCAAGTTTGCGCTGGGTGATTTCTTTGGAAATACCCAGCACGGTAGTCACTTGCAGCTGTGCGTTGAAAAGCGGTTTGACGGTTGTCAGATAAAACCGATCCCCCGCTGCGCCCGGAACCCGCACTTCAAAAGTGCGCTCCTGTTTAAGCTCAAAAATCGATCGGACACCCGAAACCCGTTTGTCGGCTTCGTCTTTGGGAAAAATGTCGTGCGGCGTGCTGCCGATAACTTCTTGCGGTGTTTTGCCCACGGGGGTGGCAAACGCTGCGTTGGCGTAGCTGTAGCGGATGTCGGGTGTAAAACAAAATATGGGGTCGCTCGATTCTTCCAGCAGAAGTCGTTGCTTTTCTTCGGTGGCATGCAGGTCAAGCAGAGCCTGTTCTAGATGCTGGGTTTTTAGCGCCAGCGCTCGGGTCAATCTTTTGTTGGCTTCGATGTAGGCGGCTAGCGCCATGCCAACCACTGAGAGGCAAAGCGTGTAAAACCAATAACTGGTCAAGCCGTTGGCTCCGTCGTGTCTGAAAAAACCAACGCCTTGATACAAGCCAGTGACAGCAATGCCCGCTATCAGCAGCAAGGCCAGTGAGGTGGCGCGCAAACCCAGTCGCAGGGCGACCCAGGCGATGCACAAAAACATCCAGTAAGCTTTGGCAGCTGAATCTGCAATCAGATTCGGATAGGTAGGCAAATGTCGTGCCCATTCAAGAAAAATAATGCCTGCGCCAAGAATGATCCCGGCAAAGGCAAGTGCTGATTCGCCCAGAAAGAGCAGCGAAGGGCGTTGATAGGGCGCTGATGCCTGAGGTCGCCAAAGCAGAATAAATGGTGTGAGCAGCAAAACCCCCTGCACATCACCCATCCACCAGTCCAGCACACAAGCCCAAAATTCACTGCTGCTGACAAAGCCTTGCAGCAAAAAAGTGCTGCTACCCAGCATGGCGCTGACACTGGCGCTGACAAAACCGCCAAACACCAGCAGTTGTAAAAAATCTGACAGCGTGCGCAGCTGGTCATCAAAGCGGGGGTTGCGACGCAGCAGCCATGCCCCAAACAGTGCGCCGAGCGTTGCACCGCCGGCCTGAATGGCGCTTGCCCAGAACGCTTTGCCAGTGAGCAGGCTAGCCAGCCAGGCGCCAACAAAAATGGCCCAGCCAAAGCGCCGCCCTCCAATGAGCACCGCTGCCAGTGCAATGCCGCTGGCCAAAAAGAAAATGCTGCCTTTGTTTTGCGTTGAAAAAGACTGCTGCACCAGGCCAGAGGTCAAGGCATGCTAGCGCCACACTGCCAAGCTTCAGCCAAGTTGCTGGCAGGGTGGCTGCAGGAGTCCAGTGCATGTTCGCGGGTCGACTCTATAGCGCTCTGGGTGAGATTACTTGGCTTGAAAGCGACGTTGGCGTGCACCGATTAACGCTTTTTCCATCACGTCGGGCATAACCGGCTTGATGCAATAGCCGTCAACCCGTTGATCCATCGATTTGTTGAAATCGGCAGGCAGACGTGAACCGGTCACCATCAGGATCGAGGCCTTTGGCAGCAATTGGCGCAGTTGTTTCAGCAAAGCCCAACCATCCAGGCCAGGCATGTAGATGTCCAGCAAGACGAAGTCAGGCCGGTGCCATTGTGCCAATTGGCAAGCACTGGCCGAATCGTTGGCGAAAAATATCTTTTGGCCACCCAGGCTTCTCAAGGAAGCAGCCAGCACTTCTTGTGACAGATCATCGTCATCTACCACCAAATAGTTGAAATTGCCAAATTCGCTTTTTGTCATGATGTCTCCCAAACTATAAATTAGATAGTATGTTACGCAATGCTGACGGGCTGTACAAGGTGATTACCGATAATATTTTGGTGCAGATGCGATTATTGGCTTAGTTCAGCAGTCGGTTGATTGAGTCGAGAGGGTGTGCTTCGCACCCACTAGTGCCTGATGGGTCAACATGTCTCGAGCAAAGCAATTGAAATCGATTTGCTATTGGTAACTGCGCGCGTCTTCGATCACCTTGCCGTCGTTGGGCAGGGTGCCGGGCAGCACCACTTCGACCTGGCCGCGTAGCTTGGTCACGTCACGAATCGCCTCGGCCAGCTTGCTGGCCAGGCTGTCGGGGCCACTGCAAGCGCTCTCAACTTTGAGGGTCATTTGATCATTGGCCATTTCTCCACTCACCACCAGGCGCGCACGAATCACTTCGGGGAAGCGCTTGGCGATTTGATCGACCTGCCCCGGGTGCACAAACATGCCACGAATTTTGGTGGTTTGGTCAGCTCGGCCCATCCAGCCTTTGATGCGCGTGTTGCTGCGCCCGGTGGGGCAAGGGCCACTCAGCACAGCAGACAAATCCCCCGTGCCAAAACGAATCAGTGGATAGATGGGGTTCAGGCTGGTGACAACCACTTCGCCGACTTCGCCTACGGCCACCGGGTCACCCGTGCCGGGTCGCACGATCTCCAGCAGCACACCTTCATCGAGCACCAGTCCCTCTCGGGCACTGGTTTCATAGGCGATCGAACCCAAATCTGCCGTGGCATAACACTGGTAGCCAGCAATACCGTGTGCCGTAAACCAGTCACGCAGGCTAGGCGGGAAAGCCTCGCCACCAAACATGGCCTTGGTCACACTAGGCAGCGCCACACCCATCTCTGCGGCTTTTTCAACGATGATCTTCAGGAAACTCGGGGTACCAATATATCCGGCTGGTTTTAATTCAGCCATGGCCTGCACTTGCTGCTCGGTCTGACCGGTACCACCGGCAAACACGGTGCAACCCAGCGCGTGGGCACCGGTTTCCATCATGGAGCCAGCGGGTACAAAGTGGTAGCTAAAACTGTTGTGAATCAGTTCACCGGGGCGAAAACCGGCTGCAAAAATGGCTCGCGCCATGCGCCAGTAGTCGCGCGCTGTGCCTTCAGGTTCGTAAATCGGGCCTGGGCTGGCAAAAATGCGCGGCATCTGCGCACCAAACCCTGCGGTACTAAAACCTCCAAAAACATTGCCGCCCTGGGCGCGACTGTGCTGCTGTTTCTCAAGCAACTCGTGCTTGCGCGTGACCGGCAAACATGCCAGTGCTGCTCGGCTCTTGATGCTTGCCGCATCGACACCTTTGAGAATTTCAGCAAAAGCAGGCGATGCCATTTGGGCATGTGCCACTTGGAGCGGTAACGCGGCCAGCAACGCCGCTTCACGCACAGACGGCTCGCGCGTTTCAAGCGCATCAAAAAATTCGGTCATAGCCCTATCTCCTCAATTTAATCAACGCTCAGGCGGCAATACGAAGCGTGCCACCCTTCCAGAAACACCGTGGAACCGGCTTCGCCGGGCCACTGGTGTTGCCCCCTGCAAGGGGGAAAGCGACCACACGAAGTGGGTAAGCCGGGGGGTGTGCTACGCCAACCAGCGTTTGCGGCGTTTGTAGCTTTTCACATCCTTGAAGCTCTTGCGTTCGCCACCGCCCATGCCAAGATAAAACTCTTTCACGTCTTCGTTGTTGGCGAGATCGCTGGCCACGCCGTCCATCACCACCCGGCCAGACTCCATGATGTAGCCGTAGTCGGCGTATTTAAGCGCCATATTGGTGTTTTGCTCGGCCAGCAAAAAGGTCACTTTTTCTTTGGTGTTGAGGTCTTTCACAATCTCGAACACTTCTTGCACGATCTGCGGTGCCAGCCCCATGGATGGCTCGTCGAGCAGCACCATACTCGGGTTGGTCATGAGCGCACGGCCAATCGCGCACATTTGTTGCTCGCCCCCCGAGGTGTAGGCCGCCTGACTGGTACGCCGGGTTTTGAGGCGCGGGAAGTAGGTGTAGACTTTTTCCAGGTTGGCCGCAATTTCGCCCTTGTCTTTACGCGTGTAGCTGCCGGTGAGCAGGTTTTCTTCAATCGTCAGGTGGGCAAAACAATGCCTGCCTTCCATCACCTGCACCACACCACGCTGCACCAGGTCGGCTGGTGACAGGTTTTCGATGCGTTCACCGCGCAGTTCAATGCTGCCTTTGGTAACCTCGCCGCGCTCTCCTTTGAGCAAGTTGGAAACGGCCCGCAGTGTGGTGGTTTTGCCGGCGCCATTGCCGCCCAGGATGGCCACAATTTTGCCTTCTGGCACATTCAGCGAGACACCTTTAAGCACCAGAATGACGTGGTTGTAAATGACCTCGATGCCATTCACGTTGAGAACTATTTTTGGGGTTTCCATAGATTTTTGCCTTTACCAATCGAAAAACCTGCACGCAGGGTTTTCGGCTGACAAATTATCCAGATCGGCTTGCCCGCCTCGCGCTAACCCGATCTGGAAAATTAGTTATTAGTTATTAGTTAAAAAATCAAAGACTAAAGACTAAAGACTA